>JAEWOJ010000131.1 GCA_023399815.1 Pseudomonadota bacterium | reverse complement strand
GGTTCAAAGAGGTTGCCGGCCGGCGGCCGGCACTACCCGCATTGCGGGTTTGCCCGCGCTGGCGGCGCGGGCGAGAATCGTGGTTTCCCCCGTTTCCGGAGCCGCCCCCCGCCATGTCCATTGTCCGCATGACCGACCTCGACCTCGCCGGCAAGCGCGTGCTGATCCGCCAGGGCGAGGCGGACTGAGCGGACTGCCCTATCGGCAGTCCGCGCTGCCGAGCGCCCGGCCATGGATGGCCGGGCCGGACGTTCCGAAGCCGGCATGCTGCGCCATGGATGGCGGCTCCACGACCTACTCCCCTTCCCCAGAAGCCAGAGAATTACCCATGTCCATCGTCCGCATGACCGACCTCGACCTCGCCGGCAAGCGCGTGCTGATCCGCCAGGATCTGAACGTGCCGATCGACGGGAACGGCAGGATCACCTCCGAGCAGCGTATCACCGCGTCGCTGCCGACGCTGAAGCTGGCGCTGGAGAAGGGCGCGGCGGTGATGGTCACCTCGCACCTGGGCCGGCCGAAGGAAGGCGTTTGGAGCGAGGCCGATTCGCTGGCGCCGGTGGCCGCGCGCCTGTCCGAACTGCTGGGCGTCGAAGTGCCGCTGGTCAAGGACTGGGTCGAGGGCGTCGACGTCGCGCCGGGGCAGATCGTGCTGCTGGAGAACTGCCGCATGAACGTCGGCGAGGGCAAGGACGACGAAGCGCTGTCGAAACAGTACGCCGCGCTGTGCGACGTGTTCGTGATGGACGCGTTCGGCACCGCGCACCGCGCGCAGGCCTCGACCCACGGCGTGATCCGCTTCGCCCCGGTCGCCGCCGGCGGCCCGCTGCTGATGGCCGAGCTGGATGCGCTGGACAAGGCGCTGGCCAACCCGGCGCGGCCGCTGCTGGCCATCGTCGCCGGCTCCAAGGTCAGCACCAAGCTGGAACTGCTGTCCAACCTGGTCGGCAAGGTGGACCAGCTGATCGTCGGCGGCGGCATCGCCAACACCTTCATCGCCGCCGAAGGCCACGGCGTGGGCAAGTCGCTGGTCGAGAACGACCTGCTCGACACCGCGCGCAGGATCGACGCCGACGCCAGGGCGCGCGGCGCGCAGATCCCGCTGCCGACCGACGTGGTGGTGGCGCCGGCGTTCGCCGCCGATGCGCCGGCCACGGTCAAGCCGGTGGACGCGGTGGGCAGCGACGACATGATCCTCGACATCGGCCCGGCCACCGCCGCGCGCTATGCCGAGCTGATCGCGAAGGCCGGTACCGTGGTCTGGAACGGCCCGGTCGGCGTGTTCGAGTTCGACGCCTTCGGCAAGGGCACCGAGGCGCTGGCGCGCGCGATCGCCGCGTCCAAAGCATTCTCGATCGCCGGCGGCGGCGACACGCTGGCGGCGGTGGACAAGTACGGTATCGCCGGCGATGTGAGCTACATCTCCACCGGCGGCGGCGCGTTCCTCGAATTCCTCGAAGGCAAGACCCTGCCGGCGGTGGCGGCGCTGGAGGCGCGCGGCGCGTGAGCCGCGACGTCCTGTTCTTCGATCTCGACGGCACCCTGATCGACTCGGCCGTCGGGATCACCCGCTGCGTGGCCTACGCGCTGGAGAAGATGCAGCAGCCGGTGCCGGGCGACGCCGAACTGCGCAAGTGGATCGGCCCGGCGCTGCGCACCAGCTTCGCTCCCGTGTTCGGCGATGCGCCACGGGTGGAGCAGGCGGTGGAGTTGTACCGCGAGCGCTTCGACGTGCTGGGCTGGCGGGAGCACGACATCTATGCCGGCATCGGCGAGGTCGTGCAGGGCCTGCACGCCGCCGGCCACCGGCTGGCGGTGGTGACCGCCAAGAACGAACCGCATGCGCGGCGCATCGTCGAGCACCTGCCGTTCGGCGGCTGCTTCGAGGACATCGTCGGCGCCACCGAGGACGGTTCGCGCAGCCACAAGCCGGAGCTGATCGCCGAGGCGCTGCGGCGGCTGTCGCTGCGGGCGGCGCAGTGCTGGATGATCGGCGACCGCCGCATGGACATCGAAGGCGCCCGCCACCACGGCATGCGCAACGTCGGCGTGCTGTGGGGATTCGGCGGCCACGAGGAACTGACCCTGGCCGGGGCCGGCGCGTTGGCGGCCCGGCCGGCGGAACTGGGACGACTGCTGTCGTCCTGAGGCGGGCGCCGCGCGGTTGGCTCCTTGCGGCGAACCGCTTTCGGGCGTCACCCGCTCCTGCGGGGCGGCCAGGTACCCGCAGGCGACGTCGCTTCCCGGGCCGGTTGACCCGGGAAGCGGCGCGGACGCATTGCTTACTTCGCGCGCAGCACGAGCTTGGTGCTGATCGCGGTTTCGTCGGGAATGGTCTTGGTGTCGCTCCAGTCGCCGCCGCCGACGCCGAAGTCCAGGCGCTTGACCGTCGCCTTGCCGGTCAGCACCGGCTGCGCGCCGGGCGTCCAGGTGAAGGTGAGAGTGACCGGCTTGCTGATGCCGCGCAGTTCCAGCGTGCCGTCGGCGGCGAACTGGTTCTCGCCCACGGCGCGGAAGCCGCTGGCGGTATAGCGCGCCTGCGCGAACTGGGCGACGTTGAAGAAGTCCTTGCCCTGCAGGGTGGAGTCGCGGTCGCTGTTGCCGCTCCGGGCGCCGGCCAGCGGGATGGTGACGTCGAGCCTGCCGGCGGCCGGATCGGCCGGGTCGAAGCTCAGCCGCGTCTGGAAGCCGGGGAAGGTGCCGGTGAAGATCTCGCCGTCGTACTTGGTGGCGAAGACCAGGATCGAACCGGGGGCCTGTTCGTAGTCCGCGGCCATGGCCGGGGCCGTCGCCAGCATGCCGGCCAGGGCGGCGGCCACGGCGACCGGAGTGGTGAGCTTGATGTTCATGCGGATTCCTTCTGTGGGGCGGCCAGCCAGCCTTGCGGCAACATGCGCGCAAGGGTGGCGTCGCGCTGGTGGAGATGGTGGTAGAGGGCGGCGCCGGCATGCGCCAGCACCACCAGGATCAGCAGCCAGAAGCCCCATTCGTGGATGGCATGCGAGACCTGCGCGGACTGTTCGCTCGGTGCGACGAGCTTGGGCATCTCGTAGAGCCCGAACAGCTTGAACGGGCGCAGGCCGCTGGCCGAGTCGTACAGCCAGCCCGACAGCGGGATGGCGAACATCAGCACGTACAGCAGCCAGTGCGTGGCCTCGGCGATGCGCTCCTGCCAGGTCGGCGTGCCCGGCACGGGCCTGGGGGCGCCGGCATACAGCCGCCACAGCAGCCGCAGCGCCACCAGCGCCAGCACGGTGATGCCGATCGACTTGTGCGCGGTGTAGACCCAGAAGTACTTCGGCGTCCTGGGCAGCTCGCCCATGAGCAGGCCGACGATGCCCAGGGCGAGGATCAGCAGGGCGATCAGCCAGTGCAGGCTCTTGCTGACGCTGCCCCAGCGCTCGGGAGTGTTCTTCATGCTCATGGACGGGATTCCGGTTGTGGGGAAAGTCGGGCCGCGGCGTCGGCCGCGGACTGCACGTCGTCCTCGCCGGGCGCAGGTTCGTCGGGTGCATCGGGCGCGGCGGCATTGTCGTCGCGCACCGCCTCGGCTTCGATGCGCAGTTCCACCCGGTCGCCGATCACCGATTTCCAGGCGTCGATGCCGAAGTCCGAACGCAGCAGCGTGGCCGTGGCGGAGAAGCCGGCGGTGCGGCGGAAGGGCGGCAGCGGATGCCGCCTGAGCGCGTTGAGGCGGACGTCGAGCACGACCTCACGGGTAACGCCGCGCAGGGTCAGCAGGCCATGCACGCGCGCGCTCTGCGCATCCACCGGTTCGACCCGGGTGGAGACGAAGCGCGCCTGCGGATGATGCTTGCCGTCGAGCAGGTTGCGCGCCAGCGTGGCCTGGTTCCACTTGTCGTTGCCCAGGTCGAGCCGGGCGATGGGGATGACCACGTCCAGGTGGGCGCTGCGCCAGTCGCCGGGATCGAACTCCAGCACGCCCTCGCTGCCCGACACCGTGCCTAGCGCCTGCGAGAAGCCGGCGTGCTCCACCGCGAACAGCACCCGCGTGTGCACCGGGTCCAGCCGGTAGCGGGCGGCGGCCGACGCCGACAGCGGCAACAGGCAGGCGAGCAGCAGGGCGAGGAAGCGTGGCAAGGTCCGGCTCCGGGAAGGTTGGGGGATTCTAGGCACATGCCCGCCAGGGTTTGTTGCCGGGCCACGCAATGGATTGTTGCGCAGCTGCGGCTTTGTACGGTGCACGACGATGCGCGTGCACTGCGGGTGGAACGATCACGACGGTGCCGGCTCGTCTCGCGGGAAGCGGCCAATCCCCGGTGCGGATGGTATTTTCCCGGGGATACGGACGGCGACGGGCGATGGATGGAAGACGCGGACAGGCACGAAACGAGCGGATATACGAGGGGCCGCGCCGCCAGGCCGGCCTTGCCTGGCGCCCGTAGCGCGCGGCAGCGGGAGCGCGCGCCGTGAGGCGGTGGCCGACGTGGCTGCTGTGCCTGTTGCTGTTGCCCGCCGCCGCGGTGCGGGCCGAGGTGCCGGTCACCCCGCAGCCGCGCCAGCTGGGCGTGGTCGATGGCCTGCCGTCGACCAGCATCAATGCCTTCGCCGAAGACCGCTCCGGCTACCTGTGGCTGGCCAGCCGCGATGGCCTGGCGCGCTTCGACGGGCGCAACTACCGCATCTGGCGCGCCGAGGACGGCCTGCGCGACAACCTGGTCTGGAGCCTGCACGTCGACGCCCGCAACCAGCTGTGGATCGGCACCCAGAACGCGGGCCTGGGGATGCTGTCGGCCGACCGCCGCAGCTTCCGCTTCTTCGACCGCAGGACCTACCCGCAGATCGGCAGCAACACCATCTGGAGCATCGCCTCCACGCCCGATGGCAGCGTCTGGTTCGGTACGCCGACGGCCGGCCTGCACCGGCTGGCCGCCGACGGCACGATCCAGCGCTTCATGCCGGAGCCGGGCCGGCGCGACAGCCTGCCGTCGGCGTCGGTTGCCTTCCTGGCGGTCACCCCCGACGGCGTGCTGTGGGTGGGCACCAAGGGCGGCCTGGCGCGCTGGACCGGCAGCGGTTTCGCGCCCGAAGGCGAGGGCGTGCTGCCGTCGCGGCGGATCAACGGGCTGAAGGTCGACCGCGGGCAGCGGCTGTGGGTGGCGACCACCGACGGCGTGGCGGTGCGCCGGCGCGATGGCCGCTTCGAGCGCGTGGACTGGCCCGACGCGGCGCCGGGCGACGTGCTCAACGTGCTGCAGTACGCCGCGGACGGCAACTACTGGCTGGATACGCGCGACGGCCTAGGGCGCAGCCGCGACGGCGGCCCGGTGCGCAACGTGGCGCTGTACAGCGCCCACGAGCGCGGGCTGGTGAAGCCCAACTGGAGCTCGGCCTACGAGGACCGCGACGGCGGCCTGTGGTTCGCCAGCACCAACGCCGGGCTGTGGCACCTGTCGCCGAACTGGCGGCAGTTCTCCGTGCTGACGCGGCACCTGGACGACCCGGCGTCGCTGCGCAATCCCTATGCGCTGGCCCTGGCCGCCTCGGCATCGGGCGGGATCTGGGTGGTGGGCACCCGCGGCGCGCTGGACCGGCTGGACCCGGCCACCGGCGCGGTGGAGCACCACCTGCAACCGATCGACGGCATCAACTGGCCGCAGTCGGTGGCCGAGGACGCGCAGGGCCGGGTCTGGATCGGCAGCCTGGACGCGCTGGTGCGCTACGACCCGCGCGACCGCAGCGTCCGCCGCTGGCACCACGAAGACGCGGTGGATGCGGCGATGGTCGGCGACGGCGACATCGTGCGGCTCTGCGATGGCGGCCGCGTCTGGGTGTATTCCGAGGACGGCGGCCTGCAGCAGCGCGACGCCGACGGACGCGTGCTGCTGCGCATCCAGCCCGGCCAGCGCGGCATGCCCGCGGTGGCGCTGGAGGACATGCGCTGCGGGCCGGGGGACCGGCTGTGGCTGGCCGGCGCGTCCGGGCTCTCGGCCTGGCAGCCGCGCAGCGGCACCTTCCAGCCGGTGCCGGGCGGCCCGCGCGGCCATGTCTACACCTTCGACGCGGACGGCGCGGGCGCGGTCTGGACCGCCGCCCTCGGGCAGGTCGACCGCTACCGCTGGGACGGCGCGCAACTGGCGCTGGAAACCAGCATCGGCGCGGAGCAGGGCTTCCCCGTGCTGGCGCCGGGCGGGCTGGTGGTGGACGACGGCGGGATCGTCTGGGCCAGCAGCGCGCGCGGCCTGATCCGGGTCGATCCGGCCCGCCGCTCGCTGCGCCTGTATGGCGTGCACGACGGCCTGCCGGGGCAGGAGTTCCGGCGCCGCGGCCTGGTGCAGGCGCGTACCGGCCAGGTGGCGGGCGGCACCCCGGAGGGCGTGGTGCTGTTCGAGCCGGCGCAGGTCAAGCCGCTGACCCGCCGGCCGCCGCTGGTGATCGAGCGGATCAGCGTGCGCCGTGGCGACCAGGAAGCCGACCTGACCCACGAGCGCGCGCTGCCGCTCAGGGACGGCGACCGCGACCTGCACATCGTCGCGCGGCTGCTGGCGTTCGCCGATTCCACCAACAACGCCTACCGCTTCCGGCTGGACGGCTACGACCCGGACTGGGTGGGCGCCGGCGCCAGCGGCGAGCGGGTGTTCCCGCGCCTGTCGCCGGGCAGCTACACGCTGCAGGTGCAGGGCGCGGTGCCCGGCGGCGGCTGGATCGCGGCGCCGCCGCTGCGGATCGAGGTGGCGCCGCCGTGGTGGCGCAGCGGCTGGGCGCTGGCGATGTACGCCCTGGCGGCGCTGCTGGCCTTGGGCATCGCGGTGATGGCCTACCGCGCGCGCCTGCACCGGCGCAGCGAATGGCAGCTGGCCGAGCAGCGGCGCGTGCTGGCCGAACAGGCGTCGATGGCCAAGACCCGCTTCCTGGCCACGCTCGGCCACGAGGTGCGCACGCCGATGACCGGCGTGCTGGGCATGACCGAACTGCTGCTGGACACGCCGCTGGACGACACCCAGCGGCGCTATGCCAACTCGATCCAGCAGGCCGGCACCCACCTGCTGCGGCTGGTGAACGACTCCCTCGACCTGGCCCGCATCGAGGCCGGCCGCCTGGAGCTGGAGGCGCAGCCCTTCGAGCTGGCGCCGCTGCTGGACGAGGTCGCCGCGTTCATCGCTCCGGTCGCGCACAAGCAGGGCCTGCTGTTCGTGTACGAGCGGCGCCTGCCGATGCCGGTCAGCGTGACCGGGGATGCGATGCGGCTGCGGCAGATCCTGATGAACCTGCTCGGCAACGCGGTCAAGTTCACCGCGCACGGGCAGATCGGGCTGGACGTGGACCTGCTGCCGGACGGCGCGGGCATCCGCCTGGAGGTCAGCGACACCGGCCCGGGCATCACCGCCGAGCAGCAGGTGCGCCTGTTCCAGCGCTTCGAGCAGGCCGAGGGCCCGCGCACCGCCTCGCGCTATGGCGGCAGCGGACTGGGGCTGGCGATCTGCCAGGAACTGGCGGTGGCGATGGGCGGCCAGATCCGCATCGACAGCCGCCTGGGCGCCGGCGCGCGCTTCATCGTCGAACTGCCGCTGCCCTGGCGGCCGGTGGATGCCGATGGTCCGGCCAGGGCAACGGGCGAAGGGCCGGAGGGCAGCCTGCGCATCCTGCTGGTCGAGGACGACCCCACCGTGGCCGACGTGATCGCCGGCCTGCTGCGCGCCCGCGGCCACCAGGTCGTGCATGCCCTGCACGGGCTGGCCGCGCTGGGCGAAGTGGCGGCGGGCGGCTTCGACATCGGCCTGCTCGACCTGGACCTGCCCGCGCTCGACGGGCTGGCGCTGGCCCGGCAGCTGCGCGGCCTGGGCCATGGCTTCCCGCTGGTGGCGGTGACCGCACGCTCCGACGCCACCGCCGAGCAGCAGGCGCGCGCGGCCGGGTTCGACGGCTTCCTGCGCAAGCCGGTCAGCGGCGAGATGCTGGTCGCGGCGATCGCCGCGGCCTGGCGTCCTTCCGCGACGGCGGGCGACGGCCCGCTGCCGGAAGAACGCCCGGCCTGATCACTCCGCCACTTCCTCCACCGCGCGCGGATGCGGGCGGTTCTCGGGCAGCTGCCAGAAGACGAGCGTCGAGCTGAGCGTGATCGCGCCGACGCAGACGAAGGTGGCGTGCAGCGCGGCGGTGGCGCCGTGGCCGGCGAGATGCTGGCCGAAGGTCGACAGCAGGCTGCCGGCGGTGGCCGCACCGAAGCCGGTGGCGAGCATCATCACCATCGACAGCAGGCTGTTGCCGCTGCTGGCCTGGGCGGTATCCAGGTCGCGCAGGGTGACGGTGTTCATCACCGTGAACTGCATCGAGTTGACCGCGCCGAAGAGCGCCAGCTGCAGCAGCCGCAGCCACAGCGGCTGCTGCACGGTGATGAACATGAAACTGGCCATCACCAGGCCGACGCAGACGGTGTTGGTCATCAGGATGCGGCGGTAGCCGAAGCGCTCCACCAGGGTCACCGCCGCGCGCTTGGCGGCCATGCCCGACAGCGCCACCGGGATCATCATCATGCCCGCCGCCATCGGGCTCATGCCCATGCCGACCTGCAGCAGCAGCGGGATCAGCAGCGGCATCGCGCCGCTGCCGATGCGCGAGAACAGGTTGCCGAGGATGCCGATGCGGAAGCTGGCGATCTGGAACAGGGTCAGCGGGAACAGCGCGTCGCGGCGGCCGGCCGCATGCAGCCAGTAGCCGGCCAGCGCGGCAATGCCGACCACCGCCAGCAGCAGCACCAGCGCGTGCGCCGCGCCGAAGCCGGAGGCGCCGTCCAGCGCCAGCGACAGCGCGACCATGCCGAAGGCCAGCATCAGGTAGCCGGCCAGGTCGAAGTGCTGCCGTTCCTGGCCGTAGTGGTCGGGCATGATGCGCAGCGCGGCGAGCAGGCCGACCAGCCCGATCGGCAGGTTGATCAGGAAGATCCAGTGCCAGGACGCGACCTGCACCAGCCAGCCGCCGAGCGTCGGCCCCAGCAGCGGCCCGACCAGCGCCGGGATCGCGATGAAGCTCATCGCCGACAGGAACTGCGCGCGCGGCACCGAGCGCATCACCGCCAGCCGCCCTACCGGCAGCAGCATCGCCCCGCCGATGCCCTGCAGCACGCGCGCGGCCACCAGCCAGCGCAGCGTGGGCGACAGCGCGCAGGCCAGCGAGCCGAGGGTGAACAGCACGATCGCGGCGAGAAAGGTGCGGCGCGTGCCGAAGCGGTCGGCGACCCAGCCCGAGGCGGGGATGAAGCTGGCCACCGCCAGCGCGTAGCTGAACACCACCGACTGCATCTGCAGCGGGCTCTCGCCCAGGCTGCGCGCCATCGCCGGCAACGCGGTGTTGACGATGGTCGAGTCCAGCATCTGCATGAAGATCGCCAGCGACACCAGCCACAACAGGGGCTTGTGCGGATCGTCGGCGGGGAGGGGTGCCGCTGCGGTCATTGCGACCTCGGAACGATGGAGAACGCGCCGATTATCGGCCAGGTCCGGTCAAGGCCAGAAGGCCGGCCCCGGTGGCGCCCGACCGTTGGTCGGGCGGCGTGACGTGCGTCGAGGTGCAGGTGCCGGGTGCAGGCGCATCCGCGCGCCGGCACGCTCCCACGGCTCAGCGGCGGCTGAGCCGGTGCACGGCGTCCACCAGCACGGCGACGTGGTCGGGATCCATGTCCGGCGACATGCCGTGGCCGAGGTTGAAGACGTGGCCCTCGCGCGAACCGCCGTTGCCGGCGGCGTAGCTGTCCAGCACCTTGCCGGCTTCGCGCGCGATCGCCTCGGGCGAGCCGTACAGCGTGGCCGGGTCGAGGTTGCCCTGCAGCGCGACCTTGCCGCCGGCCGCGCGCGCGGCGTCTTCCAGCGTGATCGTCCAGTCCACGCCCACGCCTTCGGCGCCGGTGGCGGCCAGCTCGGCCACGTACTGGCCGGTGCCCTTGCCGAACAGGATCAGCGGGGTGCGGCCGGCGCCGTCGCCGCGCTCCAGTTCGCGGGCGATGCGCGCCAGGTAGGGCAGCGAGAACTCGCGGTACATCGCAGGGCTCAACACGCCGCCCCAGGTGTCGAACACCTGCAGCGCCTGCGCACCGGCCGCGCGCTGCGCGGACAGGTAGGCGATCACCGCATCGGTCACCACGCCCAGCAGCGTGTGCAGCGCCCGTGGCTCGTTCAGCGCCATCGCCTTGATGCGCGCATAGTCCTTGCTGCCGCCGCCTTCGACCATGTAGCAGGCCAGCGTCCATGGGCTGCCGGAGAAGCCGATCAGCGGCACCTTGCCGTCCAGCTCGCGGCGGATCAGCCGCACTGCGTCCATCACGTAGCCCAGCTCGGTCTCCATGTCCGGCACCGCCAGCCGGGCGATGGCCGCGGCATCGCGTACCGGGTGGTGGAACTTCGGGCCCTCGCCGTCGGCGAAGTACAAACCCAGGCCCATCGCATCGGGCACGGTGAGGATGTCGGAGAACAGGATGGCCGCGTCCAGGTCGAAGCGGCGCAGCGGCTGCAGCGTCACCTCGCAGGCGATTTCCGGGTTTTTGGCCATGCCCAGGAAGCTGCCGGCGCTGGCGCGGGTGGCGCGGTATTCCGGCAGGTAGCGGCCGGCCTGGCGCATCAGCCAGACGGGGGTGCAGTCCACCGGCTCGCGGCGCAGGGCGCGCAGGAAGCGGTCGTTGCGAAGGGGGCTGGTCACGGAAAACTCCTTGGAACGTGGCCGTGGGGCCGGAGCGGCGCGATGCGCCGGAGGCCGGTCAGGGCTGCGGCTCGCCGCTGGCGAACACCACCTGGAAACCGCGCTTGATCTGCGCGTCGCGCGCCTTCTCGAAGGCGTGGCGCGCCTCGTCCTGCCGCAGGAACAGTTCGCGCCGCAACTGCGCGCGCCCGCCGGTCTGGCCGGTCTCGCGCAGCTGTTCCCAGCCGCCGAGCAGGTCCGGCACCAGGGAAAGCTGCACATAGCGGGGGGATTCGTTGCCGCTGGGCGGCTGCTGCAGGTAGACGCGCATGACCGCGATTGTAGCCGGCTGCGGGGCCGCGGCGCGTGCGTGGCAGGCCACACGCCGGTAACACGGGTAGTGCCGGCCGCTGGCCGGCAACCGCGGAAATACCGGATGACGCAAGACAACCCGCGTCCGGCAATCGCAGGGATGCCGCGTCGCACGAGGCAGCCGGCCAGCGGCCGGCTCTACCCGGTCGAGGTCAGCCGGCGCGCAGCACGTCCAGCACCGCGGCTTCGTCTGCGTCCGGCACCACTTCGGCCCTGCCGATGCCGCGCCACAGCACCAGGCGCAGGCGGCCGGCGATGTTCTTCTTGTCCAGGCGCATGTGGCCCAGCAGGACTTCCGGTTCCAGGCCGGCGGGGACCGTCACCGGCAGGCCATAGGCCCGCAGCAGCTCGCGCAGGGTGTCCGCGTCCGCGGCGTCGGCCATGCCCAGCGCGGCCGACAGCTGCGCCGCCAGAACCATGCCCACCGCCACCGCCTCGCCGTGGTTGAGGTTGTCGTTGCCCGGCGCGCCGTAGCCCTGCGCGGTCTCGATGGCATGGCCGAAGGTGTGGCCGAGGTTGAGCAGGGCGCGCTCGCCCTTTTCCAGCGGGTCGCGCGCGACGATCTCGGCCTTGTGCTCGCAGCTGCGGGCGATGGCCTGCGCCAGCGCGGCGTCGTCGCCGGCCAGCAGCGCCGCGCGCTCGGCCTGCAGCCACTGGAAGAACAGCGGGTCGCGGATGCAGCCGTACTTGATCACCTCGGCCAGACCGGCGCGCAGTTCGCGCGCGGGCAGGGTGCGCAGCGCGCCGGTGTCGGCGATCACCGCGCGCGGCGGATGGAACGCGCCGACCAGGTTCTTGCCCTGCGCGATGTCCACCGCGGTCTTGCCGCCGACCGAGGAATCGACCATCGCCAGCAGGGTGGTGGGCAACTGCACGCAGTCCACGCCGCGCATCCAGCAGGCGGCGGCGAAACCGGCCAGGTCGCCGACCACGCCGCCGCCGAGCGCCAGCACGCAGGCGTCGCGGGTGGCGCCGAGCGTGGCCAGGGCGTCGATCACGCCGCCGAAGTTGTGCAGGGTCTTGGACGCTTCGCCGGCGGGGATCAGGTGCTGGCCGATCTTCAGTCCCGGGCGCGCGGCCAGCAGGGCGTCGCGCACGCGGGCCAGGTACAGCGGCGCGACCGTGTCGTCGCTGGCCAGCAGCACGTGGCGGCCGCGGACGGCGCCGGCCAGCAGGTCGCCATCGGCGAGCAGGCCGGGGCCGATGTGGATCAGGTACGGCGAGCCGCCGCCGACGGCGACGGTGCGGGGAGCGGTGCTCATGCGGGGAAGTCCGGGTTCTGCCACTGCGCGGCCAGGCGCACCACCAGTTGCGCGGTGGCCTCGGCGGGGGAATAGGGATCGGTGTCGATGACCAGGTCGGCGACCTCGCGGTACAGCGGGTCGCGCAGCGCGGCCATGTCGTGCAGCAGCTGCTCGCGGTCGTCGCGCTGCAGCAGCGGCCTGCTCTTGTCGCGTTGCAGGCGCTGCAGCTGCGCGGCCACGCCCACGCGCAGCCAGATCACGAAGCCGCGCTGCCGGATCCGGTGGCGGTTGTCGGCATCCAGCACCGCGCCGCCGCCGGTGGAGACGAGTTGCCCGCCGCGTTCCAGCAGCTTGGCCAGCACGCGCTTCTCGTGCGCGCGGAAGCCGGCCTCGCCGAGGTTCTCGAAGATGGTGGGAATGGCCGAACCCACGTCCTCGACGATGGCCTGGTCGGCATCGACGAAATCCAGCCCGAAGCGCTCGGCCAGGCGGCGGCCGATGCAGGTTTTGCCGGCGCCCATGGGGCCGACCAGGATGACGTTGGGGGCGGGATTCATCGCGGCCCGATGCTAGCACCTCGTGTCGGTGCGTTAACACGGCAGCCGCCAAGCTCGATGCGGCCACGAGTGGTTCGTGGCGCAACCAACGGAGGCGGACATGGCAGTGGCGAAGATCATCGAAGTCAGCGCGTCGTCCGGCGCCAGCGTCGAGGACGCGGTGCGCAGCGGGCTGAAAAAGGTGGCCGAGACGGTCAAGGGCATCCAGGGCGCCTGGATCAACGAGACCAAGGTGGTCACCAACGGCGACGGCAACATCACCGAATGGCGGGTCAACCTGCGGGTGACGTTCCTGGTCGAATGAGCCTGGTCGAATGAGCGTGGGGCCGGCCCCGCACGGGCCATGGCATGTGCGGGGCGTTGCCCATCCGTGACTCGACGGCCGGCGCTTGGAGGGCGGCCCGCCAGGCGCGGGCCGCGTGGCGCCGGGGAAGGGATTCACCGCCGCCGCGCGATCCTCAGGAAACGGCTTCGCAGTGGATCTCGCCGTCGACGCCGAACATTTCCAGCAGCCCGCTTTCCACCAGCCACCACGGATCGCCCTCGACCATGGACAGGTCGTCGGGCAGGCGCGCGCCCGGCACCGCGCGATAGGCGATCCAGCCGTTGCGCCCGGAGCTCTTGGCGCGATACAGGGCGCGGTCGGCCAGGGTGACCAGTTGTTCCCAGCCGAGCAGGCGCGGGTGGCTGGGGAACAGCGGGCATTCGATCAGGCCGATCGACGCGGTGAGGTGGTGCCGCTGGCCGTTGCCCAGGTCGAAGCTGTGCCCGGCGATGCGCGTGCACAGGCGCTGGCCCAGCAGCGCCAGGCTGTCGCGCGGCAACGGGCGGAACACCAGCAGGAATTCCTCGCCGCCCCAGCGCGCCACGTAGTCGCCGCTGCGCTTGAGCTCGCCCAGCAGCTGCCCGATCTGCTCCAGCACGCGGTCGCCGGCGGCATGGCCGTGGGTGTCGTTGATCGACTTGAAGTGGTCCACGTCGAGCAGGGCGAACACCACCGCTTCGCTGCCGTCGCGGTAGCCGGCGTCGCGTTCGTAGAACGACAGGTCGGTCGGGATCTGCTGGGTCAGGTAGCGCCGGTTGTGCAGGCCGGTGAGCGGGTCGGTGAAGCTGATTGCCTTCAGCTGCGCGTTCGCGGCCTGCAGGTCGTAGGTGCGCTCCTGCACCAGCCGTTCCAGATGTGCGCGCTGGCGCGCGTGGCGATGCTGCAGGCCGAGGTAGCACAGCCACAGCAAGCCGGCCAGCAACAGCAGCGCCAGCAGGCGGAAGGCAAGGGTCTCGTACAGGCGCCGCGGAATCTCCAGGCCCACGCGCGCGGCGCCGTTCAGCGGATCGGCGCGGCTGAAGTCGGCGACCTCGAAGGTGTAGTGGCCGGGCGGCAGGCTGGCGTAGCTGGCGCTGCGCATCGCCGGGCTGTCCAGTTCGTGCCAGTCGTCCTCGTAGCCGGCCAGCCGGTAGCGCAGCTGCGGGGAATGCATCGGCTGGAAGTCGGGCAGGCTGAACTCGAACTTCAGGTCGCGGGCATCGAGCGGCAACTTGAGCCGGCCCTGGCTGGTGGCCAGCCGGTGGCCCTGGATCTGCACGTCCTCGATCCGGATCTTCCGCGGCGGGCTGTCCGTGGTCGTGGTCACGTCCACCAGCAGCGCGCCATCGCGGGTGGGCAGCCACAGCTGGCCGTCGCGCATCACGCCGCGGCTGTTGCCGGCGCCGTTGCAGCATTTGTCCTGCTGGCCGCCGGCACGGTCGGCGCCGGAGTTGATCACGATCTGCGCGGCGACCGGCCGGTCCGGCGTGGCCAGCGCCCGGTCCAGCGAGGCCAGCGGCAGGCGGTAGACGCCGCGCATGCCGGCGACCCACAGGTCGCTGCCGTTCTCGGCCAGGTGGAAGGCGACGTTGGCGGGCAGGTCGCGGTCGCGGTCCAGCCAGTGCCAGCGCTGGCCGTCGTAGAGGTGCAGGCCTTCGCCGTTGCTGGTGCCCAGTACCCAGCGTCCGTCCCCGAGTTCGAGGAAGGCGGTGACCGGGGTGTCGTCGGCCAGGCCGGTGAGGCGGCCGGTCGGCAGGATGCGGCCATCGCGCCATTCGTACAGGCCCTGGTAGGTGCCCAGCAGGAGGCGGCCGTCGCGGGTCTCGTGGACCAGGCGGATGCGCGGGTCGGCCAGGCCGTCGCGCTCGGCATAGCGCGTCAGGCCCTTGCCGTCCTCCAGCAGGAACAGCCCGCGGGTGGTGGCGAACCACAGCCGGCCGGCGTGGTCGCGGACGATGCCGTTGATCTGGGCGTCGTGCAGCGGCGCCAGCTCGGCGGGCTCCTCCAGCTTGTCGTGGCGCAGCACCGCCACGCCGGCGCGGGTGCCGATCCAGGTCTGGTCGCGTTCGGGCAGCAGGCTGTAGGCCTCGGGGTGGGGCAGCCGCGCGCCGGGCACGCGGTTCTGGAAGCGGCCTCCCTGCCAGACGTCGACGCCGTTGCTGCTGCCGACCCAGATGCGGCCGTCCGGCGCGGCGGCGATGGACCACAGCAGCGGGTTGCCCAGGCCATCGACCTGGCTCAGGCGCCGGGCCCAACCGTTCCAGGCGCGGGTGATGCCCTCGACCATGCTGCCCAGCCAGAGATTGCCGTCGCGGTCCTCGTAGATCGAGCGGACCGCGATGGCGCCGGCGGCGTTCTGGATGCGCTCCGGCGGCTTGCCGGCGCGCAGCCGTTCCAGGTACTGCGGCGTGGCCACCCACAGGTTGCCGTCGCGGTCGGCGCGCATCGCCTCCACCGTCAGCGGCGCGTCGTTCGCCTGGCTGGCGGCCAGCTGCCAGGTGCCGTTCCGGAGCCGGAACAGGCCGTGGCGGGTGCCGGCCCATAGGTCGCCGTCGGCCTGCGCCAGCGCGGTGACCGCGGCGCCGTTGGCCGTGGCCGGCAGCGGCAGTGCCCGTATCCTGTCGCCGACGATATGGAACACCTGGCCTTCGCCGCCGGCCCACAGCCCGTCGTCGCGGGCCAGCAGGCTGAGCGACGGGCCGGGCAGCGCGTGCACGCGCTGCAGCTTCCCGTCCTCCGGCGTGCAGATGCCCTCGGAGCAGGCGACCAGGACCCTGCCATCGACCATCGCCAGGGCGCTGGCCGGGGAGGGGCGGTCGGCCACGGCCGGGACGATGGCGCGGAAGCGCTCGTCCTCCAGCACCAGCAGGCCCTGCGAGGTGCCGATCCACAGCCGGCCACGCTCGTCGGGGAGCAGGGAGAGGATGTTGTTGCCCAGTTCGGGCGCGTCGCGCTGGGTATAGCGGATGAAGCGCACGCCGTCGAAGCGCGCCAGGCCGGTCTGGGTACCGAACCACAGGTAGCCGGCGGGGTCCTGGGTGATGGCCAGCACGCTGATCTGCGGCAGCCCCTGGTCCACGCCCCAGGTGTCGGTGACGTAGTCGCGGAACGGCTTCTCCGCGTCCAGCGCGGCAGCCGGCAACGACACCGCCAGCAGGGCCAGCAGCCAAAGACAAGCCAACAGCCCGGCGCAAGTCGCCAATGTCCGGCGCGGATGGTGGATGGTGGATGGATTGTCGATCGAGATTCCCCCTGAATCCCGCACTTCCATGAGGTTACATCGAGAACTCGGAAGCTATATCGGCTCCATGGACGACGACTTGAGCACCGAATGCCGCATTCAGCATTCGATGACGTTGACGGCCAGCCCGCCGCGGCTGGTTTCCTTGTACTTGTCCTGCATGTCGCGGCCGGTATCGCGCATGGTCTTGATGACCTTGTCCAGGCTGACCTTGTGCTTGCCGTCGCCGCGCATGGCCATGCGCGCGGCGTTGATCGCCTTGACCGCGCCCATGGCGTTGCGCTCGATGCAGGGGATCTGCACCAGGCCGCCGATCGGGTCGCAGGTCAGGCCCAGGTTGTGCTCCATGCCGATCTCGGCGGCGTTCTCGATCTGCCCCGGCCTGCCGCCCAGCGCGGCCATCAGCCCGCCGGCGGCCATCGAGCAGGCCACGCCGACCTCGCCCTGGCAGCCGACTTCGGCGCCGGAGATCGAGGCGTTCTCCTTGTAGAGGATGCCGATGGCCGCGGCGGTGAGCAGGAAATCGAACACGCCCTGCTCGTTGCTGCCGGGGCAGAAGCGGTCGTAGTAGTGCAGCACCGCCGGGATGATGCCGGCCGCGCCGTTGGTGGGTGCGGTGACCACGCGGCCGCCGGCGGCGTTCTCCTCGTTGACCGCCAGTGCGTACAGGTTCACCCAGTCCAGCGTGGTCAGCGGGTCGCGCATGGCCGCTTCCGGGCGCGCGGACAGTTCGCGGTACAGCGCCGGGGCGCGGCGGCCCACGTGCAGGCCGCCGGGCAGGGTGCCTTCCGAGCGGATGCCGCGGGCCACGCAGGCCTGCATGGCGTCCCAGATCTCGCGCAGGCCGGCCTTGATCTCGTCCTCGCTGCGCCAGCACTTCTCGTTCTCGAACATCAGCGCGGCGATGCTCAGGCCGCTGCGCGCGGCCTGCGCCAGCAGTTCGTCGCCGCTCTTGAACGGGTACGGCAGCGGGGTCTGGTCGGGCACGATGCGGTCGTCGGCGGCATCGTCGGCATTGACCACGAAGCCGCCGCCGACCGAGTAGTAGTCGCGCGTGGCGATGACGGCGTCGTTGCCGTCGAAGGCGGTGAAGCGCATACCGTTGGTGTGGTACGGCAGCTTCTGGCGCTTGTTCAGGGCCAGGTCGCGCTTCTCGTCGAAGGCGATCTCGTGCTGGCCCATCAGGTTGATGCGCTTTGACGAGCGGATGCGCGCCAGCGTGGCCGGGATGATGTCCGGGTCGATCAGGTTGGGGCGATGGCCTTCCAGGCCGAGCAGCACGGCGGTGTCGGTGCCGTGGCCGCGGCCGGTCAGGGCCAGCGAGCCGAACACCTCGGCGCGGATGCGCGCCACGTCGGGCAGCCGGCCGGGATCGAGCAGCCAGCGGTGGACGAAACGCTCGGCCGCGCGCATCGGGCCCACGGTGTGCGACGAACTCGGGCCGATGCCGATCTTGAACAGGTCGAACGTACTGACGGACATGCTGTTTCTGTGGTTGGCGCGGAAACGGAACGGCTATTCTACGGACTTGCCGCTGCCGGTCCCGTCTGCAGCGCAGCAAATCTTCCGGCGGAGCCAGGATGGACGGATTGATCCTCTACCAGCGCGACGATTGCCATCTGTGCGACCAGGCGCTGGCGGTGCTGGCGCAGGCGCGCGCGCCGGAATTCGACAGCGTGTTCATCGACGACGACGCGGCGCTGGAAGCGCGCTACGGCGCGCGCGTGCCGGTGCTGCGCGACGGCGGCAGCCGTGAACTGGACTGGCCGTTCGATGCCGCCCTCGTGGCGGCGTGGTTGAACGCGGGGGCATAGCGCGGGAACGCATGGCCGTGGGTTTCCAGGACGCTGCCGCGGGCATCGCAGGTGACGCGCGGCATCGACCGCAGCCCGGTGCCGGTGCGATGTCCCGCCTGGCCTCCGGCCTGTCCCGCGACGGCCGCCCTGCGCCGGTGCATGCCTTTCCAGCGCAGCGCCGCGGGATGGTGCCCGATGCCGGCGTGGCGATGTCCGGACAGGCTGTCCGCCCTGTCTGCGGGACAGCGGCGATGATGTTGCATGAAACCATCCGGGACATCGTTGTCATGCACTGGATATGCTAATTTCGGCGGCCTTTCCGGGAGTTTTCGCCATGATTGAACACCAGCGTCGCACCAAGATCCTCGCCACCCTCGGCCCGGCCACCGATGCGCCGGGCGTGCTCGACGATCTGTTCCGCGCGGGTGTCAACGTGGTGCGGCTGAACTTCTCCCATGGCGATCCGTCCGGCCAGGCCAAGCGCGCGGCCGAAGTGCGCGCCGCCGCGCAGCGCGTGGACGTGGAAGTGGGCATCCTGGCCGACCTGCCGGGCCCGAAGATCCGCATCGAGCGCTTCACCGAAGGCAAGGTGTGGCTCAAGGCCGGCGACCGCTTCGACCTGATCGCCGATGCCGCCGCTCCCACCGGCGACGCCACCCAGGTCGGCGTGAGCTACCTGGGCCTGCCGCAGGATGTGGGCCCGGGCGACGTCCTGCTGCTCGACGACGGCCTGATGCAGCTGCAGGTGGTCGAAGTGCAGGGCGAGCGCATCGTCACCACCGTGCTCAACGACGGCGTGCTGTCCGACCGCAAGGGGCTGAACAAGCAGGGCGGCGGCCTGTCGCTGGGCGCGCTGACCGAGCGCGACAAGGAGCTGATCGGCATCGTGGCGAAGATCGGCGTGGACTTCATCGCCGTCTCGTTCTGCCGCAACGCGCAGGACATGAACGACGCGCGCGCCATCGCCCGCGAGCACGGCTGCGACGCGGCGCTGGTGTCCAAGATCGAGCGCACGGAGGCCATCGCCAACCTGGACGAGATCGTCGAGGCCAGCGACGTGGTGATGGTCGCGCGCGGCGACCTGGGCGTGGAGATCGGCGATGCCGAGCTGCCGGGCCTGCAGAAGAAGATCATCAAGGCCGCGCTGGCGCAGAACAAGGTGGTGATCACCGCCACGCAGATGCTGCAGTCGATGGTCGAAAGCCCGATCCCGACCCGCGCCGAAGTGCTGGACGTGGCCAACTCGGTCATCGACGGCACCGACGCGGTGATGCTGTCGGCCGAGACCGCCGCCGGCGCCTGGCCGGTGCGGGCGGTCGAAGCGATGGCGCGCATCTGCCTCGGTGCCGAGCGCCAGTTCCAGATCGACACCGATTTCAACGCCTCGCCGCGCAACCTGGAGCGCGCCGACCAGGCCATCGCCATGGCGACCATGTTCCTGTCCCAGCACGTGGGCGTGCGCGCGATCGTGGCGATGACCGAGTCCGGCGGCACCGCGCGCTACCTGTCGCGCTTCCGCGCCAAGGCGCCGGTGTTCGCGGTGACCCGCCACGACGGCGCGCGCCGGCAGATGGCGCTGATGCGCGACGTCTACCCGATCAACTTCGACAGCCGCGGCTTCACCCCTCGCGAGGCCGCGCGCGGCAGCATCCGCCTGCTGGTCGAGGCCGGCCTGCTGCAGCCGGGCGACCGCGTGGTGTTCACCAGCGGCGAGCACATGGAAACCCACGGCGCCACCAATACCCTGCGCCTGCTCGAAGTCGGCAGCGACGGCCGCGCCAGCGGACTGGGCGAGCTGTAACGCGTAGCGCCCAAGCGGTGCATGATCGGTAGTGCCGGCCGCTGGCCGGCAACCGCGCATACCTGGCATCGTGCAGAGCCGGCCAG
>JAEWOJ010000129.1 GCA_023399815.1 Pseudomonadota bacterium | reverse complement strand
CGACCGGGCTCTACCGGGAGGGCCCGGTCGCGACTCGCGTCGCTCCTACGGCAAGCAACAGGCGCTCAGCGGCGAGTGTAGTGGCGCACCAGCCGGTCGCCCAGCATCTGCAGCACCTGCACCAGGACCAGCAGCAGCACCACGGTGACCAGGGCCACGTCGGTGTGCGAGCGCTGGTAGCCGTCGCGGAAGGCCAAGTCGCCGAGGCCGCCGGAGCCGATCGCACCGCCCATCGCGGTGAAGCCGATCAGGGCGATGGTGGTGACCGTGGCGCCGGCGATCAGGCCGGGCCGCGCCTCGGGCAGCAGCACCTTGAACACCAGCTGCGCGGTGGTGGCGCCCATCGCCTGGCTGGCCTCGATCACGCCGCGGTCCACCTCGCGCAGCGCGGTCTCGACCAGGCGCGCGTAGAACGGCGCCGCGCCGACCACCAGCGGCAGGATCGCGCCGCGTACGCCCAGCGAGGTGCCCATCAGCGCCAGCGTCACCGGGATCAGCACGATCATCAGGATGATGAAGGGCACCGAGCGCAGCACGTTCACCAGCAACGCGGTCACGCCGTACAGCAGCGGGCGGCGGCGCAGCTGCTTTGATCCGGCCAGGAACAGCAGCACGCCCAGCGGAAGACCGATCGCCATGGTCAGCGGCAACGAGCCGGCCAGCATCAGCAGCGTATCGACGGTGGCCTGGCCGATATCGGCCCACTTGCCAGCATCCAGGTGGCGGAAGAAGCCGCCGGCGGTCGCGAAGATCATCGGCGCAGTTCCTCCACATGCACACCGGCGTCGACGAAGCCGGCCTGGGCGGCGTCCTGGTCGCCGCCGACCAGGGCCACGGTCAGCTGCCCGTAGGGCGTGTCCTTGATCCGGTCGATGCGGCCGGACAGGATGTTGTAGTCCACGCCGGTCTGCCGCGCGATGCGGCCCAGCAGCGGTTCGTAGGTGCCGTCGCCGAGGAAGGTCAGGCGCACGATGCGCCCGTCCACGGCGGCGAAATCGCGGTGTAGCTCGCCTTCGTCCACCTGCTCGGATTCGGACACGAAGCGGCGCGTGGTCGGGTGCTTCGGGTGCAGGAACACGTCCGTCACCGGCCCGCTCTCGACCAGATAGCCGGCGTCGAGCACCGCCACGCGGTCGCAGACGCGACGGATCACGTCCATCTCGTGGGTGATCAGCACGATGGTCAGGCCCAGCTCGCGGTTGATCTTTGCCAGCAGCGCCAGCACCGAGGCGGTGGTCTGCGGGTCGAGCGCGCTGGTGGCCTCGTCGCACAGCAGGATCTTCGGGCCCGTGGCCAGCGCGCGGGCGATGCCGACGCGCTGCTTCTGGCCGCCGGACAGCTGCGCCGGATACTTGGCCGCGTGCGCCTCCAGGCCGACGGTGCGCAGCAGTTCGGCCACGCGCGCATCGATCTGCGCCTTCGGCGTGCCGGCCAGTTCAAGCGGGAAGGCGACGTTGCCGGCCACGGTGCGCGCCGACAGCAGGTTGAAGTGCTGGAAGATCATGCCGATCCGCCGACGCAGCGCGCGCAGGCCCTCGGCGTCGAGCGCGGTGGCGTCCTGGCCGTCGATCAGCACGCGGCCGCCGCTGGGCTCCTCCAGCCGGTTGATCAGGCGGATCAGGGTGGACTTGCCGGCGCCGGAATGGCCGATGATGCCGAACACCTCGCCGGCGCCGATGGTCAGGTCGAGCGGATGCAGCGCGGTGATCGCGCGGCCATCCACGGCATAGGATTTGTGCAGGTTCTGGAACTCGATCACGGCCAGGGCGCGGATGGACGGACGGAAGGGCGGCAAGCCTAGCAGCGCCGCGGCCGCGGCGCCCGCACAGACGGAGGGAATCTTATTCCTTTTGATTCTATGCAGGCCGGCGGGCCGCTCACGGGTGGTCCACCTGCCCGGCCCGCGACGCATGCTGGACGCGCTCGCGGTGCAGCAGGTACAGGCCGCTGGCGACGATGATCGCCGCGCCGATCCAGGTCATGCGGTCCGGCAGCACCCGCCACAGCAGCAGGTCCCAGCCGATCACCCAGACCAGCCCGGTGTATTCCAGCGGCGCGATCATCGACGCCTGCCCCAGCTGGAAGGCGCGGGTCAGCGCGATCTGCCCCAGCGCGCCGGCCAGGCCCATGCCGGCGATCAGCCCGGCGTGCCTCCATTGCAGCGGCTGCCACTGCGGCCAGGCCAGCAGCCCGGCGCCGACGGCCATGATCAGCAGGAACCACACCACCATCGACTGCGGCGTGTCGGTGCGGGTGAGCAGGCTCACCGTCACCGCGGCCACGGCATAGGCGGTGGCCGCCAGCAGCACCATCAGCCCCGGCAGCGAGATGAAGCCGTCCACGCCCGGGCGCAGCACCACCAGCACGCCGACCAGGCCGATGGCGATCGCGATCCAGCGCCGCGGCCCGACCCGTTCGCCCAGCAGCGGCACCGACAGCGCCGCCACCAGCAGCGGCGCGACGAAGTAGATCGAATAGGCGGTGGACAGCGGCAGGCTGCGCAGCGCGTAGACGAAGCAGCCGATCATCGCCATGCCCAGCGCGCCGCGCAGCAGGTGCAGGCCCCAGCGCACCGGGACCAGCGAGCGCGGCCCGGCGGTGGCCAGCACCCACACCAGCACGAACGGCAGCGAGGCGGCGCCGCGCAGCATGGTCACCTGCAGGGTCGGGTAGCTTTCCGACAGCAGCTTCATGCCGGCGTCCATCAGCGAGAAGAACGCGACGGCGGACAGCATCCAGGCCACCGCGGCCACGGGAGAACGGGGGATCGGCGAGGAGGAAACGGACATGGCCCATTATCGCAGGCCGTGCCGGCGCCCCGGGCGCGGGCGCTATGCTCGCGGCACCCTTCATGGAGCCGGCCGCATGTCCCCGATGCCCTTCCTGCCCCGCGTCCTGCCCTCCCTGCTTCTGCTCGGCGCCTGCGCCACGGCCGCCGCGCAGGCGCCTTCGGCCACCGACCTGGCGCGGCTCGACGGCTTCGCCCTGGGCATGGAGACGGCCGGCCAGTTCTCCGGCGTGGTGCTGGTCGCGCACGACGGCGAGGTCGTGTTCGAGAAGGCCTACGGCCTGCGCGACGAGAACGGCGAGGCGCCGCTGCGCGCCGACGACCGCCTGAACCTGGCCTCGGCCGGCAAGATGTTCACCAGCGTGGCGATCCTGCAGCAGGTCGCCGCCGGTCGCATCACGCTGGACAGCCGGGTCGGCGACGTCCTCAAGGATTACCCGGACCGCTGCTTCGCCGACACCGTGACGGTGCGCCACCTGCTTACCCACACGGCCGGTGCCGGCGACGTGGACGAACTGTTCGGCGCCGCACAGGCGGCCGAGCGCGCGCGGCTGCGCAGCGCCGCCGACATCGTCGCACTGCATGGCGGCCGCCCACCGGAATTCGCCCCGGGCACGCAGCAAAAGTACGGCAACTACGGCTACGTGGTGCTGGGGCGGATGGTCGAGGTGCTGTCCGGGCAGGACTACGAGAGCTACATCCGCGACCACGTGCTGAAGCCGGCCGGGATGCTCCGCACCGGCTTCGCCGACTGCGACGACCCGGCGCCGGACCTGGCCGCCGGCTACGCCGAGGTCGAGGGCAAGCGCGTGCGCAACTGCGCCACGCTGCCGGCGCGCGGCTTCGCCGCCGGCGGGCAGGTGGCGCCGGCCGGCGACCTGCTGCGCTTCGTGGAAGCACTGCGTGACGGCAGGCTGCTGCCGCTGCTGCTGTTCATGGAGGCGACCACGCCGCAGCGCGAGTTCATGGGCCTGGGCTTCTTCGCCACCGGCTACGGCCCGGACGTGCCCGAGCGCGACTTCCGCTGGGGCCACGGCGGCAGCGCCGACGGCATCTGCACCGACGTGCGCACCTATCCGCACACCGGCGAAACCGTGATCGTGCTGTCCAACAAGGACGCGCCGGCCTGCTTCGCGGTGTCCAACCTGCTGCACGCGCAGTGGAAGGACACGCCCTGACGCGGCGCCACGGGGCGATCGCCTAGAATGGCCGCTGTTTTCATCCAGCAGGATTCCGCCATGCCTTCCTTCGACGTCGTGTCCGAAGTCGACAAGCACGAACTGACCAACGCCATCGACCAGGCCAACCGCGAACTGTCCACGCGCTTCGACTTCAAGGGCGTGGCCGCCAGCTTCGAGCAGGACGGCGACAAGCTGATCAAGCTGGCCGCGCCCAGCGATTTCCAGCTCAAGCAGATGGCCGACATCCTGAAACAGCGCCTGGCCGCGCGCGGCATCGACTTCCGCTGCATGGAGTTCGGCGACATCGAGACCAACCTGGGAGGCGCGCGCCAGCAGGTCACGGTCAAGCAGGGCATCGAGCAGAAGCTGGCCAAGCAGATCGCCGCGAAGATCAAGGAGTCCAAGATCAAGGTGGACACCCAGATCAACGGCGACAAGCTGCGCGTGAACGGCAAGAAGCGCGACGACCTGCAGGAAGTGATCGCGCTGCTGAAGAAGAACGAGTTCGAGCAGCCGCTGCAGTTCGACAACTTCCGCGACTGAACCGCCGCCAGCGACACGACGACCACCGCAGAAGCGACTGCAAGAGCGACCGTGGGACCGACGCCAGTCGCGACAGGACTTTCCCGGGAGAGCCCTGTCGCGACTGGCGTCGCTCCTACAGCCTCCTACAACGGCTTGCCCCGTCGGCTCCATCGCGCCTGCTGCGCGGAGATCGAGCAGCGCACAGCGGCAGGCCGCCTCTCCAGCGCCGCCTCCGCACCGCGACAACGCCCGGCAGCCCCTAGAATGGCCGCCCCGGTTCCAGCCTGCATGCCATGAACGACGCCGCCCCCGACCCGATCGCCGATACCCGCCGCTGGCTGGAGAAGGCCGTCATCGGCCTGAACCTGTGCCCATTCGCCAAGGCGGTGTACGTCAAGGAGCAGGTGCGCTTCGTGCTCAGCGACGCCACCACGCCCGAGGCGCTGCTGGAGGAACTGGCCGAGGAACTGGTCCTGCTGCGCGACACGCCGGCCGAGCAGGTCGACACCACGCTGATCGTGCACCCGCAGGTGCTCACCGACTTCCTCGACTACAACGATTTCCTCGACAACGCCGACGCGGCGGTGGAGGCGCTGGACCTGCAGGGCATCCTGCAGGTGGCCAGCTTCCACCCGCAGTACCAGTTCGCCGGCGCGACGCCGGACGATGTGAGCAACTACACCAACCGCGCACCCTGGCCCACCCTGCACCTGCTGCGCGAGGACAGCGTGGAGCGCGCGGTGGCCGCGTTCCCCGACCCGGACGTGATCGTCGAGCGCAACATCGCCACGCTGGACAAGCTGGGCGTGGATGGCTGGAACAGGCTGCTCGCCGACGACTGATCGCTCAACGGTAGTGCCGGCCGCTGGCCGGCAA
>JAEWOJ010000087.1 GCA_023399815.1 Pseudomonadota bacterium | reverse complement strand
CAGGAAGGTGTCGCCGTTGGTGGCCAGCACCTCGAACTGCTTCTCGCCGTCGACGTTGGCGATCTCGATGATCGACACGTCGAAGGTGCCGCCGCCCAGGTCGTAGACGACGATCTTGCGATCCTTGTTGTCGCCCTTGTCCAGGCCGTAGGCCAGCGCCGCGGCGGTCGGCTCGTTGATGATGCGCTTCACTTCCAGGCCGGCGATGCGGCCGGCGTCCTTGGTTGCCTGGCGCTGGCTGTCGTTGAAGTAGGCCGGCACGGTGATGACCGCTTCGGTGACCTTCTCGCCGAGGAAGTCCTCGGCGGTCTTCTTCATCTTCTCCAGCACCTTGGCCGAGATTTCCTGCGGCGCCATCTTGCGGCCGTCGCTGGTTTCCACCCAGGCGTCGCCGTTGTCGTGGGCGATGATGCCGTACGGCACGTGGGCGATGTCCTTCTGCACTTCGGCGTCGGTGAACTTGCGGCCGATCAGGCGCTTGACCGCATAGAAGGTGTTCTTCGGATTGGTGACGGCCTGGCGCTTGGCCGAGGCGCCCACCAGCACTTCGCCGTCCTTGGTGTAGGCGACGATGGAAGGCGTGGTGCGGTCGCCTTCCGAGTTCTCGATGACGCGGGCCTTGCCGCCGTCCATGATCGCCACGCACGAGTTGGTGGTGCCGAGGTCGATACCAATGATCTTGCCCATGGGGGACTCCTGAGGATTCGTATGCCGGCAACCGCCGGGTATGAATGGGATGTGGGGGATGGCCGGGTGACATTCAAGCCACCCCCGGAACGCTGTTTGCCGCCGGCCGCGCATCAAGGCGGCGGCCAGCCGGGAGGGTCAGTCGACCCGGGCCACCACCACCAGCGCAGGCCGCAGCAGGCGATCGTTGAGCAGGTAGCCCTTCTGGAATACGGTCACCACCGTGCCGGGCGCCACGCCGGCCGGGGCGTCGACCTGGCTGATGGCCTGGTGGTGTTCCGGATTGAATGCCTGGCCCGCCGGGTCGAGCAGGGTCAGGCCGTTCTCGGCGGCGACCTTGAGCAGTTGCTTGTAGGTCAGTTCCAGCCCCTCGCGCAGCGGGCTGGGCTCGGTGCCGGCCGCGGTCAACCCCGCATCCAGGCTGTCGAACACCGGCAGCAGCTCGCCCAGCAGCTTCTCGTTGGCGAACTTGCGCGCCTGCTCGATGTCGCGCGCCACGCGCTTGCGCTGGTTCTCCAGGTCGGCACGCTCACGCAGCGACTCGCCCTTGAGCTGCTCGATCTCGGCGCGCAACGCCTGGATCTGCGCCTCCTGCGGATCGGCCGCGGCGGCGCTGTTCTCGGTCTCGAATTCGGGGTGGTCTTGGTTCATTTCCGGTTCCCTGGCGGTCGTTCTGCCGCCTGCCTGCTCCCCGTATGTGGGCAGCGCCCCCGGTTTCAAGGCTCAGGCTCATCCCCTGCGACCGCCGCGCCTTAATGTGGGGCCGGACGCGCCATTCCCGCATTGACCTGCCGCACGCGCATGCTAGCTTTTGCGCGGCCCCAACCCCTGCCGACCATGCTCAGACATCTCTCGATCAAGGATTTCGCCGTCGTCCGCGCCACCGAACTGGAATTCGGGCCGGGCATGACCGTGGTTTCCGGTGAAACCGGCGCCGGCAAGTCGCTGATGGTCGACGCGCTGGGCTTCCTGTCCGGTCTGCGCGCCGACAGCGGCGTGGTCCGCCACGGCGCCGGCCGCGCCGAGCTCTCGGCCGAATTCGACCTCGCCGACGACACCCCCGCCCGCCGCTGGCTGGTGGACAACGAGCTCGACGACGAGGACCAGTGCCAGCTGCGCCGGGTGATCCGCGCCGATGGCGGCTCGCGCGCCTTCATCAATGGCCGGCCGGTGCCGGTGTCGCAGCTGGCTGAGCTGGCCGCCTTCCTGGTCGAGATCCACGGCCAGCACGAGCAGCAGGCGCTGCTCTCGCGGCCCAGCCAGCTGGCGCTGCTGGACGCCTATGCCCGCAACGAGGCCGAGCGCGCCGCGGTGCGCGCCGCCGCCGGCCGCTGGCAGTCGCTGATCGACGAGCGCGATGCCCTGTCGCAGCAGGGCGACGTATCCGACCGCATTGCCTTCCTCGAGCACCAGCTCGGCGAACTGCAGCGCGAGGAACTGGAGCCCGCCGCCGTGGCCGCACTGGCCGCCAGCCACCGGCGCCAGGCGCATTCCACCGCGCTGATCGAGGCCTGCCAGTACGCCGGCAACGCGCTCAACGGCGACGAGGGCCCTTCCCTGCTTGGCCTGCTGCAGCAGGTTCGGCATGAGCTGTCGCGGGTCAGCCAGCACGACGCCCGGCTGGGCGAGATCGACGGCATGCTGGAAGCCGCCGGCATCCAGCTGCATGAAGCCTTGGCCCAGCTGGACCGGGTGCAGGACGACCTGGACAGCGACCCGGACGCCTTCGAGGAAATCGAGCGCCGGCTCGGCCGCCTGCACGACCTGGCGCGCAAGCACCGGGTGCCGATGGAGGAACTGGGCGCCACCCGCGAACGCATCGAAGTGGAGCTGGAACAACTGCGCGGCGCCGACGAGCGCCTGTCGCGGCTGGCCGGCGAGATCGACACGGCCGCCGCGCACTGGCAGGCCAAGGCGGCCATCCTGACCGCCAGCCGCGACAAGGCCGCCCGCGCCCTGTCGGACACCACCACCGCGCTGA
This sequence comes from Pseudomonadota bacterium, assembly GCA_023399815.1. Taxonomy (GTDB): domain Bacteria; phylum Pseudomonadota; class Gammaproteobacteria; order Xanthomonadales; family Xanthomonadaceae; genus Stenotrophomonas. Next base: position 6,202 of record JAEWOJ010000087.1, on the reverse strand, counting down.
TCGGCGAACTGGGCATGGGCGGCGGCCAGTTCCTGATCGAACTGGAACCCCAACCGCAGCCGCGCCCGGACCCGAATGGCGCCGAGCGGGTCGAATTCCTGGTCGCGGCCAACGCCGGGCAGCCGCCGCGCGCCCTGCGCAAGGTGGCCTCCGGCGGCGAGCTGTCGCGCATCTCGCTGGCCATCGAGGTCGCCGCCCTGGGCCTGGACGCGGTACCGACCATGGTCTTCGACGAGGTGGATTCGGGTATCGGCGGCGCGGTGGCCGATATCGTCGGCCGCAAGCTGCGCGACCTGGGCGAACGCCGCCAGGTGCTGTGCGTGACCCACCTGCCGCAGGTCGCGTCCAAGGGACACGCCCATTACCGGGTCAGCAAGGCGCCGGTGGAAGGCATGACCCAGAGCGCGGTGGAACTGCTCGACGCGCGCGCGCGCGAAGAGGAACTGGCGCGCATGTTGGGTGGCGCCGAAGTCAGCAAGGAAGCCCGCGCCGCGGCCCGCAAGCTGCTGGCCGACGCCTGAGCCCCTGCCCTTTGCCGTTCCATCGGCAACCGTCCCCGCCAGCCATCTCATAGCCCACTCCCTCCGGGAGAGGGGTTGGGGTGAGGGCCAGTGCGCAGCCCGGCGATGCCAGGCGGCAGGCCCCCTTCCGCCCCACCGCCACACCTGCTACTCCGGCGGAACACCGGCTCCCTACCGCCCCGGCTCGCCTCGAAGTACCCCCTCGCACGTCAACAGCGCGCAACGCCAAACGCACGCGAGCCAGCGCCCCAAGCCGACAGCCCTCTCCGCAATCAAGGCCAGCCGAGCCAGGTCAAGGAAATCCCACGCCCGCCCAAACGAAGACACCGGCACAAGGCCGGTGTCGTCCGAATCGCCAGCCGTCGACTCAGCGCCGCTTCTTGCGCACGTAGAGCACCAGCGAATGTTCTTCCAGTTCGAAGCCGTGCTCGGCCGCGATCTTCTTCTGCAGTTCCTCGATCTCGCGGCTCTCGAACTCGATGATCTTGCCCGTGTCCACGTCCACCATGTGGTCGTGGTGGCCGCCGCGGTCCAGTTCGTAGACCGCCTGCCCGCCCTCGAAATTGTGCTTGAGCACCAGCCCCGCCGCCTCGAACTGGGTCAGCACGCGGTATACCGTGGCCAGGCCGATTTCATCGCCGCAGTCGAGCAGCTGCCGATAGATGTCTTCGGCGGTCATGTGGTGCTGGGGTGTGTTCTGCTCGAGCAACGCCAGGATGCGCATCCGTGGATGCGTCACTTTCAGGCCGACTTTGCGCAGGTCGTTGGATTCCATGGCCATCGTGTTCATTGGCGGTTTAGCGCCAGTTGCCTCCGGTCAGATCGCGCTGGGTGCCGGGGAGTGTATCATCGCCGGGATTTCCTCAATCGCCTGTCCCAATGCGCAACCTCCTGCTGATCGCCGTTGTCGCCCTGTCCACCGCCGGCTGCGGCATCATCTACAAGCAGCCCATCTACCAGGGCAACCTGCTGCACGAGGAATCCGTGGCGCAGTTGCAGGCTGGCCAGAGCAAGCAGCAGGTCAACGCGCTGCTGGGCACGCCCTCGATTCCCGATCCGTTCCACGCCCAGCGCTGGGACTACACCTCCAGCCAGCGCGTGAACCGCCTCGGCAAGACCGAGGTGAAGAACTTCACCGTGTTCTTCGAGAACGACCGCGTCACCCGCTGGGAAGGCGACTACTTCCCGAACCAGGATGCGGAACTGGCCAAGAAGAGCGTGCGCCAGTTCGGCCGCAACCTGGCCAAGGACAAGAAGAAGCGCGGCGGCCGCTGAACGCGGGCGCCACGCATCGGATCAATCGCCGCCGCGCGCCCGCCGGCGGCGATTTTCTTTGGGGTCGGCCAGCAACGGCCTGAGCAGTTCGATGCGGTCGCCCTCGCGCAGAAGCTGCTGCGGACGGGCCAGCACGCCATGCACGGCCACGGCCACCGCTTCGCTGGCGGCATCCAGCGCCGCCGCGTCCACCGCCTCGGCGACGGTGCAGCCTTCGGGCAGCACCAGCTCCCGGCGCAGGTAGCGTTCCGGCCAGGCCAGCACCACCTCCACGCGCACGGCTCAGCCCCCCTGCTCGGCCACGCGCACGAAATCGTTGACCATGCGGTCGGCCAGCCCCTGGAAGCCGAGCGCCAGCGCCGGCCCGAGCAGGCGCGAGGTCGGTTCGAATTCGAGTTCAAGGCTCACCTTGCAGGCCGCGTCGGACAGCGGCTGGAACTGCCAGCGGCCGTGCAGGCGCTTGAACGGTCCGTCCTTCAACTGCATGTCGATGCTGCCAGGACGCTGCAACGCGTTCTCGGTCATGAACCAGGTGCGGAACGAACCCAGCCCCAGGTCCAGGCGCGCCACAAGGCGCTCCGGCCCCTCCTCCAGGATCTGCGCCGCCTCGCACCAGCGGAAACGCCGCGGATAGGCGGCGACGTCGTTGACCAGGTCGAACATGCGCTCGGCCGGCTGTTCGACCAGGGCGCTGCGGCGGATGGTAGGCATGCGGGATACGGATGGATGTTCGGAATGCCCCCGAATCGGAGACAATACGGAAATGAGCAAGAAACCCGGTAAGGATAAAGCAAAGAACGCGCAGGCCGACAAAACCATCGCGCTCAACAAGCGTGCCCGCCACGAATACCACCTGGAAGAGCGCTTCGAAGCCGGCCTGGTGCTGCAGGGCTGGGAGATCAAGGCCATCCGCGCCGGACGCGGCAACATGACCGATGCCTACGCCTACGTGAAGGACGGCGAGATATTCCTGATCGGCGCGCAGATCACGCCGCTGATCCAGGCATCCACCCACACCGTTCCCGAGGACCGCCGCCAGCGCAAGCTGCTGCTGCATCGGCGCGAGATCGACAAGCTCATCGGGCGGGTGGAACGCGACGGCTACACGCTGGTGCCGACCGCGATGTACTGGAGCAAGAACCGCATCAAGCTGGAAATCGCGCTGGCCAAAGGCAAGCAGGCCCACGACAAGCGCGATGCGGCCAAGGACCGCGACTGGGCCCGCGAGAAGCAGCGCGCCCTGCGCGCCCACAACCGCAACGCCTGATCGGCCCACAGGCCGGGGCGCTGGTCGCGCGCTTCAACCTGCGACCAGCGCCCGTTCGCGACGGATGCCAACACCGCACCTGCCCAGCGCGACATGCAGCGCGGCGAGCGGCACGACCAGGGTGAGTTTACCGACGTCGCATTCGTCGCCGACGATCCAGCGCCGCGCTTCCGGCAGCGCCCCCGGAGGCAGGAGCACCATGATTTCAGCGTCGTCCACCGAATCGACGGCCTCCTGCAGTCGCAGGGAAAGACGCACGATCCGGACGGCATAGCCGCCCGTCTGAGCCACGGCGGTGGAGATCGCCAGCCAGACAGGAGTGTCCGCGCCCCATTCTCCCAGCGAAGCGCCGAAAGGCATCGACGCCGCCAGCAGAACCATCGCCGTGCCCCGGAGCGCCGGAAGGGAACCATCGCCGGCCGGCTGGCGGCGCATTGGCAGAGCAAGGCCAGCGCCAACACAGCCAGCGCCCGCACGCCCGGCCGCGTGGCAACGAGCGCGCATCCAACCGCCGTCGCCAGCCCCAGGCAGGTCCATAAGGACGGCCTCGCACGCCTCAGGAAATCGGCGCCGACAGCCGAGGCCAACTCATTCAAGCGACAGGACCGGGAGAAATGCATCGGGCAATGCCATCACGGGAATGTGACAAGCATGGTCGACATCCCCATGTCGCAGAAAGGTCGCAACGCCGTTAAGCAAGCACGCCCCGGCGAGCACAGGCAAGGAACCTGCAAAAGCCGACATGCGCCCATGAGTCCAGTCGGTGAAGATCGGGCTTCGCAGAAGGCTCCACCTCGGCGCCCCGCGAGGCCCGGAACTTTCTTCCGCGCATCCACCAAGCAATGATCCTCCACCATGGCCGACAGCCCTCCTGCCCGGGCAGCGATTCCATCGTGGGCCATCTGGCGATCAAGGCCAGTTCCGAGCTCCAACGCGACGATCCGCGATCTTCATGCGGATCCAGGCCGCCTCCGCCATTTCAGCGATGGCCTTCGCGTGATCGCGGAATGATTCGATGCTGTCGATCATTTCGGTGAAGGCACCAGGTGAATCCATGCTCAATCTCGAGAGCACCCCGGCATCCCTGGACATGGCAAGCAGCGCCAACCGGCGCGAGATGCTGGAACGCTGCGCATCCACCTCGATGCGTCCGACGGCGTCATCGTCGATCGCCGGTCCAAAGTCCGCCATTACCTCGCAACCTGCATCGGTCCAGCCGGGAGGGGTCGCCACTTCAGTCGCCATGCCTGCTCTCCTTAGGGAACGCCTGTGGAAGATGGTCCGGATATACCAGCCCCCAGTCTCACCACCTGCTACTGGCAGGCACCGGCCTTCCCGAATTCCAGGATTTGCAGGTACCGGCGTGCCGCCAATCAAGGCATTTCGCTCGACATCCGCTTGCAGCGGCCGGATACGGTGTATGGCAATGGCGGCGGCCAGTCGTCGACCGACTGCGGCAGGGAGAGATGTCACTCTCCAGCATCCCAGCGAATTGGCTGTTTCCGCCAGCTCAACGGCCAGCGGCAGACGCCAGCCAAACAAAAAGGGCATGGTTTCTTGGGGGTTCCCCAGAAACCATGCCCTTGATGAACGTCCACGGACAGCCGTGGACGCCTAGATGGGGTGGGCACAACCAAATAGTGCCGAAAATCCATTGCGGCATATAGCTATCGCCAGATTCGGAAAATTCACATACCGCCAAAAATACCGCCATCCATCGACGATGCTCACCCCCAGCCGTCTTTGACGGCCGACTTGAGACACTTCGGTACCGGCGGTTAAGCGGCCCGACCGATGACGGCACAGAAGGGTGATCCCACGCGCTGCGCCCAGGGTCTTGGCATCGCGCGCATCACGTCACGCGAGAAGAACCAACCAAACACCAATTCCGTGCCCCAACCAAACATCACCCACAGCCACCGAAGCCAGAGCAAAACCGACCCGCTTATCCCGCCAATCTGGCGGACCCACGATGCGGCATAATGCCCCCATCGGGGTGTAGCTCAGTCTGGTAGAGCGCTGCGTTTGGGACGCATAGGTCGCAGGTTCGAATCCTGTCACCCCGACCATCCCCGCCACTTATCGTCGCGCCAGCTTTGGGAGCCGGAATGCGGGTAAGTGGCGGGGAGCATCCAGCGCCGCAGGCCGCAGACTCTAACGCCGCCGCCGGCCCTACTGCCCAACGGACACGGCCTACCACGCAAGCCGTCCATCGTGGGCGACGACATCATCACTCCGTCGGTGCCCGGATCCATGACAAACATGTCCGGCTGGCTGGCAGCCTTTTGCCCGCCAGCCCTTTGCCCCTGCTCGGCCTGGACGATCCCCTGCTCTTCCGCAGCACGGTGCCGGCCACGTCGATGAAGCCGCGCATGACCGCGATCTCGCGCGGGCTGCGGCCCAGCGCGTCGCGCAGGTCCGGGTCGGCGCCGGCGCGCAGCAGGCATTGCACCAGCAGCGGCAGGCCGTGCAACGCGGCCAGGTGCAGCGGGCCGAAGCCGCGCGGATCGCGCACGTCCAGCGCCACGCCCTCGTCGAGCAGGCGTTCGACCGCGGCCAGCACCACGTGCTCGTCGCAGGCGGTGCCCGGTTCGGCGCGCGCGCCCAGCAGCAGCAGCAGCGGCGTGACGGTGCCCGCCGAGGGCTGGTCGGCCTCCGCGCCAGCCAGCAGCAGGGTGTCCAGCAGGGCCAGCACGCGCGAGCGGTCGCGCGCGGTGAAGCCGTACAGCGCGGCGCAGTGCAGCGGCGCCAGGTGCTGGTCGTCGCCGGCGTGCACGTCGGCGCCGGCGGTCAGCAGCCTGGCGACGATGTCCGGCAGGCCCAGCGCCGCGGCCAGCATCAGCACGGTGACGCCGCCGGGCAGGCGATGGTCGATGCGCGCACCGGCGTCGAGCAGGGCCGAGACGATGCCCGACTGGCGCATGCTCACCGCCGCCGACAACGGCGTGGCGCCGCTGGCGGCCGCATGCTGCGGATCGGCGCCGCGCGCCAGCAGTAGGTCGACCACCGCGGCATGGCCGCCGCCGGCCGCGCGCAGCAGGCCGGTGCAGCCCTGCGCGTCGACCGCGTCCACCGCCAGGCCAAGGTCGATCAGGCGGCGCACCGCGTCGGCATCGCCGGCCATCGCCGCGGCCGGCAC
>JAEWOJ010000084.1 GCA_023399815.1 Pseudomonadota bacterium | reverse complement strand
GTGCCGGCCGCTGGCCGGCAACCTCGCATATCCAGGCATCCATGCGGTTGCCGGCCGGCGGCCGGCACTACTTTTCCTTGCGCCAGTTCACCGAGCCGCGGTTCTCCACGGTGCTGGATTCGACTTCGATGTCGAAGCCGCGGCGCAGCAGGTACTTCAGCGTCAGCACCGAGCCGCTGCCGATCAGCGATACGCCGTAGCCGACGTAGAGCTTGGGGGTGATGTACTTGCCCACGCCGATCACCGCGCCGCCCAGCGCGCGCGACTGGCTGACGCCGGCGTCGTCCAGGCCGAGCTTGGCGCCGACCTGGGCGGCGAGCAGGCCGCTGCCGGCCGACAGCGCCGCCGAGGCGGCGTTGACCTGCTGCGCCTGGTCGCTGCTGGCCATGCTCAGGCTGCGGCCGAGCACGAGATAGGACAGCGCCTCGGACTGCGACATCGCCGGGTCGGACCACACGTCCACGCGCGGCTGCTGCGCGCGGCCGGTGACGACGATGCCGGCGGTGACCTCGCCGATGGCGCGCTGGGCGCGGATGTTGATGCGCGGGTCGGAGACGATGCCGTGGTTCCACAGCAACTGGCCCTGGGTGATGGTCAGGTCCTGGCCGTAGGCCTTGTAGCGGCCGCTGACCTCCAGCCCGCCGTTGGCGGTCATCTCGCGGCCGGGCCGCGCGCGCACCTGCATCTTGCCGGTCAGCGCGCCCTTCAGGCCGAAGCCGCTCATCTTCACCTTGTCGCCGAGGCTGACGGCCAGGTCCATGTCCAGCGGCGAGGCACGCGATTGCTCCGGATCGACCGGGTCGAGCACCACCACGTCCTCGGACACCGAGGTGCCGCGGTCCAGCCGCTCCAGGTCGATCGCCGCCTCGGGCACGTGCACGCTGCCGCGCAGTTCCATCGCGGTGCCGGCCAGGGTGAACTGCAGGTCCGGGTTGGCGACCACGCGCAGCTCGCTGGTGTTGGACACCAGCACGTTGTCGCCGGCGATGTGCAGCTGCAGCGGTTGCGCGTCGCCGAACCAGGACAGGCCGCCGTCCACCCGCAGCGCACCCTCGCCGCCGGTCTTGACCTCGGCGGCGATGCGCGCCGAGCCGTCGGGCTGGGCGGTGAAGCTGCCCTTGCCTTCGCTCAGGGTCAGGCCCAGCGCGGGGAATTCGCCGGTGAAGCCGCTCAGCTTCGCCTCGCCGCCAAGCGAGGGCTGCGCGCGCGTGCCGCGCAGGCTGACGTGGCCTTCGACCAGGCCGTTGGGACGCACCAGGTCGGGCGAGAACAGCTCCATCCAGTACAGCCGCGACATGTTCAGGTACAGCTCGCCGTCGAGCGCGGCGCTCGGCTCCCAGCCGGTGCGCACCTTGGCGTCGACGAAGCCGTCGCCCTGGAAACCGACGCCGAGATAGCCGTTGATGCCGCCGGGCTGCATGTCCACGTTGATGGAGAAATGGTCGTAGCGCAGCAGCTCGCCGCGGGCGTTGTCGCCCAGGCGGATGCCGCCTTCCAGCGAAGCGACCTTGAAGTTGCCCTCCCAGGCCTTGCCGCGCGGGCGCAGTTGGCCGTCGAGCGTCAGTTCGCCGCGCAGGTACACGCGCCGGCCCGAGTTCGGCGGCAGCCACGGCTGCACCAGCGCCAGCGGCAAGGCGTCGCCGCGCAGGCGCACGCCCTCGCGCAGCCAGTCGGCGCTCGCGCACAGCGCGCCACCGGTCTCCGACCCCAGGCAGGCATCGCCCAGCGTGAAGTTGCTGCCCTGCACGCCGAAAGTCGCCGCTTGCCGCAGCTGCCACGGCGCGCCCTTGACCGGCGCCACGCGCAGCGAGGCCAGTTCGCCGCGCCAGGCCTGCCCGGCCTGGCGCACGCTGCCGGCCAGCGCGATCGCCCCCAGTTCGTTGCGCGCGTCGGCGTCCACGTGCAGGTCCTGCAGGCTGCCGCGCGCGTCGATGCGCAGGCGGTCGAGCAGCATGCCCACTTCCACCGCGCTGGCCTGCACCTGCAATGCACCGTTGTCGCCGTGCCACGGCAGGCGGCCGCTGATGCTGACCTGCGCCGCCTTCCAGTCATCCCATTGCAGGCCGTCGCCGCGCAGGTCGGCGCTGATGTCCGGCTGCGCCGGCGTGCCGCGCACCTGCACGGTGCCGGCCAGGCTGCCGCTGGCGCCGGGCAGCAGGTCGGAAAGGTGCAGCGGCTGCAGCGTCGCGTCCACGTCCAGGCGGTCGCCGACCTTGCCCTTGGCCTCGACCTGGCTGTCGCCCAGCACCAGGCGCACGTCGCCTTCGCCCTGCGTGCCCTGCACGGCCACCCGGGCGCGCGCGTCGACGCTGCGTCCGCGCAGGCGGCCGCGCAGCTGCGGCACGTCCAGCGTGGCTTCGACGCGCAGATCGCCGGTGCCGGCGGGCGACGGCAGCTGCGTGCCCCTGGAGGCCAGCGTGCCCGACAGGTTGCCCTCCCAGCCCGGCAGGAAATAGCCCGGATCGAAGCCGGCCAGCTTCGCATCCACGTCCCAGGCCAGCGCCGGCTCCCAGGCCGCCGAGCCGGTGAGGTTGAGCGAACCACCCGGCGTGGTCGCCTCGAGCTTTTCGATCCACGCCTGCTGGTCGTTGCCACGCACGTCGAAATCGAGGCGGGCGTCCTGCGCATCGCGCGCGACCTCGGCCTTGCCGATCGCCGCCCAGTTCTTCAGGTTGCCGGCCACGCCCAGGCGCGCTTCCTTCAGGTGCATCGGCACCGGCCTGGTGGCGGGGGTCGTCGGGTCGGGCGCGGGCGTCCAGGTCAGCTGGCTGGCGACCACCGCGAAGCGGAAGCCGGGGTTCTGCGCGTCGCTGAAATCGGCGGTGCCCTGCAGGCGCACGCTGCCGCCGAAGGCCTCGGCCACCAGCGGCGAGACGGTCAGCACTTGGTTGTCGATGGCGACGTTGGACGGCGCCAGCACCAGTTCCCGGTCGCCCTGGCGCACGCGGCCCTGCAGCCGCGCGCTGCCGCCGCGACCGCGCGCGGTGAAATCCAGCGCCAGCGGTTGCGGGGCCTGCGCCAGGTACTGCGCCGGCACCAGTTGCCCGAGGTCCAGCTGCTCGCTGCGCGCGGCCACGTTCCATACCGGGTCCGTGCGGCCGTCGAGGACCAGGCGGGCCTGCAGCGGCTTCGGCGCGTAGCCGGCCAGCGCCACTTCCATGTGCGCCAGGTCGCCGCGCGCCACCAGCCCCAGGCGCGCCCGTGCCTGGCCCGGCCGCGCCGGCATCAGCGCGCGCACGGTCAGGTCGGTGCGGTAGTTACGGCGCGGCAGGTAGTGGCCGTCGATGCGGAAATCGCCCAGGTTGCTGTCGACCGTGAGCTGGGTGGCGCGGAACTCGCCGTCGGACGCCTCGATGCCGCCGCGGATGCGGGCGATGTCGATCGGCGGCGCGTCCTGCTGGACGATGCGCAGGCCGTCGACCTCGATGGCATCGGCCTGCAATGCCAGCGGCAGCTCGATCGCCGGCAGCACGTCCGGCCAGCGCGGCAGCTCGAACGGCTTGTCTTCCGACGGCCCCAGCTCAAGTTGTGCGTTGCCGAGGCGCAGCACGTCCAGGCGCAGCTTGCGCCCCAGCAGCGGGCGGATGTCCGGGTCCAGGTAGGCCGTGGCCGCGCTGAAGTGGATGTCCTGGTAGCGGAAGTCCAGGTCGTGCAGCACCAGCGGCCCGGCCAGCGGGCCCTCGACCTTGCTCCAGGTCAGCGACGAATCCGCCGGCAGGCGCGCCACCACCTGCGCCAGCAGCACGTCGCGCCCGGCCACGGTCTGCAGCAGCCAGTACAGCGCCAGCAGGCCCAGCACGATGAGCGCGGCGGCGGTGATGCCGCTGCGGATCGCCAGCGTGCGCATCCGCGCCCGGCGCCGCGCGCGCAGCCCGGCGATGCGCGCCTCGCGCTCCTCGGGCGTGACGTCGCCCGGCGCGATGTCGTCGGGGCGGCGGCTCACAGGTCGGCTCCGATGTTCAGGTACAGCTGGAACTGCGAATCCGGCTTGTTCAGGCCATGGGCGATGTCGATGCGCACCGGGCCGACCGGCGATTTCCAGCGCACGCCGAAGCCCACGCCGGTGTGCAGGTCGATGCTGTCGTCGAACGCGCTGCCGGTGTCCACGAACACCGCCGCGCCCCACGGGCCGCCGCCGAAGTAGTGCTCGTACTCGGCCGAGCCCACCACCAGGTGCTTGGCGCCGAGCGCGTATTTGTCCGGCGGCGGCGTGCGCGGCCCGACCTCGCGCCAGGCGTAGCCGCGGATCGAGCGGTCGCCGCCGGCGAAGTAGCGCAGGCTCGGCGGCATCGCCACCAGGTCGCTGGTCCAGGTGGTGCCGGCCTGGCCGCGCAGGATCAGGCGGTCGCTCTCGCCCACCGGCACGTACCAGCGCAGCGTGGCGTCGGCCTGGACGAAGCTGGTGTCCGAGCCCACGCCCTCGATGCCGCCGCGCAGCGTGGCGTTGCCGCTGAAGCCGCGGCGCGGGAAGGCCTTGTCGTCCACGCCCACGTAGTCGGCGGTCAACTGCGGGTACACCAGCGTCGAGTACTGGTACACGGCATCGTTGAACTGGTCGCCGGAGCTGTAGCGCCAGCGCTCGCGCAGCGCGTTGACCGAGGCGATGGCGGTCCAGTGCTCGCTGATCTCGCCGCTTCGGCTGGCGATGAGCTTGAAGTTGCGCATGTCGATGTAGCGCGTCTGCTCGTCGTAGGCGCTGGCGGCGAAGGTGTACCAGCCGTCGAGCCAGCGGAACGCCGGTATCCGGTAGCTGGTGATCAGGCTCTTGCGCTTCTGCGCGTAGTCCAGCTGCGTGTTGAGCTTGTGGCCGCGGCTGTTGACGTAGCGCCGCTCCACGCCGCCGCGCACGCCGGGCCCACTCTCGCTGCCGTAGCTCAGGCCGGCGGTGTAGATGGTGCGCTTGGCCAGGATGAGGCTGACGTCCACCGGCACCTCGCCGTCGCCATAGGCGTCCTCCGGGTGCGGCTGGATGTCGATGGTGCTGAAGTAGTCCAGCTTGGTCAGCGATTCGCGCAGGCGGTCGAGCTTGCCCTCGTGCCAGTAGCTGCCCTCTTCCCAGTACACCAGCGGGTCGAACAGCCCGGGGCGGAAGTAGTCCTGGTTGAAGGTGATGCGGCCCATGTTGTAGCGGCGGCCGCTGTCCCAGCTCAGGAAGATGTCGGCCGCATCCACGGCGCGGGTGATCTCGACCCGGCGCTGGGTGAAATCCGAGTCGAAGTAGCCGCGCTCGGACAGGCGCCGGGTGATGACGACCTTGCTGGCCTCGTAGGTGCTGTGGTCGAACGGCTCGCCCTCGCGCGGCTGGAAATCCTGCAGGTCCTGCTGCAGGTAGCGGTCGCGCGCGGCCGGGCCGGTGATGACCACTTCCGAATGCCGCACCCGCACCGGCTCGCCCTTCTCCACCTGGATCACCACCTGCAGCGTGTCACCCTGGCGCGGCGCCTCCACGCTGACGGTCGGGTTGTAATAGCCGAACGGCTCCAGCGCCTTGCGCGTCTGCTGCTCGGCCTGCGACAGCAGATATTCCAGGCGCGACTCGCCCTGCGCCTTGCCGATGGTGTCGTACAGCGTCAGCGAGACCTCGATGTTCTCGATGATGGCGGCATCGTCCCCCTTGTCCAGTCCCTTGATCTGCACCTTCTCGATGGTGCCGCGGGCGTGGGCGGAGGGAGCGGCCAGCAGGGCGGCGGCAAGCAGCAGGAACGTGATTCGGGCAGGCGGCATCATGGCAGCATACCGGGCCGGACGTGACCGGCAAAATCACGGTGCGCGCGGCAAAAACGGCGTGAAATCCACGTAAAGAAAATGCCCGTTTCCGCGATGGACGCCGCACGAACCGAACAGGACATTGGTTGGCACGGTGTCCATTGGGTCGGCTTCGTTGCCGACCGCAGTTCACAGGTGCCGAAACGCCGCATCAGCACTGTAGGAGCG
>JAEWOJ010000080.1 GCA_023399815.1 Pseudomonadota bacterium | reverse complement strand
GCGTCGCTCCTACAGGGAGGCCGCGCCGGCGAACCGGCCGGCGGCGCAACGGACCGACCGACGGCAGGAGCCGCCCCGCCGCCGGCCTGTATGGTGGCCGGATGCAAGCAAGGAAACCGACATGGATGCAGCATTGACGCTCTACAGCTACTGGCGCTCCAGCGCGGCCTACCGCGTGCGCATTGGCCTGAACCTGAAAGGACTGGACTACGCCATCGCGCCGGTGCACCTGGTGCGCGACGGCGGCCAGCAGCACGCCCCGGCCTATGCCGCGCTCAACCCGCAGGAACTGGTGCCGGCGCTGCGCGACGGCGAGCAGGTGCTGACCCAGTCGCTGGCGATCCTCGAATACCTGGAAGAAACCCATCCGCAGCCGGCCCTGCTGCCGGCCGACGCCGCCGGCCGCGCGCGGGTGCGCGCGCTGGCGCAGCTGGTGGCCTGCGACATCCATCCGCTCAACAACCTGCGCGTGCTGCAGTTCTTCGACCACGAATGGAACGTGCCGCAGGCCGAGCGCGACGACTGGGTCCTGCACTGGATGCGCACCGGCTTCGCCGCGATGGAAGCCATGCTGGCTGGCTCGGCGCAGACCGGGCGCTTCTGCCATGGCGATGCGCCGGGGCTGGCCGATTGCTGCCTGGTGCCGCAGCTGTACAACGCGCGCCGTTTCCGCCTGGACCTGGGCGCCTACCCGACCCTGTGCCGGATCGAGGCCGCCTGCCTGGTGCTGCCGGCCTTCGACGCCGCCCGTCCGGAAAACCAGCCCGACGCCGCGTGACGGCGGCCCCTGCACCGGTGGGTGCCGGCCGTTGGCCGGCACCGCCTTTCGTTACGTTGAATTGAGAGGGAAGTGCCAACCAACGGTCGGCACCCACAGCCCCTGCCCATGGATGGGGAATCAGAACCCGTGGGTGATCGCCGAGGGCGACGCCGCCGGAGCGGCGAGGTCCGCGTAGGGATCGTGTTCGCCGCTGGAGCCTTCGGACAGGCGGAACTTGAGCGCCAGGCCATCGCGCGAATCGGCGGCGCGCAGCGCCTCCTCCTGCTCGATCAGGCCATCCTTGACCAGCCGGAACAGGCACTGGTCGAAGCTGTGCATGCCTTCCTCCAGCGACTGCTCCATGGCCTGCTTCATCTCGTGCACCTGCCCGCGGCGCAGCAGGTCGCGGATCATCGGCGTGTTGATCAGCACCTCGGTGGCCGGGCGGCGGCGGCCGTCGGTGCCCTTGACCAGGCGCTGGCTGACCACCGCGCGCAGGTTCAGCGACAGGTTCATCAGCACGTTGCGGTGCGCGCTCTCGGGGAAGAAGTTGAGGATGCGCTCGATGGTCTGGTCGGCATTGTTGGAGTGCAGCGTGGCCAGGCACAGGTGGCCGGTCTCGGCGAAGGCGATGGCCGCCTCCATGGTCTCGGCGTCGAGGATCTCGCCGATCAGGATCACGTCCGGCGCCTCGCGCATCGCGTTCTTCAGCGCGTTGTGGAAGGCATGCGTGTCCAGGCCGACCTCGCGCTGGTTGACGATGGACTGCTTGTGCCGGTGCAGGAACTCGATCGGGTCCTCGATGGTGAGGATGTGCCCGGTGGTGGTGCTGTTGCGGTGGTCGATCATCGACGCCAGCGACGTGGACTTGCCCGAGCCGGTGGAGCCGACCACCAGCACCAGCCCGCGCGGGGTCATGATCACGTCCTTGAGCACGTCCGGCAGCTTCAGCTCCTCGATCGAGGGGATGCGGTTCTTGATCGCGCGGATCACCATGCCCACCTCGCCGCGCTGCTTGAACACGTTCACGCGGAAACGGCCCACGTCGGCCAGCGCGATGGCCATGTTCAGCTCCAGGTCGCGCTCGAACTGCGGCACCTGGCCCTCGTCCATCAGCGAATAGGCGATCTTCTTGACCATGCCCGGCGGCAGGCCGGTATTGCCCAGCGGATAGAGCTTGCCCTCGATCTTGATGTGGACAGGCGCTCCGGTGGTCAGGAACATGTCCGACGCGTTCTTTTCGGTCATCAGCTTAAGGAAATAGCCGATATCCATGGATGCAGTTCCCCGGGCAATGGCCGCCGCCGTTGCAAGCGCACGGCGGCGTTGACGACAATGGCCGTGCTCAATCTTTCGCGACGGCTCCCCAATGAAACCTAGCTTCGCATACTTACGACGTTTCCTGTATGTGACCGCGTGCGCATCTGCACTCTGCGCCGGCGCAATGGCGCAGGATCCCGCCTCGGTCGACCTGGCCGCCGCGCAGCAGGCGGTGGACCGCGCCGACCGCGCCGATGCCGACCAGTACGCGCCGGACACCATGGCCCTGGCCCGCCAGCAACTGGAGCAGGCCCAGCGCGCGGCCGGCGACCGCCGCGAACGCAAGCAGGCGCCCCTGCTGGCGCAGCGTGCCGCGGTCGATGCCGACCTGGCCCGCGCACAGAGCGAGGAGGCGGTGGCGCAGGCCACGCTGGCCCAGCGCAAGGCCGAGGTGGAACGCCTGCAGCGCCAGCTGGCGACCGGGGAGGTGCGCTGATGGCCATCATCCGCACCCTGCTCGTGGCCGGCCTGCTGGCCGTGCCACTGCTGGCCGCAGCCGCCGAGGACCCGGCGGTGGCGATGTTGAACCAGCGCCTGATCACGCTGCAGGCCGACCTGCGCACCGCCGACCTGGCGGCGCTCGAACGGCTGCAGGCGCAGCAGGCGATCGCCGTGCTGGCCAAGGCCAAGCGCAAGGAACTGGACCAGGCGCGTTACCTGGCCGAGCGCCGGGTGGCGGTCGCCGAGACCAGCGCCCGCGCCGAGGCGGCGCGCCGCGAGGTCGACCAGCTGGAACGCACCCGCAACGAACTGCTGGTCGAGGCCAGCCGCCGCGAGGCCGCCCGCGCCCGCCAGGAGGCCGAGCGGCTGCGCGTGCAGGCGCAGATCCAGGCCGAGGAGGCCGAACGCCTGCGCCAGGCCGCCGAAGCCGAGACCCTGGCCCGGCAGGACGCCGAGGCCGCATTGACCAGCGTCGCCGGCAAGCAGGCCGCGCGGGTCAGTTCGGCCCAGCAGAACGCGGCCAGGCTGGCGCGCGAGGAGGCCGAACTGGTCTCCGGGCAGAAGCTGCCGGCCTCGAAGTTCGACGCGCGCGGCGAGATATTCACCTTCGTCGGCGATGCCTTCGCTGCCGGCCAGGCCACCCCGTCCGGCGCCGCGCGCAACCAGCTCAAGGCGCTGGCGGAGTACCTGAACATCGGCAGGAAGGGGCGGGTGACCATCGAGGGCTACGACAGCGCCAACGGCGTCGGCCAGCGTCGTGCCCAGGCGCTGAAGGACGCCCTGGTGGCGGGCGGCGTCGCCGCCAACCGCATCCAGGCCAGCGGCAAGAAGGCCGCCGCCACGCGCGCTCGCGCGGCCGAGGTGATCGTCGCGCCGTGATGTCCTGACGGTGCCGGTACCCACGGAGCGGGGCGTCGTCTCGCTCCCGGCACTACCGGTTGTGGTGTCCTGGCGGGTGCCGTTCCGCATCGCAGAAACCCGTCGCGAATGCTGAATATGCGGCGGTTCACGAACCTTTTCGTTCTCCGTCCAGTCCCCTTGCCGGAACCTTTTTTCAGGCGTAGGGTCAATCGTCCGGGCGACATTCTCGTCGTCCGGACAGCGGAGGACCGGGCCGGTGCAGCAAGGGCACGAACCAGTACCAGACAGCTTCCGGGGAATGGACCGGAAGACGGTTGAGGGTTCAGCCGTGCCGCCGCCTGTACCTCCATCCTGAGCGCCCCGTGCCGCAAGGCCGGGGCGTTCGTGTTTCCGCATGTAGGAGGTAGTCATGTTCGAAGGGCAGCCGCAGAATGAGATCGACGCGTTGATCAAGGTCAACCCCGAGTTCAAGCAGCTCTATCAGCAGCACCAGAAGCTGAACAAGAAATGCATGGATGCGGAACTGGGCGTACTCCCCATCGACGACGCGACCCTGGGGCAGATGAAACGCGAAAAGCTGCTGGCCAAGCAGAAACTGCTGCGGATCTACGAAGACCGGCTCAATTGACTCCTTCCCCACGCTGAGTCTTTCGTCGCGGACGGTGGCGGCCTCCTCGTCGGCCGCCATTGTCCGCGTCACTTGCCGGCGGCCTGCCGGCGATCGATGCCGGTAATGGCGCAGGAACCAGCCGTCGCCTGACTTTCAGGCACATCCATCGGATAATCGGGCTCCGGCCGCGACGCGGCGCGATCCCCAAGCATATCGATGGCAATCCATTCCTCCGTACTCGAACTCATCGGGCGCACGCCGATCATCAAGGCCCAGCGCCTGGACGCCGGCGTCTGCGAGCTGTACCTCAAGCTCGAAAGCGCCAACCCGGGCGGATCGATCAAGGACCGCATCGGCCTGTCGATGATCGAGGCGGCGGAGAAGCGCGGCGACCTCGCGCCCGGCGCGACCCTGGTGGAAGGCACCGCCGGCAACACCGGCCTGGGCCTGGCGCTGGTCGCCCAGCAGAAGGGCTACAAGCTGATCCTGGTGGTCCCGGACAAGATGAGCCGGGAGAAGATCTTCAACCTCAAGGCGATGGGCGCCGAAGTGGTGCTGACCCGCTCGGACGTGGCCAAGGGCCACCCCGAGTACTACCAGGACCTGGCCAGGACCATCGCCGAGCGCACCCCGGGCGCCTATTTCATCAACCAGTTCGGCAACCCGGACAACCCGGCCGCGCACGAATTCGGCACCGGCCCGGAGATCATCGAGCAGATGGGCGGCGAGCTGGACGCCATCGTGTTCGGCTGCGGCAGCTCCGGCACGATGACCGGCCTGTCGCGCGCCTTCGCCAGGCTCTCGCCGGACACCGAACTGGTGCTGGCCGACCCGGTCGGCTCGATCCTGGCCGAATACATCAACGAAGGCAGGCTCAACGAGAAGTCCGGCACCTGGCTGGTGGAAGGCATCGGCGAGGACTTCCTGCCGTCGATCTCCGATTTCAGCCGGGTGAAGAAGGCCTACGCCATCACCGACGCGGAGAGCTTCCACACCGCGCGCGAACTGCTGGCCAGGGAAGGCATCCTCGGCGGCTCCTCCACCGGCACGCTGCTGGCCGCCGCGCTGAAGTACTGCCATGAGCAGACCGAACCGAAGAAGGTGCTGGTGCTGGTGCCGGATACCGGCAACAAGTACCTGTCGAAGATGTACAACGACTACTGGATGCTGGACAACGGCTTCCTCGAGCGCCCGCAGTACGGCGACCTGCGCGACCTGATCCTGCGCCCGTACAGCCAGCGCGACACCGTGGTGGTCGGCCCCAACGACCTGCTGACCACCGCCTACCAGCGCATGAAGCTGTACGACGTGTCGCAGCTGCCGGTGATGGATGGCAACCGCCTGGTCGGCATCATCGACGAGAGCGACGTGCTGTTGCACGTCTACGGCGACGAGGCACGCTTCCGCGACCCGGTGTCGGTGGCGATGGTCAGCAAGCTCGACCGCCTCGACGTGAAATCGCCGATCGAGGCGCTGCTGCCGGTGTTCGACCGCGGCCAGGTCGCCATCGTCATGGACGGCGGCGACTTCCTCGGCCTGATCACCCGCATCGACCTGCTGAACTACCTGCGGCGGCGGGTGCAGTGAGCTCGGGAAGCCGGAACGGCCGGTTCAGGTCGTGCCGGTAGAATTCCACTTCTTTACAAGCCGGAAAGCACCATGACGGATCAGCATTCACGCAGCCAGGACGGCGAGCGCAGCCTGTCGCTTGCCACTTTGGCCATCCATGGCGGGCAGTCGCCCGACCCGAGCACCGGCGCGGTGATGCCGCCGATCTACGCGACCTCGACCTATGCCCAGTCCAGCCCCGGCGTGCACCAGGGCTTCGAGTATTCGCGCACCCACAATCCCACCCGTTTCGCCTATGAGCGCTGCGTGGCGGCGCTGGAAGGCGGCAGCCGCGGTTTCGCGTTCGCCTCGGGCATGGCCGCGACATCGACGGTGATCGAGCTGCTCGATGCCGGCAGCCGCGTGGTGGCGATGGACGACATCTACGGCGGCAGCTTCCGCCTGTTCGAGCGCGTGCGCCGGCGCACGGCGGGGCTGGATTTCAGCTTCGTCGACCTGACCGACCTGGCGGCGTTCGAAGCGGCGATCACGCCGAAGACGAAGATGGTGTGGATCGAGACGCCCACCAACCCGATGCTGAAGATCGTGGACATCGCCGCGGTCGCCGCCATCGCCAGGCGCCATGGCCTGACCGTGGTGGTCGACAACACCTTCGCCTCGCCGATGCTGCAGCGCCCGCTGGAGCTGGGCGCGGACCTCGTCGTGCACTCGGCCACCAAGTACCTCAATGGCCATTCGGACATGGTCGGCGGCATGGTCGTCGTCGGCGACAACGCCGAACTGGCAGAGCAGATGGCCTTCCTGCAGAACTCGGTGGGCGGCGTGCAGGGGCCATTCGACAGCTTCCTGGCCCTGCGCGGCCTGAAGACGCTGCCGCTGCGCATGAAGGCGCACTGCGCCAACGCACTGGAGCTGGCGCAGTGGCTGGAAACCCATCCGGCCATCGAGAAGGTGATCTACCCGGGGCTGGCCTCGCACCCGCAGCATGAACTCGCGACCCGGCAGATGAGCGGCTACGGCGGCATCGTCTCGATCGTGCTCAAGGGCGGATTCGACGCGGCCAAGCGCTTCTGCGAACGTACCGAACTGTTCACCCTGGCCGAGTCCCTGGGCGGCGTGGAAAGCCTGGTCAACCACCCGGCGGTGATGACCCATGCTTCGATTCCGCCTGCCCGACGCGAACAGCTGGGCATCAGCGATGCGCTGGTGCGGTTGAGCGTGGGGGTGGAGGACGTCGGGGATCTGCGCGCGGACCTCGAGGGGGCGCTGTGACGTCTTCAGCTTTGGGCATGGGCGGGAATTCGCTGCGTCGATGCCTGAATCCAGCCGCGCCCTATGCCTCGCTTTGGAAGAATGGCCGTTTGGTGTTCGATCTCACCCGGCGGGACATCTCGGGCCGCTATCGGGGGGCGTTGGGAGGCTTGTTGTGGGCATTCCTTACGCCGCTGCTGATGCTGGCGATCTATTCCTTTGTCTTCGGTTACATATTCAAGTCGCGCTGGACCGCGGCTGAGACGGGAGATGTGCATTTTTCGATCATCCTTTTCGCGGGATTGATCTTTGCCAACTTCCTGTCCGAGTGCCTCAATCGCGCCCCGGGGCTGGTCGTCGCCAATCCCAATTACGTGAAGAAGGTGGTCTTCCCGCTTGAAGTGCTGGCATGGGTCGCGTCCGGAAACGCGCTGTTCCACGCGGCCATCGGGACACTGGTGTTGCTGGTCGCGATGTTGCTGACCGGCACTTCCATCGCCATGACCGCGGTGCTGTTGCCGCTTCTGTTCGTCGTCTTCATGCCATTGATTGCCGGGTTGACATGGTTCCTTGCCGCAATGGGCGTGTTTTTCCGCGACCTGCAGCAGTTCATGGCGGTTTTCTCCACGGCTCTGGTGTTCCTGGCTCCCGTGTTCTATCCGCGGACGATGCTGCCGCCGCACTATCAATGGCTGATGTCGCTGAATCCATTGACGTTCGTGGTGGAAACCGCCAGAGGGTTGCTGTTCTGGGGCCAATTGCCCAGCTGGCAGGCGACCCTTGGTTATGCGCTGGCTTCGCTGCTGGTGGCGTGGGGCGGCTGGGCGGTTTTCCAGTTGACGAGGCGGGGGTTCGCCGATGTCCTCTGAGTCCGAATACGCCATCCACGTAAGAGACATCTCCAAGTGCTACGCGATCTACGCGCGCCCCTCGGATCGGTTGCGCCAGATGTTCGCTTCCGTGGTGCAGCGGCTGACGGGACGCCGGATGAAGGCTTTTTTCGAGCCGTTCTGGGCGCTTCATGGCGTCTCGCTCGATGTCCGGCGTGGAGAATGCGTGGCCATCATCGGCCGGAATGGGTCCGGCAAATCCACCTTGCTGCAGGTGATAACCGGAACGGTGACGCCCACAGCCGGCCATGTCGAAGTGAAAGGACGGGTGGCTGCCCTGCTTGAGCTGGGATCGGGCTTCAATCCAGAGTTCACGGGCCTGGAGAATGTCTATCTCAATGCCTCGCTGCTTGGCATGCGGCGCGAGGAAGTCGATGCGAGGCTGGACGACATCCTGGCATTCGCCGATATCGGGGACTTCATCAACCAGCCGGTGAAGACGTATTCCAGCGGCATGGTGGTGAGGCTGGCCTTTGCGGTGCAGGCCCAGATCGATCCGGAAGTGCTGATCGTGGACGAGGCGCTGGCGGTGGGGGATGCACGGTTCCAGGCCAAGTGCTTCGCCAGGTTGCGCGAACTGCGCGAGCGCGGAACTTCCATCCTGCTGGTGACGCATTCGACCGAGCAGGTGGTGACCCATTGCGACAGGGCGATCCTGCTGGACCGGGGGGTGAAGCTGGCCGATGGCGCGCCGCGCCCCATCGTCAACCAGTACCTGGATCTGCTGTATGGGCGCACGCCCGCGCAATTGTCGCGGGAAGACGTGGAAGGCGGCCGTGCGGTCACGCTGCCCGAACTCCTGGAGGACGTCGACCCGGATTTCATGCGACGGGACGATGCCCGGTTCGAATCGCGACCGCTCTACAACCCCTATGAGCATCGCTGGGGTGATCGCCAGGCGGAGATCATGGACTTCGTGCTCTTTGCCGGCGACAAGGCATACCCGGCAGGGATGCCGGCTGGCAGCACGCTTACCTGCCACGTCCGCTACCGCTTCCTGTCCGACATCGTCAGGCCGATATTCGGCGTCACGCTCAAGACGAAGGAGGGGCTGACCGTCTATGGAACGAATTCGGAAATGGCCGCGATGGAGCCATCGTTCGCATCGGATCCGCGCGAGGGCGTGATCGTCTTCAGGTTCGACATGAATTGCGCCCCGGGCGACTATTTCATCTCGCTGGGCGTGGCATCGCGGGATGTGACAGGCGAGGTGGTACCGCATGATCGTCGCTACGATGCGATCCACGTCTGCGTGGAAAAGCGCACCGAGTTCCTGGGTGTTACCGACCTGCAGGCGGAATTGAAGGTCCTATGAAGGAAAAAGAGGCCATTTTCTCCAGCGCCTACCGGTATGCAGAGGAGATCGGATGTTGGCTGCGCAAGGATGAGCCGGGGAAATGGGACTACAGCGATGGCGAACAGGTCGAGAGCCAGCTTCTCGAATCGGTGCTCGCCTGCCGCGATCGTTCCGTGTTGTCCCCGGAATTGGCGCAGCGGATCGTCGACTGGCCGACGCGCTATTACTTCAGCGCGAGCCGTTCCAGCCTGCTCAGGCCATTCGCATCCCTGTTGAAGGGGCGGGTGCTGGAGATCGGCGCGGGCTGTGGCGCGCTGAGCCGGTTCCTCGGGGACGCGGCGGAGGAACTCGTTGCGCTGGAACCCTCGGTGGCCCGGGCCCGGGTGGCTGCCGCCCGTTGCGATGGGCAGGAGAATGTCCGGGTCGTCGTTGACGACCTGGAATCCTTCGCGCGCAATGGCGAACGTTTCGATGCGGTGACGTTGATCGGGGTGCTGGAGTATGCGCATCGCTTCAGCGAGCGCGATGATGCGGCGATGCACTGGCTGCGGTTGGCCCGTTCCATGCTCAATCCAGGCGGCGTGCTGCTGCTGGCGATCGAGAACAAGCTGGGGCTGAAGTATTTTGCCGGAGCGCCCGAGGACCACCTCGGGCGGCCCATGCTGGGGATCGGCGATCTCTACGAAAGGCGCGGGCCCAGGACGTATGGACGGCTGGAGCTCGATGCGATGCTGGGCGAAGCGGGATTCCCCCAGGTCGGATTTGCTCTGCCGTTTCCCGACTACAAGTTGCCCACGTCGGTGCTGCTGGGCGATGGCACGAGCGCAATGCCCGGGTTCGACGATGGCGTGGCCCTGGCCGAAGCGTCTGTGGGACGCGATGCGGACCTCGGCGGCAACCCGCTTTTCCCGATGGATCGCACCTGGGCCGTGCTGGCGGAAAACGGCCTGCTGGCCGACATGGCCAACTCGTTCATGGTTGTCGCCCATGTGGGCCCGGTCGAGCATGTCTACGGAGCGGACAATGTCGGTCGTTCGGGTTATCACTACTCGGTGGAGCGGCGCAGGGCGTTCTGCAAGCAGGCTGCGTTCGTAAGGCATGCCGGCGGCGTGCCCGAGGTCGTTCGCCGCATGCTGGGGACCGCGGAGGCGGGAGTCGCCGAGTCCGGTTACCTGTGTTCTCCCGTTGACGAACAGTACATCCGAGGGGAGGCATGGAGCCGCCGCCTGTACCGCGGATTGCGGACGGATGGCTGGAAGGCCGCTGGTTTCGGCGACTGGCTGCGTGCCTGGATGGAAGCGGTCCTCGCGCGTTTCCAGATGTCGCTCGATGATCTGCTCTCCGGTGGCGCCGGCGCCGATTACCTGTTGCCCGGTTCTTGCCTGGACATGCTTCCGCACAACCTCATCGAAGACGCGCGGGGCGAACTCCATTTCATCGACCTGGAGTGGACGAGGGAGGCCGGCGTTCCCTTGGGCTACCTTCTTTTCCGGGGACTGTTCGAGACGTTTTCCGCCTGCCCGCCTGTCGCCAGGCCGCATGATGAGGACGAACTGTCTTTCGTTGTCTTTGCGGGCAGGCTGCTGGCGGGAGTATGTCCGCGCTGGGCACCGGACCAGGCGGCGATCGCGTCCCACGTGGCGCTGGAGCGGGAGTTCCAGGCCGCCGTGACCGGCCGCGGCTCCCATCTGGAGCTGGCGGAAATACTGGCTGCCCGCCTGCCGGCGGCTCCCCTGCTGCGGATCGAAGGCAGCGCGGGGCGCGCGGTTGCCGATGCATTCCGCATGAAGCAAGACCTCGACCGGTTGCGCGAAGTATATGCGCGCATGGAAAAGGACAGCGGCGAGGTGGCTGGCTGGGCGCGGGAGCTGGATGCCGAATTGATGGCGGCAAGGAGCGCGCATGCGCGCTTGCAGGCCGAGTATGGGGAACGCACGGCGTGGGCGGAGAAGCTGGATGCAGAGTTGTCCGCCCTGGCGGCCCGCCATGCGGCCCTGCAGGCCGAACATGGGGAGCGCACGGTCTGGGCGGAGAGGCTGGACGCGGAATTGTCCGCCCTGTCGGCCCGCCATGCGGCGCTGCAGGCCGAACACGACGAACGCACGGCATGGGCACGGCGGCTGGATGCGGAATTGTCCGCAGCGATGGCCGAGCTTGCACAGGAACAGGGTCGCTATCAGGCATTGGCCCTTGAGGGGCAACTCCGGGAGCAGGAAATGGAACAGTGGGGAAGGGATATCCAGGACGAACTGGGACGCATGCGACAGGAGTTGCAGGGGCAGCTGGACGCCGCGCGGGGCGCATTGGAAGAAATCACGGCGCAACTGGGCAGCCAGCGCGCCGAGCAGATGGCGCAATGCGATCGCCTCACCCGCGAACTGGAGAATGCAAGGAGCGCGAGCCGGGAACTGGGCGGACAACTGGAGCAGGTGCTGCATTCCCGCTCGTGGGCGCTGACGCGCCCGCTGCGCATCGCCGCCCGCCTCCTGCGTGGCGAAGTGCGTCCGGTGTTGCAGCCGTTCGCGCAGACCCGGGTGAGCAAAAGCCGCTGGCTGGCACCGCTCCGCAGGCGGGTGGGCATGTGGCTGCGCAAGGAGGACCGGCCGGCATTGCCGCTGCCCGAAGTGCATCTTCCCACCGCGGAGAGCGGCCCGACGGTGGTGGAGGGGCTGATGGTGCCGGTATTTCCGGAACCGGTGGTTTCCATCATCATTCCGGCCTACGGAAATCTGGGCTATACCGCCGCGGCAGTGCGTTCGATCGTCGAGTCGGCGCCTTCCGTTCCCTACGAAATCATCGTCGCCGAGGACGCCTCCGGGGACCAGGAGATCGGCGCGCTGGCCGGCGTCCCGGGCCTGCGCTACCACGAGCATCCACGGAACCTGGGATTCCTGCTGTCGTGCAATGCGGCGGCGCAGCTCGCGCACGGCCGGTATCTCTGCTTCCTGAACAACGACACCCAGGTGGCGCAGGGATGGCTGGATGGCCTGATGGATGTCTTCCGGGAGCATCCGGATGCGGGCATGGCCGGGTCCCGCCTGGTCTATCCGGATGGCCGCCTGCAGGAAGCGGGCGGCATCGTCTGGCGCGACGGTTCGGCCTGGAACTACGGACGCCTGCAGGATCCGGGCGAGCATGAATTCAATTACGTGCGCCGCGCCGATTACTGCTCCGGGGCCAGCATCCTGCTGCCGGCGGAGTTGTTCCGGCAGTTCGGCGGTTTCGATGAATTCTACTGCCCGGCCTATTGCGAGGATTCGGACCTTGCCTTCAAGGTACGTGCCGCCGGCAGGCAGCTGTACTACACGCCCTTTTCCACGGTGGTCCACTTCGAGGGCATCTCGCACGGAACCGACACCGGCAGCGGCATCAAGGCGTACCAGGTGGTCAACCAGGAGAAGTTCCGGGAACGCTGGTCCACCGAGCTCGCACGCCATTATCCGAACGCGGTGAACGTGTTCCGTGCCCGCGATCGCGCATGGGACCGCAAGGTGGCGCTGATCGTCGACCACTACATTCCCCAGCCGGATCGCGATGCGGGTTCCCGCACCATGGTCGCCTTCATCGATGCCCTGCTTGCCGCGAACTGGGTGGTCAAGTTCTGGCCGGACAACCTGTGGTTCGATCCGGTCTATGGCCCGGCGCTGCAACGCAAGGGCGTCGAGGTGATCTATGGCGAAAAGCGGTACGGCGGATTCAGGGACTACCTCGATCAATACGGGAGTGAACTGGATGCGGTGATGCTGTCGCGCCCGCATATCGCGCCCGCTTATATGGACGCGCTGCGTGCGGCTGCCCCGGGCGTACGGGTCGTCTATTACGGACACGATCTGCATTTCAGGCGGCTGGCGCTGGAGGCATCCGTCACCGGGCGGGCCGACCTGCTGAAGGAGGCCGCGAAACTGGAGGCGCAGGAGCGGATGCTGTGGGAGGGCGCCGACCTGGTGCTGTACCCGTCGCAGGAGGAAGTCGACGATGTGGCGGCGTTGGCGCCGACGGCCTGCGTGCGCGCCATTGCGCCATACGCTTTCGACAGGTTCAACGAGCAGGCCGAGCCGGCCATGCGGCAGAACCTCCTCTTCGTCGCGGGCTTCGCCCACCCGCCGAACGCCGATGCGGCTGCCTGGTTGGTGGAGCAGATCATGCCCCGGCTCTGGCAGCGCTACCCGGATGTGCGCCTGAGCCTGGTGGGGGCAAATCCCACCGATCGGGTTCGGCAGCTGGCGGGTGAGCGTGTGGAAGTCACCGGCTACGTGAGCGATGAGGAACTCGCGCGCCGGTACGCCGAAGCGCGGCTGGCGGTCGTGCCGTTGCGCTATGGCGCGGGCGTGAAGAACAAGGTCGTCGAGGCGCTGCAGAACGGTGTGCCGCTGGTGACTACCTCGGTGGGCGCACAGGGCTTGCCGGGCGTGGCCGATGTGGCGGTCGTCTCCGACGAGGCCGACGAGATCGCAGCCGGGATCGAGCGCCTGCTGCGGGACGACGCGCTTTGGCGGGAATATTCGCGTGGCGGAGCGGCACTGGCGCGCAGCCGGTTCTCGCGCCAGTCGCTGCAGGACCAGCTGGTGGCCTGCCTGGATCCGGAAAACAAGGAGATGAAGTGATGATCGTGAGGTCGCGCGCACCATTGCGGCTGGGGCTGGCCGGTGGCGGAACCGATGTTTCGCCGTTCAGTGACCAACACGGCGGCTTCGTGATGAATGTCGCCATCGACAAGTTCGCCTACGCCACGCTCGCCGCGGCCGAGACCGGCAAGGCCGAATTCGAATCGCTGGATGCGCAGTGCGTCGAATCCCTCGATGTCGACGACGTCACCCTCGAACCGGGCCCCACCCAGTTGATGCGCGGCGTCTACCTGCGCATTGCCGAGCGTTTCCTGCAGGGAGATCGCCCGTCGGTGAAGGTGCGGGCCCATTCCGATGCGCCTCCGGGCTCGGGGCTGGGCTCGTCTTCCACCATGGTGGTCGCGCTGGTGGGCGCGTTCGCCGAGTACTTCGGGCTGGCGCTGGGCGAGTACGAAATCGCCCATCTGGCGTATGAGATCGAGCGCAAGGATCTTGGCCTGTCCGGCGGCAAGCAGGATCAGTACGCGGCGGCCTTCGGCGGCTTCAATTTCATGGAGTTCTATGCGGACGACCGCGTGATCGTCAATCCGCTGCGGATCAAGGAGTGGATATGGAACGAGCTGGAAGCCAGCATGGTCCTGTATTTCACCGGCGTATCGCGCGCCTCGGCCAAGATCATCGATGAGCAGGCGCGCAACGTGCGCGAAGGCAAGCCCCAATCGCTCGAGGCGATGCACCGGCTCAAGCAGGAAGCCGTGCAGATGAAGGAAGCCTTGCTGCGGGGGGATCTGGACCGTTTCGCGCAGGTCATGCAGTCGGGCTGGCTGGCCAAGAAGCAGAGCGCTTCCAGCGTCACCAACCCGATGATCGACGAGCTGGAGGCGCTGGCCTTCGCCAATGGCGCGCGCGCCGCCAAGGTGTCCGGCGCCGGCGGTGGCGGATTCATGATGTTTGTCTGCGACCCCGCCGAGCGCGTGCGGCTGGTGCGGGCGCTGGGGACTGCCGGTGGAACCGTCTACGACGCCCACTTCACGCCGGGCGGCGTGTCCTCGTGGCGGGTCGGCTGAGGTCAGTGCAAGGCCGCGAAATGGCCTCGCGCCGGGTTTTGCGGATACCATTGCCGTAGATTCCCTTCCGCTTGGTCAGGCAAGGGCGAGGCCGCCGTAGGTGCTGCGGCCGATATCCCCGTGATGCCGCCCCGTGTCTGCCTCCTGGACAATCCCTGCATGAATCCGTCGACAGAAACGCTTCCCCTGCCGCCTTCCGCAGCAGGTGCCGGAGGGCAGCGGCTGGGCGAAATGCTTGTCGAACGCCAGCTTGTCACCAGTGGCGATGTCGGCAAGGCCTTGGCCTTCCAGGAACAGTATGGCGGGCGCCTCGGGAGCGTTCTGGTCCGGTTGGGCGCCATTTCCGAGGAATCGCTGTTGCCGGTGCTTGCCGAGCAACTGGGCATCCCTGCGATACGCGCCTCGGAATGGCCGCAGGATGGGGAGGCCATCCGCGGGCTGCTTGCCGCTTCGCCCTACGCGGTCGCCTGGTGGCTGGACAACGGAATCGCGGCCTGGGAGTCGCCATCCGGCGACGGCATCCTCGTGGCCGGCAGCGATCCCCTGGATCCGGCGGCCAACGAAGCGCTGGCGCGCGCGTTTCCCGACCGTCCCTGGTACTGGCGCCTCATGCAGACCCAGGATCTGGCCCGGCTGCTGGAATTGGCCAATGCCGGCAGCGCCGCCTCGGATCCCTCCTGGGATGACGACGTCAACCACCTGCGTGAGCTGGCCGAAGAAGCGCCGGTCATCGAACTGGTCAACAACATGCTTGCCCAGGCGATGGATCTTCGCGCTTCGGACGTCCATATCGAACCGGAGGAAACCCGGTTCCATGTGCGCATGCGCATCGACGGCATCCTGCATTCGCGCATGACCCTGCCAGCCAGCCGCTACCCGGCCGTTGCCTCGCGCGTGAAGCTGATCTCGGGCATGGACATCGCCGAGCGTCGCCTGCCGCAGGACGGCCGCCTGAGCATCCGCGTCAGCGGCAAGGAAGTGGACGTGCGCGCATCCGCGGTGCCTGCCGTGCACGGGGAGTCCATCGTCATGCGCCTGTTGCCGAAGGAGCGGCAGGACCTGAACCTGGACCGCCTGGGCTTTTCCGCGCGCGACCTGGCGCTGTTCCGCACCTGGGCGCGCGAGCCGCACGGCATCATCCTGGTCACCGGTCCGACCGGTTCGGGCAAATCCACGACCCTGTACGGCACCCTCGAGGAGCTCAACCAGACCGACCGCAAGATCATCACCGTCGAGGATCCGGTCGAATACGAAGTCAAGGGCGTGACCCAGATCCAATGCAATTCGGACATCGGCTACACCTTCGCCCGGGCCCTGCGCGCGATCCTGCGCCAGGACCCGGACGTCATCATGATCGGCGAAATCCGTGACCTGGAAACGGCCGGGATCGCGGTCCAGTCGGCACTGACCGGCCACCTGGTGCTTTCCACCCTGCACACCAACGATGCCGTCAGCGCATTCACCCGCCTGACCGACATGGGCATCGAACCCTTCCTGGTGGCCACCAGCGTGCGTGCGGTGCAGGCGCAGCGCCTGGTGCGCAAGCTGTGCTCCCACTGCAGCGAACCGGCCGACGTTCCGGCGGCGATCGAATCCCTGGTCGCCGGCCTGCTCGATACGCAGCAACCCGCCAACTGGCGCCAGCCCAAGGGATGCCCGCATTGCCAGGGAAGTGGCTATCGCGGACGCGTGGGCATCTACGAACTGGTGGACGTCACTCCTGCCATGCAGGAGCTGATCGTCGCGCGCGCGCCGGCCGAACGCATGCGCGCGCTCGCCGACGCCCAAGGGGGGCGCGGCCTGCGCGAAGATGGCCTGCTCAAGGCGCGTGCCGGCCTGACCAGCGTGGACGAAGTGGTGCGCGTGACCGGAGGCATCGGCCTGGATGAGTGACGCCACCGGCTTCCGTTATGAGGCGTTCGACCGCACCGGCAACCGGGCAACCGGCAGCGTGGATGCCGCCAATGAATCCGATGCGGCCCGCGTGCTGGCCGGGCAGGGATTGACGGTCTATTCCCTGACGCCCATACGGCCCGCGTGGAGCGGATTCAAGCGCAGGAAGGCATCCACGCGCGAACTGCAGTTGATGCTGCACGAGTTCGCCACCCTGCTGGAGGCCGGCGTAAGGCTGGTGACCGCGCTGTCCTCGCTGGCGCATTCCAGCCACCATGCCACGCTCGTTGCCGCCTTCGCCGAAATGGAGCGCATGGTCCGGCGCGGCGAGAGCTTCAGCATGGCGTTGCGCGCATCCTCGCTGCCCGTTCCGGAGTATTTCCACCAGTTGGTCCAGGCCGGCGAGGCCACTGGCCGGCTTGCCGAATCCCTGCGCAGCGGCGTCCAGCAGTTCGAATACGACCAGCGCGTCCGCCAGGAGATGACCGGCGCCTTGATCTACCCGTTGGTCCTGGTGGGCTCGGGCATCGCCGCGGTCGGGATCATTTTCATGTGGGTGGTCCCGCGCTTCGGCGGCCTGCTGACCCAGCACGGGGACAGCATGCCCGCGCTGTCCCGCTGGGTCATCAGTACCGGCGTCTTGCTCAGTTCGCATGCCTGGCTGGTGCTTGCCGTGGTGGTCGCACTGGTCCTGGGCGCGCGCGCGGTCTTCAGACTGCCGGGCATGGCGGCAAGGATGCTCGAACGCGCCGCACGCCTGCCGGTGCTCGGCGAATGGCTGATCGAAGCCGAAGTCGGGCGCTGGGCCAACACGCTGGCCGCGCTGCTGAGCGGCAAGGTCGAGTTGATCCGCGCCCTGAACCTGGCGGCTGCCTCGGTCAAGATGGCGTTCCTGCGCGACCGGCTGGGGGCCGTGGCCAAGTCGGTGAAGGCCGGCAAGTCCATTTCCGTGTCGCTGCGCGAGCATCGCGCGCTGAACGACACCGGCTACGATCTGGTGGCCGTGGGCGAGGCCAGCGGCGAACTGCCCAAGCTGCTTTCCGCGCTCGGCAAGCTGTATGAGACAATCGGCCGCGACCGGATGAAGCGCACGCTGCAACTGGTGGAGCCGCTGGCGATCATCTTGATCGGCGTCGTGGTCGGCACCATCATGACGGCCATCATCCTGGCCATCACCAGCGTCAACGACGTGCGCCTGTAGGCAAACATCTGGAGCATCAAGTGCGTTCCCATCGTATCGAGTCGGGCTTCACTCTGTTGGAAATGCTGGTGGTCTTGGTGATCATCGGCCTGATCGCCAGCCTTGTCGGACCCCGCCTGTTCAGTCGAGTGGATACCTCCAAGGTCCAGGTGGCCGAAACCCAGGCGCGGCTGCTGCGCGGCGCGATCGAAACCTTCCGCCTCGAGGTCGGGCGCATCCCGACCGAGAGCGAAGGCCTGTCCGTCCTCTACGTGGCGCCCTCCGACGAACGCGCCAAGGCGCGCTGGCGCGGTCCCTACCTGGACGAGCAGGTGCCCACCGATCCCTGGGGCACCCCCTACCAGTACGCCATCCCTGGCCGTGAAGGCCTGCCGTTCGCCGTGTATTCGTTCGGTGCCGATGGCAAGGCCGGAGGCGAGGGCAATGATGCCGACATCGGGTTCCTGCCGGCGAAGTGATGCCCGGCGCTGCCGGGCGGCCGGCGGTTTCACCCTGCTTGAACTGCTGATCGTGCTGGCCCTGACGGCGGTGATGGTGGCGCTGGTCGCCCCGCGCCTGTCCGGAACCGTGGAGGCCATCCAGGTGAGCGGCGATCGGGCCGACGTCGTGCGCCGGATCGCCGGCCTGCCGGTCGCCGTGCGCCTGTCTGGCGCGCCGGCCCGTTTCGATGCCAAGGCCGACCTGTCCGCGCGGTTGCACCTGCCCGAAGGATGGGGCGTGGTCGTCGATACGCCCCTGGCGATTTCCGCCCTGGGCGTATGCGATGCGGCCGACATCACCGTCGCCGGTCCGCGGGGCAGCGAGCAATGGGCCGTGCTGGCCCCCGATTGCCGTGTGCTTGAAAACCGCCATGAATGACCGGGCAGGCACCATGGCCCTCCCGGCTCCTTCGCGGAGTGCCTGGGCGATGAGGCATTCCGTGTTCCGTGCCGCATCCTGCAAACGGCCGGGTCCGCCCGGTTTCGCCCTGCTGGAAGCGATCGTCGCCCTGGCGATTCTTGCGGCCGTCGGCATGGCCCTGTTCGCGGCGATCAACCAGACCGTGCAGATGGTGTCCCGCGCCGAGACCGCGCGCGAGGCCGATTCGGCGCTGCTCAATGCCGTCGCCTGGCTGGAAACGGTCAACCCCGCGCAGCAGCCGGAGGGCACCCAGCAGTTGGGGGACGTCGAACTGCACTGGACCTCGCAGCCGGTCGAACCACCCCTGGACGGATCGACCGGTTCGTTCGTCCCCGGCCTGTACAAGGTCGGGCTGTACGACATGCACCTGGAGCTGCGCCGCGAGGGAGCCGTGCTGACCGATGCGGTGGTCCGCCGGGTCGGGTACGTCCAGGTGCGTGCACCGGAGGCAATGTGAGCCGCGGCGCACGCTTCTCCGCCGTCCATGCGCGTGGCTTCACTTTGCTGGAGGTGATCGTCACCCTGGTCATCGTGTCCCTGCTGATCACGGTGCTGATGCAGATGCTGTCCCATGCGCTCGGCGTGCGCACGCGGCTGCTGCACTACCAGGAGCGCGCGCGCGTGGCGTTCCTGCAGGAGGGCTGGTTCCGCGACACCATCGCCAGCGCGCAGCTGGACGACAGCGATGGCAAGCCCGCCATCCAAGGCACGGCCCTTTCGGTCGACTACATCGCCTCCACGCCGCTGTTCGCCGAAGGCATGGGGCGGGTGCGCTGGTTCCTCCGCAACAACGACGGTGGCGAACTCTCGCTGTACTACGCCGATGCACGCACCCCCGATCGGGAAATCGTGCCGGGACCGCTGCAGGATGCCGGCTTCGCCTACCTCGACCGCAGCCAGCAATGGCATGACGACTGGGTGTCCGACCCGCTCCAGCCACCCGCATCGGGCCAGGCCGATGCCGTCGAGCCCAGGCTGATGCCGCGCGTGATCCGCTTCCAGGCGACCACGCCCAATGGCCGCATCTACTGGCTGGTGCCCATCGCCGCCGACGCAGTGCTGCCGAAAATGAGCGACCTGGGATTCACGCAGAGTGGCGATGATCTGTAAACCTTTTCCGCGCCAGCAGGGATTCGTCCTGGCCACGACCCTCTGGCTGCTTGCCGGCGTGGCGGTGGCCGTGGGCCTGATGATGGTCTGGGCGCGCGAGCAGGTGCAGCAGGCGCAGCAGATGCGCGAGCAGGTCCAGGACCGGATCGCGATGCAGGAAACGCGCGACGTCGTGCTGTATCTGGCGGCGACCCGCGACATCACCCTGGGCGGCCTGGCGACCGAACTGCTGCCCGAGGACGTGCGCGCCATCCGCCGGCTGGACGAGTTCGGAGGCCTGGTCCGCGACCCGGTCGGCAATGAGCTGCGCCTGGACGACACCCGTTACCAGGGCGTGGGCGGTGCCGGCTTTTCCCTGCAGGACGAGGCCGGCCTGTTTTCCGTGCTGTTGCCCGCGCCGACGACCCTGGATGCCTTTCTGCGCTTTCAAGGTGTGGACAACGCGCACGTGGCGCCGTTGCGCGACGCCTTCCTCGACTACGTCGACGAAGACGACCTCAAGCGGCTCAACGGCGCCGAGGCCGACGACTATCGCCGCGAGCACCGCCAGCCGCCGGCCAACCGGCGTCTCTACAACCCGGCGGAAATCAGCCGGATCCTTGGCTGGGATGCGCTGCCGCCGGCGACCCTGGCCCGCATCCGCGATTCGGTCACGCCGTACTACAGCGGCGGCGTCAACCTGAACACGGTGCCGAAGGACCTGTTGCCGCTCTGGATCAACGGTTGCCCCGAAACCTGCGATCGCCTACTGGCGCAGCGCGCCCGCCAGCCCGTGCGCGATTCGCTCCAGGCCGAGGGCGTCCTGGGCGTGCCGCTGCGTGGCGACAGCGTGCTCGATTACCGTTACGTCGCCGACGACGGGCTGCGCCTGACGCTCTGGGGGCGCACCGGTCCGGCGCAGCGATTTCATGTAAGATTGACCGCTATGGCTGACAAAAAGGCGCCATGGTCCATCCTCGCCTCGTACTCCGTCCCGCGTCCCGATACCGATGACCCTGCGCACACGACTGGCAGCCCTTTTTTCGCCAACGAGAATCCCGCTGGACGGCCCTGAGGCACAGTCCGGCGACGACCTGCGCAGCAGCCTGTTCTCCCGACGCCAATGGGTCGTGCCGCGCGCCTCGTGCCAGTACCGGCAGCAGGATTTTTCCAACCTTCCCTCACGCCAGCGCCATGCGGCCGCACGCCTGGCCGCGCGCCAGCACGCGCCGGCGCCGGACATGCCGGTGTACATCGCCTGGTGCGGCACCATCGCCCACTTCTGGGTATGGATCCGCGACCAGGCGCAGGACCAGGCCATCGCGGCGGGCCGTTGGCTGCCTGAAAGCGTGCTGCTGCCTCCGCCGGCCGCGGACGGCGCGCGCCTGCTGCATTCCCTGCGCGGCTATGAGGGCCAGGTCTGGCAGGCCGGCAGCCTGGCAGCCAGCCAGTGGTGGCAGGAAGCGCCTGCGCTGGATGTCTGGCAACGCTTCCTGCGCGGGGCTGGCGTCGCTTCCATCCCGATGCAGGTGCCTGCCGCCGAGCGCCTGGAATGGAGCGACAAACCCTGGGGCAAGGCCCAGCACTCCGCCCTCGATACCGCCGCCCGCGAGCGCATCGCCTGGGCCGCCCTGTTGCTGCTGGGCATGGCGGCCTTCGGCTGGCAGGTGGTCGGCCTGCAGCGCTGGGCGGCAGCGCAGCGCAGCATGGCCGCGCAACTGGATGCCAGCCGCGCCAAGGCCGCGCCGGTGCTGGCGGCGCGCGATGCAGCCGAAGCCGCGCGCGCGGAAATCGCGCAACTCCAGGGACTGGACGACGGCGTCAACGACTACGTACTGATGGCCGATGTCGCCGCTGCGTTGCCGGCCGGTTCCCAGTTCGTCGTGTGGCGGCGCGAGCCGGGCAAGCTGCGCATGAACGTCCGCAACGTCGATACCGATCCACGTACCTTCATCAATGCGTTCTCGTCGATACCGCAATTGGCCACCGTAACGGCCACGCCGCTGGAAGGGGGAGTGATGCAACTGGAATTCGCCCTGTCCAGCGACGAAGCCACGGCGGAGGACGCGCGCTGATGCATCCGGCACTGAACAAACTGCTGGCCGATTGGCGCTCCAACGTGCGCCTGCGCATCGGCGCCATGGTGGCCCTGGCCATCCTGGTCGCCAATCTGCTGGCGGCGATGGAGCGCGCCAAGGACGTGCGCATCCAGGCGTACGAGCGCGATGCGCGATTGGACGCCTCGATGCGCGAGATGAGCCGCGAACCGGCATGGGTGGAACGGGCGGCCCAGGCACGGCAGCAGCTCGGGCAGATGCGCGAAGGCCTGCCGGCGGTGGAACGAGCCGGACTGGTGAAGGCCGAGATGCAGGTATGGTTGACCCGCTTGGCCCAGGACACCGGCCTGGTCGCGCCGCAGATCAAGGTCGAGGAAGCGCTCGAAGTTCCCGAGCATCCCGATTTCTGGCAGGTCGTGGCGCGGCTGGAAGGCACGCTTCCCCAATATGGCCATGGCCCGTTCGTTCGCGCCCTGGCCGAAGGCCTGCCATGGGTGCAGGTGGAGCGGATGGAACTGACCGAAGGCAAGGCCGCGCGCGTGAGCGTGGTGGTGCGCGGTTACTACCGCAGGGCGGAGCCGGGACGGGATGCTGCATCCGCGGAGGACACGCCATGAAGCAGGCCCCGATTGTGGCGCTGGCCCTGGCGGCGGCAGCCCTGCTGGGCGGCGGCGCCAACCTGTTGTTGCTGCCCGCGCCTTCCACCGCGGCCGCCAAGCCTCTTGCCGATGCGCCATGGGAACTGTCGCCTGCCAAGGCCTGGGACCGGGACGCCATCGATGCGGCATGGGCGGACAAGGCGCCTTGGGGCGCGGCGCCCAAGCCGCAGGAGCCGGCCGCTCCGCCGCCGCCACCGCCGCCCGAGCTGGTCGGGGTGATCAAGGACGGCAAGACCTACCGTGCCGTTTTCTCGGTGCCGGGCGCCGGGCAGCTGGCCCTGTTGCCGGGGTCGGCGCTGCCCGGCGGTGGCCGCGTGCTTTCGGTCGCCGGCCTGCGCGTCGTCTGGGTCGATGCCGATGGCGCGCGCCATCAGCGCGAGATATTCAACACCTACCAGGAAGAGCTGGCGCCGCGCTGACGGCCGCCTGTTCTCGATTGCCAACCCATGCCCATCAGAATGCCCATTTCCCGATCCATGACGCGCCAGTACCGGCGGCGCCTCCCCTCGCTGCCGCTCGGCCTGCGGGGGATCGTGCTCGGGTTGGCCATCACGTTGCTGGCCGCCTGCTCGACCCTGGGGAAGGACACCTTTCCCACCCCCCTGCGCTCGCCCAAGGCAGAGGTGGACGCCAGCGGCCAGATGGGGGCGGAGCAGGCCCAGGCCAACCGTCGCCAGCGTTTCGAGAACGGGCCGCAGGTGGAGCAGTCGCGGCCGGCGCCGCCGCCGCCGGATGCCAGCGTCGAGATCCGCGTGCCGGAAATGGCCCGCACCCGACCCGTCGCCCTGGCGCTGGACGGCGTACCGATCGACGCCTTCATCAACGTGCTCTACGGCATGGAACTGGGTTTCCCGGTGCAGATCGATCAGGCGCTGCACGGCCGTCGCGAACTGCTCAGCCTCAACCTCACCAAGCCGCGTCCCCCGGCCGAGGCCTACCGCATCGGCGCCGAGGTGCTGAAGAACTACGACGTCCAGATCAGTGAGCTGGGCGGTGTGCTGCGCTTCAAGGCCGTCCAGCACAATCCCGCCACCGCGAACTCCGACCTGATCGCCACCCGCTCCCTGCCGGAGGTGCCGGCGGGCCAGCGCACGGTGTTCGTCGCCATGCCGCTGGAGGTGGCCCAGCCCGGCCCCATCGCCGCGCAGGTGCGCACCCTGTTCGGCAACCAGTCGGTCAACTTCACCGAGATGCAGGACCAGAACGCCCTGCTCATCAGCGGCCCCGGCGATGCGGTGCGCTCGGCCATGGAAACCGTGCTCACCCTCGACCGTCCCTCGTTGAGCGGCATGCAGTCCATCCGCATCAACCCCAACTACCTGTCCGCCGAACTGCTGGCCAAGGAACTGAAGGACGTGCTTGCCGGGCAGGGCATCAAGGTGCGCAACGGCCCGGGCGACGGTGGCCCGCTGACCTTCGTCCCCGTCGGCTCGGCCAATGCCCTGATCGTGTTCAGCGCCTCCGAGCCGGCCCTGCGCATGGTCCGGGAATGGGCCGAGCGCCTGGACCAGCCCAGCGACAGCGACAGCGGCGGCCTCTACCTGTATGCCGCCAAGCACACCACGGTGCAGACGCTCGTGCCCGTGCTGCAGGCCCTGGTGGGCGGCAGCACCAGCGGCGGCGATTCCGCCGCCCAGCGGGGGGGCGCCGGTTCGGCGTCGGCCGGCGGCGCCTCCGCCAGCCAGGCGGCGCGCCAGCCGACGGCCATCTCGGGACTGGGAGGGCAGCTGGCCATCGACCCGGTGCGCAACGTCATCGTCTTCCAGGGCGACGCCCAGCGCTGGCGTGCGATCCAGGGCATCCTCACCCGCCTGGACCAGCCCGCACGCCAGGTGGTGATCGAGGTCACCATCGCCGAAGTCACCCTCACCGACGAATTCAGCCATGGCGTGGAATGGGCGTTGCGCAACATCAACGTCGGCGGCATGTCCGGCCCGGTGGGCGCGCTGGGCGGCAGTTCGGCCCCGGCCGGCGCCCTGACCTGGGCAGCCCTGTCTTCGTCCGGACAGGTCAAGGCCGCGCTCAACCTGTTCGCCAAGGACAGCCGCGTCACCATCCTGTCCACGCCGCGCATCCTGGTGAAGAGCGGTGAGACCGCCAGCATCGACGTCGGTACCGAAGTGCCCATCGTCACCAGCCAGGCCACCGCCGCCGACCTGCCCGGTTCCGGCAACAATGCTTCCATCCTGCAGTCCATCCAGTACCGCAAGACCGGTACCCTGCTGGAGATCGAGGCCGTGGTGCACTCCGGCAAGCGGGTGGACCTGAAGGTCAGCCAGGAGGTCAGCGAGGCTACCGTCACCGACACCAGCGACATCTCCTCGCCCAGCATCCTCAGCCGCAAGCTGCAGACCAGCCTGAGCCTGTCCGATGGCGAGGGCACCCTGCTGGGCGGCCTGATCTCCACCACCCGCAGCGACGGCAAGACCAAGGTGCCGCTGCTGGGCGACATCCCCCTGCTGGGCCGTGCCTTCCAGAACCGCACCCGCAGCGGCAGCCGCACCGAACTGCTGATGCTCATCACCCCCTACGTGGTGGAGGACGCCGATCAGACCCGCGCCATCACCGAGGCGGTGCGCGCGCGCATGGACCTGCAGGACGCCTGGCCGGGCACCCCGCTCGCACCGAAGGCCCCGGCGCCCAGCGCCGTACCGGTGCCGGCAGCGCCGGTGGAGGAAGAAGCCAGGCCGGCAGGCAACGACGAATGAAACCCTCGGCCCTCTTCCCCGTCCCTCTCCCCCCAGGGGAAGGGCTGGGGTGAGGGGCAGAGCGAAGCCCGAGCGGATGCGGGAAGGCTGACGCTTGAAGCCCCTCTCCCCATGGGAGAGGGGTTGTGGAGAGGGCAGGAGCGAAGCCCGAGCGGATGCGAGAAGGCAGGCGCTTGAAGCCCCTCTCCCCATGGGAGAGGGGTTGGGGAGAGGGCAGGGGCGAAGCCCCCGCGATGCGGAAGTTCCGGGCAGGACAAACCCCCGATCCTGCCCGGCCCAGCCAGACGTGCGGCGCCGCGCCAGCGTCCCCTTGACGACCGCGGTCGCGTACCTCCCCCAGGTTGCCGGTCGCATGCAATACCCCATCCAAGGGGGCGTCCCCTCATCGAAAACGACGCATCCCCCGGTCCGGTTGCAATTCCTTCCCCCGCGCTTTCCCGGCGCAATGGTGCGTCAAATTACAGTCGTTCGGGGTGCTGGCAGCCTGCCGGCGACGACTGCCTGGCAGGCAGTCCAGCCGGAAACCGGCCTGAATGCACGGAAACGGCCGTGATCGACGGGAAAAATGTGACGCAGTCCCATATGTACGCGCGTCATTTATTTGCTGTTGACGTTTGTCGCGGGAGGCCACTATATTGCGCGGACATTCGGGTACTGCGCGACGGTTGAAGCGCAGCCAAGGACCGGGATGCCACGAAGGGGAAGGGGGTTTTTGCCTGAATCTCGACTGGCGGCTTGGGTCCGGTGCCGGCGCCGGCACGTGCATGCGGACGGCGGGTAGGGCTCGGATGTGGTTTGTAAAGACCCTAAAAACTCCTAGGAGCAATTCCAAATGTTGAACAAGAAGGTTCTCGCTGCCGCCATCGTCGGCGGCCTGTTCGCCGGCAATGCGTTCGCTGCCGTTGATCTGAATGCAACCACGCCCGCGCCGCTCAAGTTCGCTTCCGAACTGAAGGCTCCGGTTGACCTGACTGCCGCCGGTATCGCGGATAACGCCACTGTCAAGGTTGGTTACAACTTCAGCGTCGGCGAAGTCCGCTACGGCCGCCTTGAGTGCACCAACAACATCAAGATGGCCAGCGCGACCGTCGCTTCGAGCGATGCCGACTTCACCGTTGGCGCCGTGAACGGCATCAACACCAACGCTCTGTTCTTCTCGCTGACCAACGAAGCCTTGACCGGCGCTACCGATGGCGTTGTCCTGACCTTCGCGGCGGCTAACACTCTGACCGACTATGCCGACGTCAAGTGCAGCTTCTCGATCTATGATCAGCCGTCGCAGGCTCAGGCGGGTGGCACGGGCGTCGGCTCCGGCCAGATCTATACGACGGGCTTCAAGCCGTACATCAGCCGTGCTTCGGGCGTCACCTTTGCGGCTACCGAAGGCAAGGCGACCGCGGACGTCGGTGCGAATCCGGCCTACACCGCCTTCTTGGCCACCGGCAAGTTCGGTGAACTGGACTTCTCGGCGACCACGGGTGTCCTGAAGGCGGATGCCAGCCAGATCGCTCTGGCTGACATCTTTGACGATGCCACCACCGTGACCGTCACCGGTGACCTGTCGGCCGCCGACGATCTGACCTGGAGCGGCGAATCGGCTGATGACATCGATGGCAACGTTGCCACCTTTGCGTTTGACGGCGCTATCGCCCAGGCCGACCTGGCTGGTGATGTTGTGTACGCTGAGAATGGCGACGACCAGATCCTGGTTGAGAAGAACTATGTTGCCAAGCTGAATGGTGTCGCGAATACCAATTATGTGCTGGGTAACTACGCGGAAGTGAAGGTCGGTGAAATCGTGCGTAACGGCACCGAACTGCAGGCTCCGCTGGTGCAGGTGCCGGGCGGTTGGATTGCCCGTATCGCCCTGACCAACACCGGCTCGTCGGACCGTGAGTACACCATCCGCACCCTGGATGCCGCCAATGAAGACAACGGCAGCGCCGGCAAGAAGCTGACCCTGGGCAGCGCTCTGCAGACCGGTACCCTGCCGAAGAACGGCACCAAGGTGATCAAGCTGGACGACGCTGCGCTGGATCTGGCCACCGGTGGCCGTCGCGGCACCGTGATCGTGACCGTGGATGCCCCGAGCGAGCAGATCCAGGGCCTGTACCAGATTGTGAACCCGGCCAATGGCCTGGTGAACAACACCGTCCTGATTCGCCCGGACAGCAACTAATCTTTTTGATTGGTTGAATGCAACACGGAAAGGCCCGCTTCGGCGGGCCTTTCTTTTTTTTCCTTTTTCTTTTCATTCCTGGCTCGATCCTGCGTTGGCGATGGCCATCCCGCCGTTTCGATCATCTCCAGATGTGACGGCCATTCCAAAAATATTGCCGGAGTGATGAGGTTCACGTATCCTTCACAAATCCACGCTCTGAACTTCGGATCGGCATGTTTGAGGGGCCGGAGAAAAGCGCGGGACACGCACGGACGCCTTGCTGGCGTTCCGCAATTCCATGAAGGGGAAAACATGAAAAAGCCAGTCCGCAGTTTGTTGTGCGCTGCAGTGATGATGGCGGCATTTGCCGCCGCGCCTGCGATGGCGCAGTCCGGGCATACCCACGATCTACGACAAAGCGCCAGCACGCTGACCACCGGCGCGAACGCAAGCTACACCTTGCAGTTCTCCAATCATTTTGGTGACGGAAGCAAGGGGCCCAAGGCGGCGGCGGACTCGCGTATCAGGATCGTATTTCCGGCGGATTTCGACCTGAGTGCAGCCAATCTGGATGCGGTCGAATCGATCATGAATGACGAGGCGGGTGAGACCAGCGCTTTCATCGCCGCGGGATCGGCGCTGGTTGGCAATGTCGCCACGGACGTGGATAAAACTGGCAATACGATCACGATCACGCCGCTCGCACATGATGTCCTGGGTACGGATCACCCCGGCGGCGACGGTTCTCGTACCGTTCTCAAGATCGTCATCGATGGAGTGAAGAACCCGGCTGCTACAGGTACACAAACCGTTGCCGCGACATTCGATGTATGGGATGGGGTGAACTCGGTGTGGATGGATGACGTGCCGGCCAGCTTCGCTTTCACCTTCGCCATCCCGCCGGGCATCAAGCTGGGCGTCGATCCGGCCAAGGTCTATGCCAAGGAAATCATCGCCACGGCGACCGCGCCGGTGACGCTGGTCAACACTGCCGGCGTGCTCAACCTGCGCCTGCCGCTGAGCTACAACTTCTCGCAGGGCGAAGTGCGCCATGCGCGCCTGCAGTGCGACGGGTTGGTATTCAAGGCCGGCACGGCGGTGGATTACCAAGGCAGTGGCGCGGGCACTATCGGCGCGGTCAACGGTGTGGGTACCAATGCCATCACCTTCTCGGTGACGGCTGGCAACAACGGTGTAGTTGCAGCCGATTACCTGAACGTTACTGGTGATCGCACCATCACTGGCACCTCGGCTCCAGTCAAGTGCACGTATTCGCTTTACGACTTCCCATCGCAGGCTTCGGCCGGCGGTAGCGATGGCCAGGTGGTGAGCAAGAGCGGCGACTACCTGAAATTCGCCGCGAGCACCGTATTCGCCACGACGGGCCGCACCTCTACGGCGGACGTGGAAGCCGACCTGCCGTATGCGGAGTTCGTGCCCTCGGCTCCGACCACCGCTGCGGTAGCGGCACTGGCGCGCCTGACCTATGGCCTGCCCACGACCGTGCCGCTGAAGGCCAATGGCACCGCCATCGCCCTGACGGACCTGCATGCGACCGGCGCAGCCGGTACCCGCATCGTTGTGGCCGGTGACTTCAGTTCTGCAGCCAATGCCGATGGCAGCTACACCGGTGCCGCGCTCAGCCGCGTGTATCTGAGCACGTCGAACGGCAACTGCACCACGCTGGGTGCCGCGGCCAACAGCCTGTCGGCAACGCAGGCGGTGTTCAACGTGGGGGCAACGGCCACCGACAGCATGCTGTGCTTGGCTCCGCGTACTGGCGTGGCCATCCCGGTGGCCGAGTACAACGCTGTGCTGAAGGCGGTTTCTGCTGCGCCGGCGGTATATGCGGTTGGCGAACTGGGGCCTGAAGCGGCCGGTAAGATCGACCACAATGGCACCGAGCTGCAGGCGCCGCTGGTGCAGATTCCGGGCGGCTGGATGGTCCGTGTAGTGCTGACCAATACTGGCTCGACCGACCGTCCCTACAGCATCAGGGCATTGGATGCAGCTAACAGTGACGACGGCAGCGCCGGCAAGGCGCTGGATATTGCTGCGGGCAAGCTGACCGGGACCGTTCCGGCTGGTGGCACCAAGGTCGTCATGCTGGATACGGATGCTCTGCAGGCCAACAGTGGCAATCGCGGTACGCTGGTAGTTACCGTTGCTGGCCCGAGTGGTCAGATCCAAGGGCTGTATCAGATCGTGAACCCGGCCAATGGCCTGGTGAACAACACCGTTCTGGTTCGCCCGGGCACCAACTGATCCTGCCGATCGGTGTGGCGCGACGGAAAAGGCCCGCTTCGGCGGGCCTTTTCTTTGCCCGTCCCAACTGCATGAAGCTCCTCACTTTCCAGGAGAAGGAAAGTGCCGAGTCCGCCGACGCGGGGAGACCGGATGGGAAAGGTCGGGAATGAGGCCCAGCAGCGTCTCTCAAGGCTTTCGCCCGCACCCTTGTCCTGCTCTGCGAGCGTCCTTCTTCCGGCGGGAGAAGGAACGTACTTGAAGCCCCTCTCCCTTTGGGAGAGGGGTTGGGGTGAGGGTGATGGGGCAAAGCTCTGCGACGATCCGCCTGCCCATGCTTTGCCCGCCCCCATCCGGCCGCGCAGGCCGCCTTCCCCCGGGGGGGAGAGTGAACGCGCTTGGGCCGCTATCCCGGTGGCAGCAAACGGGGCAGAATCATCCGTTCATTTTTCGTGATGGTTGATCGATGAAGCCTGTGCCCGAACGGCCTGCCACGGGGCCGGCACATCTGGATGCGCTCGACGGCCTGCGGGGCCTTGCGGTGCTGATCGTGCTGGCCTCGCATTTTTCCAGTGCCGGGCTGTTGCCGCGCCCGGCCCTGCATGGAGTGGGCAAGAGCGGGGTCTACCTGTTCTTCGTGTTGAGCGCCTATCTGCTGGCGCGCAACCTGCTGCGCAAGCCACCGGGGGCGTTGCGGCAGGCCTGGACCTGGCTGGATTACGCATTGCGCCGGGTGCTGCGCATCTGGCCGCTGTACCTGGTGGTGCTGCTGGCGAGCTGGCTGGCAATGCGCTCGGGCCAGCCGCTGCTGTACTACACCATCGATACGCCGGCCTTGCTGCGGCACCTGACCCTGCGCGAGGGGCAGAGCGTGTTCTGGAGCATTCCGGTCGAATTCACGTTCTACCTGTGGTTGCCGCTGCTGGTGGCCGTGCTGGTGGCCATGGCGCGGTGGCGCTGGCCGACGTGGGCGCAGGTAGCTGCATTCGTGACGGCGCTGGCGGCGGCCACATGGCATTGGCCGCCGGCCACGTCCATCGAGAACGGCGTATCGCTTGGCCCCTATCTGGTCGTGTTCTTCTGCGGCGCCTTTGCCGCGCGCGTGGATGAATGGGTCACCGGGAGGCAGGCGCGGCTCTTGTGGGGAACGCTGGCCGTGCTGGCAATGGCGCTGTGGTGTGGGGTGATCCCGGTCATCTGGTGCCACCTGCGCGGCATTCCGTTCGAAGCGACCGTGACCGGCAAGTGGTACCTGTTCTTCGGCCTGCTGTGGTCCGTGCTGCTGCTGGCCACGCTGCATGGCCCGGCCTTGCTGCGGCGGATCTTCGCCTGGCGAGGCCTGCGCTGGGTGGGGTGGATCAGCTTCAGCCTGTACCTGTGGCACATGCCGGTGATGAATGCGTTGGCGCGCAGCGGGATCAGCGGACGCCTGTCGTGGGCGGCGCCGGTGGTGGTGCTGGCCGCCGCGTTGGCGGTGGCGGCGCTTTCATGGCGGTTGTTCGAGCGCCCGCTGCAGAAGATGCGCATCCGCCGGCCAGGGTGAGCCGCGGCGGCCTGGGGGTGTGGGGAGGGCCTGGCCGGCGTCTGCTATGCTTCCGGGCCTCCTGCTGGCGGCCGCCACAGGCCGACCCCCTGGTTTCCCCGGAGTTTCACCGTGACTGAGCAAGCAGAGCGCCTTATCGCCGTCGAATTCGACAAGACACTGGCCAATTTCCGCCGGATGTCCGAGGACCAGGTCCTGCGCGGGCAGATCGTGCATGCGGCGCAGGCCTGCGTGGCCTCGCTGCGCGCCGGGGGCAAGGTGCTGTTCGCGGGCAATGGTGGCAGCGCCGCCGATGCCCAGCACTGGGCGGGCGAGCTGGTCAGCCGTTTCTACTACGACCGGCCGGGCCTGCCGGCCATCGCCCTGACCACCGACACGTCGATCCTGACCGCCATCGGCAACGATTACGGTTACGACTACACCTTCGCCCGCCAGGTGGAGGCGCTGGGGCGTCCGGGCGACGTCGTGGTGTTGATTTCCACGTCCGGCAACTCCGCCAATGTGGTCCGCGCCGCCGAGGCGGCGCGCGAGCGCGGGATGACGGTGATCGGCTTCACCGGGCAGGGCGGCGGCAAGCTGGCGGCGCTCTGCGATACCTGTTTCCGCATTCCATCGGACGAGACGCCCCGCATCCAGGAAGGGCACGAGTTCATCGGCCATATGCTGTGCGCGCTGATCGAAGGCGAGATGTTCCCCCGCGATGCGGACTGAGGAGGCCATCATCCTGGCCGGCGGCCTGGGTACCCGGCTGCGCGCGGTCGTCAGCGATGTGCCCAAGCCGCTCGCGCCGGTGGCCGGCCGCCCGTTCCTTGCCTGGCTGCTGGACCGGTTGGCCGCGCATGGCATGCGCCGCGTGGTGCTGGCTACCGGCTATCTGGCCGACCGGGTCGAAGCGGTGGTCGGCCCGCGCTGGGCCGGCATGGAAGTGAGCTATTCGGTGGAGGCGGCGCCGCTGGGCACCGGCGGTGCGTTGCGGCAGGCGGCTGCCTGCCTGCAGGGCGACGCGGTGCATGTGCTCAATGGCGACACCTGGCTGGATTACGCGCCGGCTGCCCTGGAAGCTGCCGCCGTCAGGGCCTGCGCCCCCATGGCCATCGCGCTGGCCAGCGTCGACGACGTGGCGCGCTACGGGGCCGTGGAGATGCGCGACGGTTTTGCGGTTGGTTTCCGTGAGAAAGGCGAAGGCGGCGCCGGCTGGATCAATGCGGGCTGTTATTTCCTGACGGCCGAGGCGCTGGGTGCCCTGCCGGCGCTGGAGGCGTTCTCGTTCGAGCGCGAGGTGCTGCAGCCGCGCGCGGCTGCGCATGAAGTGGCCGCGTTCGTGCAGACGGCCGGCTTCATCGATATTGGCGTGCCCGACGATTACGCGAAGGCACAGGCGATCTTCGCCGGGGACGCGTGAGCTTGGCCTGCGCTCCCTGGCTCGACCCGGCGGCGGAATCGCTGCTCGCCCATGCGCCGCTGCCGCGCAAGGCCTTGTTCCTGGACCGGGACGGGGTCGTGA
The DNA here is from genome assembly GCA_023399815.1 of Pseudomonadota bacterium. GTDB lineage: Bacteria > Pseudomonadota > Gammaproteobacteria > Xanthomonadales > Xanthomonadaceae > Stenotrophomonas. Next base: position 11,317 of record JAEWOJ010000080.1, on the reverse strand, counting down.
ACGTCAACCACGGGTATGTGCACACGCCGGAACAGACCGAGTGGGTGCCTGGGATCTTCGAACTGGTCGCTGCGGCGCGGTCGCGCGGCTATCTGCCCATCGTGGTCACCAACCAGGCCGGGATCGGGCGCGGCTACTACGATACGGCCGCCTTCCTTGCCTATACCGAATGGGTGCATGCGCGGTTCGCGCAGCGGGGGACGCCGCTGCTGGCCACGTTCTGGTGTCCCCACCATGCCGAGGCGGGCATCGGCGAGTACCGGGTGGCATGCGGGTGCCGCAAGCCGGAACCGGGCATGCTGCTGGCGGCGATCGAGCGGTTCGGGATCGAGCCATCGCTGTCGTTGATGATCGGCGACAGTGCCAGCGATGTCGTCGCGGCCCATGCCGCCGGAGTGCGCGCACGCCTGCTTGGTCCGGAGGACTGGGGAAAGAGCATGCCGGGTCTGCTGGACCTGCCGGCATGAACGGGGCGGATGTGGGAATCGAGACTAGGGACGAGGAATGCTCATGACACACGATGTGACGGTCGCCCGCTTTCTGGCCGGGCGCAACGACAATTTCCTGTTGCTGCGCATCATCGCCGCGCTGGCCGTCATCTATGGGCACAGCTTCGCGATCGCGCCGACGGAGGGGGAGGCGGACATCTTCCTGCGGCATGGCTGGCCGATGTACAGCGGCGATATGGCGGTGGCCATGTTTTTCGTGATCAGCGGCTTCATGGTGTCGGGAAGTTACATGGCCCGCGAGGATCTGTTCGAGTTCGCCAAGGCGCGGTTGCTGCGCATCGTGCCCGCACTGGCGCTGACGGTGGTGCTTTCGGCCTATGTGATCGGCCCGGTCATGACCACGCTGGAGCTGGGGTCGTATCTGCGCCATCCAGATGTCTTCGCGTACGTGGCCAAGAATCTGCGCTTCTCCTCGGACATGGCATGGCAGCTGCCGGGCGTCTTCCAGGAGCAGGCAAGGCAGACGGTGAATGGTTCGTTGTGGACGCTGCCGGCCGAGATGCGGATGTATGTGCTGACCGCGGCGCTGGGAGCCTTCGGGCTGCTGTCGTCGCGGAAGGCGGGCACGGTGGTCCTGGTCGCGCTGCTGGGCCTGGGCCTGGTCCACCCGGAATATTTCCCGTTGCACAAGGACTGGGTGCGGCTTGCCGGCTTCTTCGCGCTGGGGATCCTGGTCCAGCTGCACAAGGACCGCATCCGGGTCAGCCATGCGGCGATGCTGATGCTGGTGTTCCTGGCCTACATATCGATGCGCACCCAGGCGGCGACCCTCCTGTTCGCGCTCTGCCTTGCGTATTTCTGCTTCTGGTTCGCCTACCGTGTTCCGGCGTGGCGGGGCCTGGCCAAGGGCGGCGACCCTTCCTATGGCATCTATCTCTGGGGCTGGCCGGTGCAGCAGGTGGTGGCGGCTTGCCTGCCCTCGCTGTCGTCCTGGCAGAACTTCCTCCTGGCGGCGCTGTTCGCCACCATCATGGGATATGCGTCGTGGTGGTGCCTGGAACGCTGGGTATTGTTGTTGAAGGATTGGCATCCGCGGATGTTGAAGCGTTTCCTTCCTTCCCGTTCGGCATGACGGAGGTATGAGATGAAGATCGGAAAATGGCTGATGATTGCGGCCCTGGTGGGCATGTCGGCGTGCAGCCAGGAATCAACGCCGCCGCCAGCGCAGAGTGCGGTTCCGCAAGCGGCGGGGCACGCTGCCGACGCTGCCGCGGGCGCCGTTTCGTTCACGGTGCAGCCGGACAGCTTCAGGATCTGCGAAACGGACAACGGCGCGGTAGCGGCGACGGTCAGGTGGAGCGTCGAGAACGGACGGCCTTCCGGAGTCGCCATCTATGTCGTGGATGGCGAGGGCAACAGGAAGCTCTGGCTCAAGGGCGGCGCCAGCGGCGAATCGACCACCGATGCCTGGGTATTCCCCGGCACGCGGTTCGTACTGCTGGAAGAGGGCAGCGACAGGCAACTGGCCGATGCCAGCGTCCGCGGGATCGCCTGCGAATGAGGGCGGTGCCCGGCAGTGCCGGTGGGCGGCATGATCGCCATTGCAACCCCTCGAATGGATGCGTGAGGTGTATGCGTTGATGCGGATGACCAGAAAAATCCGGGTGTATGGTTTTCGTGGGCGGCTTCTCGCCTTCGCTGCGATGGTGCCGCTGTTGGCGGCCTTCGCGGCGGGACAGTGGTGGATGGACCGGTGGTCGCTGGGCGTGACGTTCGATGCCTACTTCAGCGCCCCGCGTGTCATGGCCAACGCGGCTGCCGGATTCGCCGCGTTCCTGCTGCTGGCCGCGGTGACGCGGCGGTTGTTGCTGCCGCTGCTGCTGGTGGCGGGCGCCCATGCGCTTCTCTATGTGGCTTCCGCCATCAAGTACAAACTGCTGGGCATGCCGGTGATGCTGCAGGACCTGTATTTCCTGACGTCCCTGGATGCATCGAGCCTGCACCTGTTCTCCAATTACGTGGACCTCACCTGGCCGATGGTGCTGGCGGGGCTGGGGGTGCCGGCGCTGCTGCTGGCCTTGTTCTGGCTGGAACCCCGCTGGTGCAGGGCATTGGCATGGAGCCGCTTGGCCGTGGGCACCACGTCCGCGCTGCTGTTGGCCGGCCTTTGCGTGGCCACGTGGCCTTGGACCGACGGAATGTATGCGAAGGCCGCCATCCGTCCTTCGCCCCTGAGCGCGATGCCTGCCGTGCTCCACAGTGGCCTGGTTTCAAGCCTTGTCTATTACAACGGGCAGCAGCGTCATCGCCGCCTGGAAGTGGATGATGCCGCGCTGCGCGGCGTGCTGGCGCGCTTGCAGGAGAATGAAGCCACGCGGGCATCCGTGGACGCCCGGGCGGCTGCCGTGCAGCCCGACGTGGTCATCGTGCTCAGCGAATCCTTCATGGATCCGCGCGTCCTGAAGGGGATGCAGGCGCTTCCGGACGTGATTCCAAACATGCGGGCGGCGCTCCAGGCACGGCATGGCGGAATGATGCAGGCCCCCACGTTCGGAGGGGGCACGGTACGCACGGAGTTCGAAGTGTTGACCGGCATGCCGGTGGAGGCTTTCCAGGATGTCCATTACCCCTATGTGGATCTCAATGTCAGTTCGATGCCGGGCGTGGTCGGCGACTTGAAGAAGCGGGGTTACGCGAGCTTTGCCCTGCATGGGAATGCAGGGTCGTTCTGGAACCGCACCAGTACCTATAAAGCGATGGGGATCGATCGTTTCATCACCCAGCGCGACATGATGAAGGCCGGCGCCGTGCGCGACGGAGGATGGGTGGCGGACAGGTCGATGACCGACATCCTGCTCGCGGAGCTTGGTCGCGCGACGCAGCCGACGGTCGCCGTGGCGATCAGCATCGAGGCGCACGGACCCTACGACAGCCAGCCCGAAGTGCGCGACGGCGCTGCTCGTGAGGCGATACGGATCCCGGCCGGGTTGAATGCCGAGGCGGCCGCCGAGTTCCGGAACTATCTCTACCATCTTCACAATGCCGACAGGGAACTGGGGCGCCTGCTTGAAGGCCTGCATGCGAGAGGGCGGCCGTTCGTGCTGCTGTTCTTTGGAGACCACCTGCCTGCGTTCAATGGCGTCTATGAACAGTTGGAGTTCGCCGATGGGCGTGATGCGCGGCAGCAGTACGTGCCCTGGTTGCTGGCAAGCGAAAACGACGGGATGACGACGCCCTCGTTCGCCTATGCCTGGGAATTGCCTGCGTTGTTGATGCAGACGGTGGCTGCGGACGATGACGGCTGGTTCGGATTCGTCCGCCGGGTCGGCGAGCAGATGGGGCCCGATGCCAGCGATGAGGACAGGGGCGTGTTTTCAAGGGGTCTGAAGGCAGGAGCGAATGCGCGCCTGTCCGGCAGATTCGACGACTACCTGAAGCGGTGACTTCATGCGGAATTTGCTTGCATTGACGCTGTCGATGGCCGCTCTCGGGACGATGACGGCCTGCCAGCGGCAGGAAATCCATTTCGAGATGGAGCCTGCGGTTGTCAGTTCCTGCCAGCAGCCCGTTGCGGTCCGGGTCAACTGGGACGTCTCCGCGCTGGCGCTCAAGCAGGTCCAGGTGGAGGTCAACAATGTGGGACGACAACCCAAGCTGTGGTTCGTGGGCACGGTCAATGGCAGCGAGGAAACCGGGCCATGGGCGCACGACGGTTTCACCGTGACCCTGAAGGCAATGAACGGGGTCGAACTGGGCAGGCGGACCCTGACGACGACGCCGTGCCCGGGAATCGACTGGCTATAGGACGCCCACGGTCATGGGGGCGCCGAAAGGGGCTGGCCATGAGGCATCGCCGGCCAGCCCCCGAACTGCTCTTTTACGGATCGCAGACCGGGCCGCCGATGGTCAGCTGTTCCAGTTCCGAATCGTCGTTGCCGCTCTTGAGGATGAAGGTGGAGCCGGGCTTCACCCATTGTCCGGTCTCGACGCTGCCAGAGGCGCCGGCATGGGCGAACAGCTTGCCACTTCCGGTATAGATCTTGACCGTCGGCATGTCAGGCTTGTCCTTGCGGGTATCCCAGTGCAGGGTCACCTTGGTGGTGTTGCAGTTGCCCAGGGATGCCGGTTCGGCCCGGATCCATTTGGTGGGCGGAACTTCGACCTGGGGTCCGCTGGCCTGGGGAGCCGAGGTGGGCGCGGCGGCGGACTCGTCGGAGGTCGTCTGGTCGCTCGGAGCGGGACCACAGGCGGCTAGCAGCAGGAGAAGCGGAAGGGCGACGAAGGATGTCTTCATTTGAGTGATGGCAGGAAAGTTGGGTGGATTCGAACCGCAGCCGAGTATAGCCCGGAGAGGGAGCGCCATCCGATTGCAACCGGCTGGCTGTATTTGATACTGGCATGGCGAACGGAGGAACCGGAACGATGGTGGTGAGAGCGCATCATCTGGACAGTGCGAAATTCGTGCTGGTCCTGCTCGTGGTGATCGGCCATCTGCTGGAGCAGGTGCGGCAGATGTCGCCCGTGGCGGGCGCGGCCTATCGCTTCATCTACATGATCCACATCCCGGCACTGGTCTTCATTTCGGGAATGGTCGCCCGCCCCAGTTTCGATGCCCGGCAGGGAAAGCGCTGGCTGGCGGTGCTGGTCCTGCCGTACCTGGTATTCCAGGGGATTTATCTCTACGTCGATGCCCTGTGGATGGGAAAACCGTTCGGATATGGCGTTGCCCAACCCTATTGGCTGCTCTGGTATCTGTTCAGCCTGGCAACGTGGCGGTTGCTGCTGCCCGCATTGCTGGCCCTGGGCAGGCCGCTGCTCGTCGCCATCGGCGTCGCCTTGGTCGCGGGCTGCATCAAGGACGTCGGTTATCAGTTTTCCTTTTCCCGCACTCTCGGTTTTCTGCCGTTCTTCGTGGCGGGTTATCTGTATGGGGAGCGCATCACCAGGGCCGGCCCGCGTTTGCTTGCCCTGGTCGCGATGGTGGGGCTCGGGTTCCTGGCCTGGCAGCTTCGGGGGCTTTCGCCCCACTGGTTCTATATGACCATGCCTTATTCCATGCTGGATGCGGGTCCGCTGACGGGCATGCTTACCCGCGGGGGATTGCTGATGGCGGGCATGGCGGGAGCCTGGAGCATCATTCGACTGATGCCGGCGGCCGCGGGCTGGCTCTCGAGACTGGGGGCCTACAGCCTGGGCATCTACCTGCTCCACGGGCTGGTCGTCAGGTTCGCGATTTCACGCAATTGGTTTGCGCTGGCGAATGGAGCGGACGCCTGGGTGCTTGTTTCCGGCTCCGTTGTGCTTGGGGTGTTGCTGGGCTTGTGCGCATCCTTGGTGGCGCACTGGCTCAAGCCACTCCTGAGCTACGAGTGGCTTTGGGACATCGGCCGGAAGCGGAATGCTGCTCCGGCCGATGCCTGAAGGCGATTGCCGCCACGCGCGGCGTCAGAGCGCCGCTTCCAGCTCCGGCAGGATAGCGAACAGATCACCCACCAGCCCGATGTCGGCCACCTCGAAGATCGGCGCGTCGCCGTCCTTGTTGATGGCGACGATGGTGCCGGCGTCCTTGATGCCGGTCAGGTGCTGGATGGCGCCGGAGATGCCGACGGCGACGTACAGCTCGGGGGCGATGATCTTGCCGGTCTGGCCGACCTGCATGTCGCTGGGCACGTAGCCGGCATCGACGGCCGCGCGCGAGGCGCCGACGGCGGCGCCGAGCTTGTCGGCCAGTTGGTAGATCACCTTGAAGTTCTCTTCCGAGCCGACGCCGCGGCCGCCGGAGACCACGCGCCTGGCGCTCTGCAGGTCGGGGCGGTCGCTCTTGCCGGCGGCCAGGCCGATGAAGCGGGTGTGCGAGGGCAGGATGGCATCGATGCTGATGGCTTCGACCGGGGCGTTGTTGCCCTTGGCCGCTTCCGGCCACGAGGCGGCGCGCACGGTGGCGACGACGACCTGGTCGGCCGGCACCTCGACGGTGATGATGGCGTTGCCGGCGTAGATCGGGCGCTTGAAGGTGTGCGGGCCTTCCACGGTCATCAGGTCGGACACCTGGTTGACGCCGAGCAGCGCGGCCACGGCCGGCATCAGGTCCTTGCCGGTGGTGGTGGACGGGCCGAGCACGTGGCTGTAGCCGGCGGCGGCCTTGGCGATCTGCGGCGCCTGCACCTGGGCCACGGCGTGTTCGTTGGCCGGGTTGGCGAGGGTCAGCACCTTGCCGACGCCGGCGATCTGCGCGGCCTGCGCGGCGACGGCGGCCGGGTCGGCGGCCAGCACCAGCACGTCGATGTCGCCGCCGATGGCGGCGGCGGCCGAGACGGTCTTGGCGACGGCGCTGTTGAGCTTGCCGTCCAGGTGTTCGGCGATGACGAGAATCCTGGCCTGCGTGTTGTTCGACATCAGAGCAACCCCTTCTGCTTGAGTGCGGCCACCAGTTCGGCGGCGTCCTTCACCATCACGCCCTTGCTGCGCTTGGCCGGTGCGGCGTAGTGGGTGGTCTTGAACGTATCGGCGGCGTCGACGCCCAGGTCGGCCAGCTGCAGGGTCTCCAGCGGCTTGGCCTTGGCCTTCATGATGTCCGGCAGCTTGATGAAGCGCGGCTCGTTCAGGCGCAGATCGGTGGTGATCACCGCCGGCAGGTCGACTTCCAGCGTTTCCAGGCCGGCATCGACTTCGCGGGTCACCGTGGCCTTGCCATCGGCGATCTCGACCCTGGAGGCGAAGGTGGCCTGTGGCCGCGCCCACAGCGTAGCCAGCATCTGGCCGGTCTGGTTGGCGTCGTCGTCGATGGCCTGCTTGCCGAGGATGACCAGGTCCGGCTGTTCCTTCTCCACCAGCTTGAGCAGGGCGCGGGCGGCGGTCAGCGGCTGGATGGCCTGGTCGGTGACCACGTGGATGGCACGGTTGGCGCCCATGGCCAGGCCGTTGCGCAGGTGGGCCTGGGCGTCGGCAGGCGCGATCGTGGCGACCACGACCTCGGTGGCGATGCCCTTGTCGCGCAGGCGCAGGGCTTCTTCCAGCGCGATTTCGTCGAACGGGTTGGGCGACAGCTTGACGCCGTCGGTGACCACGCCGGAACCGTCCGGCTTGACCTGAATGCGGACGTTGTAGTCCACCACGCGCTTGTACGCGACGAGGATTTTCATGTGCTGCGGGATCCTTCGGTTGCTGGGGCCGGCAGGGGCCGGACGGGCGAAAACCCGATTCTAGCGGGTGGGGGATTTCCGTGCGAATGCGTATGGATAACGCGGAAGTGATGCCGATGCGGGGCGTGGGCGAAATGCGCGATGGATTCCTCCATTCAGTGGCTGCAAGGCCGGGCAACCGGGGCAGCCTGTATCCTGTGCCGCTTGGAACGAGCCCAGGATCGCGGGGATCCGGGCGATGGACGGTACAGGAGAACAGACAGTGCCCACCTGGCTAGTGACCGGCGGCGCCGGCTTCATCGGCGGCAATTTCGTGCTGGAGGCGGTAGCCCGCGGCATCACGGTCGTCAATCTCGATGCCCTGACCTATGCGGGCAACCTGCGGACGCTGGCGAGCCTGGAGGGCAATCCGGACCATGTCTTCGTGCAGGGCGACATCGGCGACCGCGCCCTGGTCGCGCGCCTGCTGGCCGAGCATCAGCCCGATGCGGTGCTCAACTTCGCCGCCGAGAGCCACGTGGACCGCTCGATCGACGGCCCGGGCGCCTTCATCCAGACCAACGTGGTCGGCACCCTGGGCCTGCTTGAGGCGGTGCGCGACCACTGGAAGGCGCTGCCTGCCGGCAAGGGCGATGCCTTCCGTTTCCTGCACGTCTCGACCGATGAGGTCTACGGCACCCTGGGCGAGACCGGCAAGTTCACCGAGACCACGCCTTACGCGCCGAACTCGCCGTACTCTGCGTCCAAGGCCGCCTCGGACCACCTGGTGCGGGCCTTCCACCACACCTACGGGCTGCCGGTGCTGACCACCAACTGCTCCAACAACTACGGTCCGTACCACTTCCCGGAGAAGCTCATCCCGCTGGTGATCGCCAAGGCGCTGGCCGGCGAGCCGCTGCCGGTGTACGGCGATGGCAAACAGGTGCGCGACTGGCTGTTCGTCGCCGACCACTGCGAGGCGATCCGCACCGTGCTGGCCAAGGGCCGCGTCGGCGAGACCTACAACGTCGGCGGGAACTCGGAAAAGCAGAACATCGAGGTGGTGCAGGCCATCTGCGCGCTGCTGGACCAGCGCCGGCCGCGCGAGGACGGGAAGCCGCGCAGCAGCCAGATCACACACGTCGCCGACCGGCCCGGCCATGATCGCCGCTACGCGATCGATGCCTCCAAGTTGAAGGACGAACTGGGCTGGGAGCCGGCCCATACCTTCGAGCAGGGCATCGCCTTCACCGTGGACTGGTACCTGGACAACCAGGCGTGGGTCGACGGCGTGCTCGACGGCAGCTATCGCCTGCAGCGCATCGGCACCGCCGCCTGAACCTGGGAGACGACATGACGCAGCGCAAGGGCATCATCCTCGCCGGCGGTTCCGGCACCCGCCTGTATCCGATCACCAAGGGCGTCAGCAAGCAGCTGCTGCCGGTGTACGACAAGCCGATGATCTACTACCCGCTCAGCGTGCTGATGATGGCGGGCATCCGCGAGGTGCTGATCATCAACACGCCGCACGAGCAGGCGCTGTTCCAGGCGCTGCTGGGCGACGGCTCGCAGTGGGGCATGGACATCCGCTACGCGGTCCAGCCCAGTCCCGACGGCCTGGCCCAGGCCTACCTGATCGGCCGCGACTTCGTCGGCGGCAAGCCCAGCTGCCTGGTGCTGGGCGACAACATCTTCCACGGCCATGGCCTGCGCCAGCTGCTGCGCAGCGCCGATGCTCGCGACGTCGGCGCGACCGTGTTCGGCTACTGGGTCAACGATCCGGAGCGTTATGGCGTGGCCGAGTTCGACAAGGACGGCAAGGTCGTCGGACTGGTCGAGAAGCCGGAGAACCCGCGCTCGAACTACGCGGTCACCGGCCTGTACTTCTACGATGGCAACGCCAGCGACTACGCCGCCGCGCTCAAGCCTTCGCCGCGCGGCGAACTGGAAATCACCGATCTGAACAAGTGCTACCTGGATGCGGGCGCGCTGTACCTGGAACAGCTGGGGCGCGGCTACGCCTGGCTCGATACCGGAACCCACCAGTCGCTGCTGGAAGCGTCCAACTTCATCGAGACCATCCAGACCCGGCAGGGCCTGCAGGTCTGCTGCCCCGAGGAGATCGCCTACGGGCAGGGCTGGATCGGCGCCGCGGAGCTGGAGGCGCTGGCTGCGCCGCTGCTCAAGAACGGCTACGGCCAGTACCTGCAGAAGCTGCTGCAGCGCGGGGTGGTGCCATGAAGGTGATCGAGACCTCGCTGCCGGGCTGCGTGGTGATCGAGCCGGCGGTGTTCGGCGATGCGCGCGGCATGTTCTTCGAGACCTGGAACGCCGAGCGCTTCGCCGGGCATGGACTGCCGACGAAGTTCGTGCAGAGCAATGTCTCCACCTCGGTCAAGGGCGTGCTGCGTGGCCTGCACTACCAGTGGCCGCGGCCGCAGGGCAAGCTGGTCAGCGTGCTCGAGGGCGAGGTCTACGACGTGGCCGTGGACATCCGCCGCGGTTCGCCGACCTTCGGGCGCTGGGAAGCCGTGGTGCTCAGCGCGGAGAACCACCGCCAGTTCTGGATCCCGGAAGGCTTCGCGCATGGCTTCGCCGTGCTCTCCGAGCGCGCGGTGTTCAGCTACCTGTGCACCGATGTCTACGTGAAGGAAGCCGACGCCGGCGTGCGCTGGAACGACGCCGACATCGCCGTGGACTGGCCGATCAGCGCGCCCACGTTGTCGGCCAAGGACGAGAACGCGCCGTTCCTGCGCGACATCGCCGGGGACCGGCTGCCGGTGTTCGCCGCATGAGCGTGCTGGTGTTCGGCGGCAACGGCCAGGTCGGGCAGGAACTGCTGCGCGTGCTGGCGCCGCTGGGCGAGGTGGTCGCCACCACCCGCAGCGGCGCGTTGCCCGATGGTCGCGCCTGCGAGGTGGCCGATTTCGACCGGCCCGACAGCCTGCCTGCACTGCTGGACCGCCTGGGTCCCTCGGTGGTGGTCAACGCCGCGGCCCATACCGCGGTGGACCGCGCCGAGCAGGAGCCGGAAGCGGCATTCCGCGCCAATGCCGAAGCGCCCGGCGTGATCGCGCGCTGGTGCGCCACCCATGGCGTGCCGCTGGTGCATTACTCCACCGACTATGTGTTCGATGGGCAGGGGGCCGCTCCCTATCGCGTGGACGCGCCGACCGCTCCCTTGGGTGTGTACGGCATCAGCAAGCGCGACGGCGAGGATGCGGTACGCGCGGCCGGCGGCCGCCACCTGATCTTCCGCACCGCGTGGGTATATGCCGCGCATGGCCACAATTTCCTGCGGACCATGCTGCGGTTGGCCGAACGCGATGAGCTGCGCGTGGTCGCCGACCAGGTCGGCACGCCGACGCCGGCGGCGTTGATCGCCGACGTCACCGCGCAGGCCTTGCGGCATCCGGGCAGCCTGTCCGGCACCTGGCATCTGACCGCTTCGGGGCAGACCAGCTGGCATGGGTTCGCCGAGGAAATCTTCGCGCAGGCGCTGGCTGCCGGCATGATCGAACGGGCGCCGAAGGTGCTGCCGATCGCCACGGCGGAGTACCCGACGCCGGCACGGCGCCCGGCGTATTCGTGCCTGGATACCACCTCGCTGGCAACCGATTTCGGCGTCGAACTGCCGGATTGGCGCGACGGTGTCGGTCAGGTGCTGCGCGAGCTGAGGTAGTGCCGGCCGCTGGCCGGCAACTGCAATGGCAATGATCCCCGAGGCTGCCGGCCAGCGGCCGGCAC
>JAEWOJ010000025.1 GCA_023399815.1 Pseudomonadota bacterium | reverse complement strand
CACCAGCACCGCCATGATCAATGCCACGTAGGTCAGCGCGACCAGGCCATCGAGCGTGACCGTGCTCACCGTCGAGGTGCGCGCGGAGCGGTTGATCTCGCGAAGCAGCGTGCTCAGCCAGGTCAGGCCGGCCGCGCCCCAGGCGAACCTGCGCAGGTGCCGCGCAGCCAGGTCGTCGATGTCGAGCAGCCGCCACGACGGCTGGTGCGGCACCAGCAGGCATGCCGCCAATGCGGCGTAGAAGGCGGCGACGAACGTGGCCAGGACGAACACGTCGGCCACCGATTCCAGCCGCGGCGGAATCGCCGAGATGCCGTGCAGGCTGGCGACGATCGCGGTCGCGGCGAAACCCGGCAGCAGGGTGCCGACCAGCAGCAGCCAGACCGCCAGCCCGGAGCGGCGCAGGCGCCCCGCCGGCGCGAGGTCGGAAGCGGCGTAGCGGCGGCCGAGGCGGCGCAGCCACAGGCGCAGCGGGAACACCATCAGCAGGGCCAGCGCCGCCCCCAGCAGCGGCGACGTCCAGCCATGCGCGGCCACCGCGCTGCGCAAGCCGGCGGCCGCCTGCCGGTACAGGCCCTGGATGCGGGTGAGATCGTCGGGCAGGCTGGCGGCGAACTGTCGCCACAGCGTCGGCGACAGCGGCGAGCCGACCTTCCGCCCCAGCTGCTCGCCGAACTGCTGGCTGCGCGTCTTCTCGATCGAGTCGCTCAGCTGCTTGGCCTCCTCGGCCAGCAGCTTGCCGCGCTTGATGTCCGCATCGAGCTGGCTGCGCTGCTGGTCCAGCACGTTGCGCTGGCGGGTGATGCTGGGCTCCTCGGTGGCGCCGTCGTCCAGCGGCCCGAGCTGGGCGACGCGCGCGTCGATCTGCTCCAGCTGCGGCGTCAGCGCGGCCACCGCCGCATCGGCATCGCGCTTGGCCTGCAACGCCTGCTCGGAAAGCGTCCGCAGCGTTTCCGTCGCGTCGGCGTCGTCCAGCGAACGGCGCACCGCCTGCAGCGTGCGCTCGGCCTGGTCGATCCGCGCCTGCGGCGACGATGCGTCGGCGGCCACGGTATCGGCGGCCCACGCCGCCATGGGCGAGGCGCCACCGGCGGCCAGCAGGAACACCAGCAACAACGCGCGCAGCATCGGGAAACGGTGGAAGGACAAGGCGACACATCCGCAGACATGCGCGGACCACCGCGCGTGTGCGGACTATAAGCCAGCCGGTGTCCACGCTCCGCCAAACGCCTGGCCGGCATGCGTGGGTATCAGGCCCGCCAGACGCGGGACATTCCCGTGCGATGCGCCATGCGGGAACAGCCTCGCGGCCACGTCGCGGCGACTGGTCCTCAGTACTTCAGTCCCAGCTCGGCGACATGCGGCCGATGCCGTTCATAGAGGTCCTGGAACTCTTCCTCGGTCAACTCGTCGGGCGCGTATACCGCCACCGGCTCCCACTCCCGGTCGGTCGGCAGCGGCTGCCTTGGCCCGGCGCGCAGCGAATAGCTTTCGCCCTCGTAATCGACCAGGTCCGGCACCTGCGCCCAGTGTTCGCGCGCATAGCGCTCCGGGCCCCTGAGAAGGATCACGGCGTACATCGGCCTCTCCCGTTTTCGGAGCCTGCAAGCCTAGCGCAGACGCGGCAATGGCGGGCGACGGCAGCGCCGATGGCGCCGGCGCGGGCACGCCGCATTCACCCGCACTGGCCTATAGCTTGCCTGCCCGCCCACGCTGCCGGAGACGCCATGGACCACCCGCCGCTGCCGACCGTCGCCTCGCTCGACCTGCCGCGCTATCTCGGCACCTGGTACGAGATCGACCGCCTGCCGATGCGCCACGAGCCAGAGGATGCCACCGACGTCAGCGCGCACTACGCGCTCGAGGACGACGGCGGCATCCGCGTGCGCAACCGCTGCCTGCGCGATGGCGAACTGGAGGAAGCCATCGGCCAGGCCAGGCCGGTCGATGCCTCCAACAGCCGCCTGGAAGTGAGTTTCCTGCCCGAGGGACTGCGCTGGATTCCTTTCACCAAGGGCGACTACTGGGTGATCCTGGTCGATGGCGGCTACACCACCGCGCTGGTCGGCAGTCCCGACCGCCGCTACCTGTGGCTGCTCGCGCGCGAGCCGCACATGGACGAGACCACGCGCCAGCACTACATCGCCTACGCGCGCCAGCAGGGGTTCGACGTGGAGCGGCTGATCCACACGCCGCACACCGGCCACCCGACCGCCTGATCCCCACCACGCCGGAGCCGGGATGTGGACCTGAAAAGCGGCTATCCGTTCTGGGCGGTCAGGAACGGGCTGATGCATGCCTATCCGCCATTGCGGCAGGCGCTGCGCTGCGACGTGCTGGTGGTCGGCGGCGGCATCACCGGCGCGCTGGTCGCCGACGAACTGGCCCGCCACGGGCACGACGTGGCGGTGGTGGAACAGCGCGACATCGGCTGGGGCTCCAGCGCGGCCAGCACCGCCCTGCTGCAGTACGAGATCGACACGCACATGATCGACCTGGCCGAGCGCTACGGCGAGGCCGCCGCGGTACTGGCCTATCGCGCCTGCGCCGAGGCGATCCCGGCGCTGCAGGCGCTGGCGGCGACGGTGCGCGGCGTCGATTTCCGGCGCGGCGACAGCCTCTACTACGCCAGCCGGCGGCGCCACCGCGCCGACCTGCGCGCCGAGTACGAGCTGCGCAGGAAGCATGGCTTCGCCGTGCACTGGCTGGAACCGGACGACATCCACGCCGCCTATGGCTTCCAGGCGCCGGCGGCCATCCTCAGCGACGTGGCCGCCAGCCTGGACCCGTACCGCATGGCCCACCGCCTGCTGGCGCGGCTGCAACGGCGCGGCGCGCAGGTGTTCGACCGCACCACCGTCGCCACCCTGCGCCCGACGTCGCGCGGCGTGGTGGCGACCACCGCCGACGGCGTGCAGGTGAGGTGCGGCCACGTGGTGCTGGCCGCCGGCTATGCCAACGAGCGCTGGCTCGACCGGCGCGTCGCCCGCAACCGCAGCAGCTACGCCTTCGTCACCGATCCGTTGCCGGCCGACGCGCTCGGGCCGCTGCGCCGGACCATGCTGTGGGAATCGGCGCGGCCCTATTTGTACCTGCGCAGCACCGCCGACCTGCGCCTGCTGGTCGGTGGCGAGGACGACGCGATCGACGTGCCGGCGCGGCGCGATGCGCGCGTGGAGCGCAAGGCCGGCCGGCTGGCGGCGAAGGTACGAGGGCTGTTCCCGCAGCTGCCGGTGACCCCGGCCTTCGCCTGGGCCGGTACCTTCGCCGAAACCGGCGACGGCCTGCCGTTCTTCGGCGCCCATCCGCAGTGGGGACCGCGCGTGCTGTTCGCCATGGCCTACGGCGGCAACGGCATCACCTACTCGATGATCGGCGCCGGCCTGCTGCGCGCGGCCATCGAGCGGCGCCGGCACCGGCTCGCCGCGCTGTTCGGGTTCGCCCGCCTGGAGTGAGTACATGCCGGCCACGACAGCCCCGGTTCACCGCCGTGGCAGTAGCGTTGCCATGTTCCACCTGCCACGATGACGGCCCCAGCCAGGAGCGCCAGCGCGATGAACCGGTCCCTCATGATCCTTGCCTGCCTGCTGGCGCCGATCCCGGCGATGGCGCAGGCCGCCGGCACCGCGCCGGGCGCGCTGGACCTGAGCGTGCCGCAGGCGCCGCTGCGCTACCTCAACGATCCGTCCTACCAGGCCGACGCCCCGGGCACCTACTACGGCGACCACAGCGGCCCGCAGCAGCCGCGCAGGCAGGAGGCGGCGACCGCATCGGTCACCGACGACAAGCTGCAGGTGCACGGCGCGGTCAGCACCGGCATCGGCTATTCCAAGGCCTTCGGCAACAGCCACTGGACCTCGGCCGACATCAACCTCGGCAAGAACTACACCACCGACGAAGGCAACACCCGCCGCGTGGACCTGAACATCCACGTCAGCCAGGGCAAGGGCGCCGGTCCGTTCGGCTACGGCCCCGGCCCCTGGTACGGCGGCTGGTGAACGTGCGCCGTGCCGGCCACCGGCACGGCAGGTTTCAACCGCCGCAACGCATCCAGGCGCAGTCGATGGCATCGAGCGCGATGTGCAGCAGCAGGCCGATGCCGAACAGCCGCGTGCGGCGCGGCAGCGCCAGTCCCGCGTAGACGACGATCGCCGGCGCGGTGTGCAGCGGATGGAAACCGATGCTGCAGCGGTCCGGCGCGTAGACCGGATCGGCCAGCAGGTGATCCAGGTCGATCACCCAGCCAAGCAGCATCAGCAGCCACGCGCGGCCGAACCGCGGCCGCCAGAACAACCACGCCAGCAGCGCCGGTACCGCCGCGTGCAGGCACAGATGCAGGATGGCGCGCAGTCCCATCGCGGTTCAGGCGTCGGCCGATGAAGCCCGGTCAATGATGCCTGCGTGCCCACGCGCGAAGACACCATCGTCCTTATCGGCGCCGCTTTCGGCGCGGAACCTCAGCCGTTCGCGAGTCGGCGCGATGCCATCGATCAGCGAACCCGATACCTGACGGCGGCCACGCATCACCCCCACGGCCGGGATGTCGCTGCCCGCGTCGCCCGGGCGCGGCGCGTGGTGCGCGACGGTGGAGAGCGCGGCATGGACGGTAGTGCGCATGGGATGTGCCGAAGGATGGATCACCCCGGATTGTAGCGGGCGCCTCCTGCGACGGCGTTACACTGTGCGCCTGCCGGGCAGTCGCGCCGCGGCCGTTCCGGAGTGGTGATGATCAACAACGACGTACTGCGCAGCATCCGCTACATGCTCGACCTGGGCGACAAGCATGTGGTGGACCTCATCCACCTGGCCGCCCCCGCGTTCGAAGTGGACCAGGCGCAGGTGCACGATTTCCTGCGCCGCGACGACGAGCCGCTGTTCGAGGCCTGCCCGGATGCGGCGCTGGCGCGCTTCCTCGATGGCCTGATCGTCCACTTCCGCGGCCGCGACGATGCGCAGCCGCCGCGCGCGCCGGAAACGCGCATCAGCAACAACCTGGTGCTGAAGAAGCTGCGCGTCGCCTTCCAGCTCAAGGACGTGGACATGCACGCGATCTTCGACGCGGCGGGTTTCCCGCTGTCCAAGCCGGAGCTGTCGGCGCTGTTCCGCCAGCCGGACCACAAGAACTACCGGCCCTGCGGCGACCAGTTGCTGCGCAACTTCCTCAAGGGCCTCACCGCACGCCTGCGCGGCGGCGAATGAGCCGCGACCTGCATGAAGCGAAGAGCCCGGCATTGCCGGGCTCTTCGCGTATTGCCGCTCGCAGGCTGCTTACCAGCTGAAGCGCGGGCCGACCGACCATTCCTTGTCGCCATGGCGGTCCATCTTGACGTCGCCGTTGATGCCCCAGTTCCGGTTCAACTTCACCTGGCCGCCCAGGCGGCCGTAGAACGCGCCGTCCGGATTGATGCCGTGCTTCTTGCTGTAGTCCTCGTAGCCGGCGAAGGCATACACCTCCACGTGCTCGCCGAACGCATTGCGCAGGCCCACTTCGGCGTTGTAGCCGTCGAAGTCCAGGTTGCTGTGGTGCGGGTCGAACTTCTGGTAGGCCACGCGCGCGACCAGGTCGGCGCTCGGCGCGATGGCGCGGTTGTAGCCCGCGCCGATGCGCCACTGGTCGAACCTGGCGTCGGTGTGGTCGACCTTCTGCTGGTTGAAATCGCCGAACACGTGGAAGTTCGGATGGAAGGCCCAGGAACCCTTCAGCGCCCAGCCTTCGGTATCGGGACCGGAAACATCGGTCCTGGCGTAATCGCCTTCGACGTAGTTGTAGGAAAGATTGTCGGCAGCGGAAGCGGCGAACGGGAGGGCGGCCGCCAGGGCCAAGGCAATCAGGGAATTCTTCATGGGTACACCTTCGGGAATTACTGTCTGGTGGCGCAGGCAACGCGTTCGGCTGCCTGCGTCCGGATGTAATTTTTCCGTTATCCACTTCAATCCTTCCTGAAGTCGCCGCTCCTTCCACACGACATTTTTAGGCGTTTATTCAGGCGTTTTCTGGCACGCGCGCGTTCTGCCACGCTGCCCTTTCGCAGGCCCCTTCTCCGTGGACGGATGAGACAGCGGCGCACCGGTGGCGATGTCGCTGAGGATCGGGCAGTCCGGCCGTTCGTCGCCGGCGCAGCAGTCGGCCAATGCCTGCACCGTGCTCACCATGTCCTGCAGCTCGGCGATGCGCCGGCGCAGCACCGCCACGTGCTCCAGCGCCATGCGCTTGACGTCGGCGCTGTGGCGCGAACGGTCGCGCCACAGCTGCAGCAGTTCGCCGATGCGCTCCACGCTGAAGCCCATGTCGCGCGAGCGCTTGATGAAGCCCAGGGCGTGGATGTCGCGCGGCCCATAGACGCGATAGCCGGCGTCGGTGCGCGCCACCGGCCCGATCAGGCCACTGTCCTCGTAGTAGCGGATCATCTTGGCCGAGATGCCGGTGGCCTTCGCCGCCTGGCCGATGTTCATGGCTTCGTCCATCGTCGTTTTCATACTTTGCCCACCCTGCCCGGAAGCATTCCCTCCCCTTGCCCGCACAGCGGGCAGGGGGAGGTCGGGAGGGGGTGCCTTGGGTTCTTCGCGGAAGTCAAAAGCTACCCCTCCCCGGCCCTCCCCTCCGTGCTTCGCACGGAAGGGAGGGGGAAAACCACTCACGTCGTCAGGGCCTGAAGCGCCGCAACCGCAGCGCGTTGCCCAGCACGAACACCGAGGACAGCGCCATCGCCCCGGCGGCGAACACCGGCGACAGCAGCACGCCCCACAGCGGATACAGCACGCCGGCCGCCACCGGGATCAGCGCGGTGTTGTAGGCGAACGCCCAGAACAGGTTCTGGCCGATGTTGCGCATCGTCGCCCTGCTCAGCGCGATGGCGTTGGGCACGCCCTGCAGGCTGCCGGACATCAGCACCACGTCGGCGGCCTCGATCGCCACGTCGGTGCCCGTGCCGATGGCCATGCCGACGTCGGCCGCGGCCAGCGCCGGCGCGTCGTTGATGCCGTCGCCGACGTAGGCCAGCCGGCCGTATCCGGCCTTCAGGCGCTTCACCGCATCGACCTTGCCCTCGGGCAGCACTTCGGCCACGACCTCGTCGATGCCCAGCCGTCGCGCGATGGCCGCGGCGGTGCGGCGGTTGTCGCCGGTGATCATCGCCACCTTCAGCCCCAGCGCGTGCAGGCGGGCGATGGCCGCGGCGGTGTCGGCCTTGATCGGATCGGAGACGGCGATGATCGCCGCCAGGCGGCCGTCCAGCGCGGCGTACAGCGGCGTCTTGCCCTGCTCGCCCAGCCCCTGCGCGATGTCGGCGAAGAGCGCCACGTCCAGGCCCAGCTTCGACATGAAGCGGTCCGCGCCCACTTCCACGCGCACGCCGCCCACCTGCGCGCGCACGCCATGGCCGGTGACCGACTCGAACGCCTGCACCGCCGGCACGGCCAACCCGGCCTCCTGCGCGGCCGTGACGATCGCGCGCGCGATCGGATGCTCGGAGCGGTCCTCCACCGCCGCCACGCCCGCCAGCACCTGCTCGCGGGCGAAACCTCCGGCCACGTGCAGGTCGGTCAGCACGGGGCGGCCCTCGGTCAGCGTGCCGGTCTTGTCCACCGCCACCACCGCCGCTTCCTTCAGCAGCTGCAACGCCTCGCCCTTGCGGAACAGCACGCCCAGCTCGGCGCCGCGGCCGGTGCCGACCATGATCGAAGTCGGCGTGGCCAGGCCCATCGCGCAGGGGCAGGCGATGATCAGCACCGCGACCGCGTTCACCAGCGCCAGCCCCAGCGCCGGCTCGGGGCCGAACAGCATCCAGGCGACGAAGGTCAGCAGCGCCGCCAGCATCACCGCCGGCACGAACCACAGCGTCACCCGGTCCACCAGCGCCTGGATCGGCAGCTTGGAGCCCTGCGCCTGTTCGACCAGGCGGATGATCTGCGCCAGCACCGTGTCCGCGCCGACCGCGGTCGCGCGCAGCACCAGCGCGCCCTGCTGGTTCACCGTGCCGCCCACGACCGCGGCGCCGGGGCGCTTCTCCACCGGCACCGGCTCGCCGGTCACCATCGATTCGTCGATGAAGCTGCGCCCCTCGACCACCTCGCCGTCCACCGGCACGCGTTCGCCGGGGCGCAGCTCGACGAGGTCGCCGGGCACCACCTCGCCGATGGGGATCTCGACGCTGCGCCCGTCGCGCGACACCCGCGCGGTCTTCGGCTGCAGGCCGACCAGGCGCTGGATCGCCTCGGAGGTGCGGCCCTTCGCGCGTGCTTCCAGCCAGCGCCCCAGCAGCACCAGGACGACGATCACCGCGGCCGCTTCGTAGTAGACGTTCACCGTGCCCGCCGGCAGCAGGCGCGGCGCGAAGGTGGCGACCACCGAATAGCCCCAGGCCGCGAAGGTGCCGACCGCGACCAGCGAGTTCATGTCCGGCGCCAGCCGCAGCAGCGCCGGGATGCCGGCGGCGTAGAAGCGACGGCCCGGCCCCAGCAGCACCGCCGTGGCCAGCGCGAACTGGACCAGCCAGCTGCGCTGCAGGCCGAGGCCATGCTCGACCCAGTGGTGCATGGCCGGCACCAGGTGGGCGCCCATCTCCAGCACGAACACCGGCAGCGCCAGGGCCGCGGCCAGCACCAGGTCGCGGCGGAGCGCGGCGCGTGCGGCCTCGTGCCGCGCGGAGTCCGCG
>JAEWOJ010000013.1 GCA_023399815.1 Pseudomonadota bacterium | reverse complement strand
GCCGACGGCAGCCGGTAGCCCTGGCCATCGCTGGCGGCGGCCGTGGCGGCGGGCGCGGCCGCCAGCAGCGGCGGCACGGCGAGCAGCAGGCCGGCGCACAGCACCAGCGCCGCCGAAGCCCGCCGGGTGCGGCGGGAAGCGAACATCGTCATGGCAATCCTTTCTCGGCTGAATCGACCGCCCACATTAGCAATCTCCGGCGGCCGGCTCCCCTGCCGTTGGTTGGGCCGGGACCGGTCCGCGATATAATCGGCCGCCCGTCCGAGGGGCGCTGCGACCGTCGCGGATTCCGCCAGAAGGGGGATCCGGCCCGATGGCCAGGCTCGGGCGGGACCCCATGCAACAACGGCGCCCGGCGAACGCGAGCCTGCTCGCACCACACCGGAGCTCCCTATGAATGCTGTTGCAAAGACCTTCTCGCAGGAAGGCGACTACAAGGTCGCCGACATCTCGCTGGCCGACTGGGGCCGCAAGGAAATCGACATCGCCGAGCATGAGATGCCCGGCCTGATGTCGATCCGCCGCAAGTACGCCGCCTCGCAGCCGCTCAAGGGCGTGCGCGTGACCGGCTCGCTGCACATGACCATCCAGACCGCGGTGCTGATCGAGACACTGAAGGACATCGGCGGCGACGTGCGCTGGGCCTCGTGCAACATCTTCTCCACCCAGGACCAGGCCGCCGCCGCCATCGCCGCCACCGGCACCCCGGTGTTCGCGTGGAAGGGCGAGACGCTGGAGGAATACTGGGACTGCACGCTGGAGGCGCTGACCTTCAAGGCGGCCGACGGCACCCTGCTCGGCCCGGAACTGGTGGTCGACGACGGCGGCGACGTCACCCTGCTGATCCACAAGGGCTACGAGCTGGAAAACGGCAGCGACTGGGTGAACACCGCCTCGTCCTCGCACGAGGAGCAGGTCATCAAGAACCTGCTCAAGCGCGTGGCCGTCGAGCGCCCCGGCTACTGGGCCCGCGTGGTCAAGGACTGGAAGGGCGTGTCCGAGGAGACCACCACCGGCGTGCACCGCCTGTACCAGTTGGCCGAGGCCGGCACGCTGCTGGTGCCGGCGATCAACGTCAACGACTCGGTCACCAAGAGCAAGTTCGACAACCTGTACGGCTGCCGCGAGTCGCTGGCCGACGGCCTCAAGCGCGCGATGGACGTGATGCTGGCCGGCAAGGTCGCCGTGGTCTGCGGCTACGGCGACGTCGGCAAGGGCTCGGCGCACTCGCTGCGCGCCTACGGCGCGCGCGTGATCGTCACCGAGATCGACCCGATCTGCGCGCTGCAGGCGGCGATGGAGGGCTTCGAGGTCAACACCATCGAATCCACCCTGGGCCGCGCCGACATCTACGTCACCACCACCGGCAACAAGGACATCATCCGCATCGAGCACCTGAGCGCGATGAAGGACCAGGCCATCGTCTGCAACATCGGCCACTTCGACAACGAGATCCAGGTCGATGCGCTGGTGAAGTTCCCGGGCGTGCAGCACGTCAACATCAAGCCGCAGGTGGACAAGTACGTGTTCCCCCGTGCCGATGGACAGCCGGGCAACGCGATCTTCCTGCTGGCCGAAGGCCGCCTGGTCAACCTGGGCTGCGCCACCGGCCACCCGAGCTTCGTGATGTCCAACTCCTTCGCCAACCAGACCCTGGCGCAGATCGACCTGTGGGCCAACAAGGACACCTACGAGGCCGACGTCTACCGCCTGCCGAAGAAGCTCGACGAGGAAGTGGCGCGCCTGCACCTGGAGAAGATCGGCGTGAAGCTGACCACGCTCACGCAGGAACAGGCCGACTACCTCGGCGTGCCGGTGGACGGCCCGTTCAAGCCGGAGCATTACCGTTACTGATCGGCTTGCCCGGCCAGGAACATCCAAGACAGGCGCCCCAAGGCGCCTGTCTGCTTTTCCACCCGTGGATTGCATGCCCTTCCCAGCCGGCCATGGCGGGGCAATACTCCGGCAAGAGTCGCGACCCCGCGATCCGACAGCGCCGATCCCACCGAGACCGCCCATGCATCGTCATCTTCTGGCCATTGCCCTGGCCCTTTGCTGCCAGGCGGCTTTCGCGGAAGAAGCGCCTTCCCGGAAACTGCCGCCGGAGCAGGAAACCGCCCATCTCCGATCAGCGGAATCGATCGGGGCGGCCATCCAGCTCCACGACCACGCTGCAGCCGTCGCCACCGACGCCGCACTGGGACTCAAGGCATTCAAGAACGACCGCCGCATCCGGGGCTGGATCACCGAGCCTCGGCAAGGCCGGATCATCGTCACCTTCATCGACCAGACTCCCTCTGCCCTGTACCGGGTCGTGGTCTCCGAGGACGGTGTCGCCAGCCCCGTAGTCGCGCTCGATTCGCCGACCCCGCTTTCCGGATACGAGCAGGGAGCGGCCGCTGCGCGCGCGGCGGCCATGGCCTCGGAATTCCAGCCTTGCTCGAAAAGCTACAACTCCGTGGTATTGCCCGCCCCGACCGCCGTCGATGGCGACTGGGTGGTGTACCTGCTGCCGGCCACGACGAAGAGTGGCATCGTGCCGCTTGGCGGCACGTATCGCATGGATGTATCCGGCGACACGGTCACGGCCCAGCGCGGCTTCACGCGCACCTGCGTCACGTTGCAGAACACTCCCCGGACGGCGGGCCTCATGATCACGCATCTGCTGGACCCGGTCCCCACCGAGGCTCACGTCTTCTGGAGTCTGTGGGCGGGGCAGCCCATGTACGTCGCCATCGCAAACGGAACCCTGTGGGCCATCGAGAACGGAAAAATCAGGCTGCTGGAGCACGATGCCAGCGATTGACCACCTCCTGCCATCCTCTCCGATTTCCTGCGAATCGACCGCAATGCCCTCAAACGCTCCCACCTCCCGCTTCACCGCCAGGCTGCGCCGCCCCGCGGCCTCCACCGACGGCGAGCCATGGGCCTTCGTGATCCTGCCCAGGCAGGCCAGCGACACGCTGCCAAGGCGCGGGCGCACCAGCATCGAAGGCACCCTGGATGGCCATCCTTTCCGGGCCACGCTGGAACCGGACGGCCAGTTGAGCCACTGGCTGCGGGTAGACAAGGCGCTGCTCGACGCCACCGGTGCCACCATCGGCGAGGAGGTCGCCCTCGACATCCGGCCCGTGGCGCAGGAGCCGGAACCCGAGCTGCCGTCCGATCTGCGCGAAGCACTGGCAACCGCCCCCGAAGCCCTGGCCGCGTGGCGGGACACCACCACCATCGCCCGCGTCGACTGGATCCACTGGATCGTCAGCGCCAAGCAGGCCAGGACCCGCGCGCAGCGCATCGCCAACGCCTGCGACATGCTGACCGCCAGCAAGCGCCGTGTCTGCTGTTTCGACCCCTCCGGCTTCTACAGCAAGGCCTTCGCCGCGCCCAAGGAAGCATAGGCCGGGTTGATACAGCGAAGCCCAGCGCCATGCAGGACACCCAGCATCGCAACGGGGGTAGGTCAGGGCTACGCCCCGACGGCCGGTGACATGGCGCAGAAGCGCCGGGGGCGCAGCCCCGACCTGCTAACGCCAGTTGGCGTTGCCCTCCCAGAACTCCACCGCGCGGCGATAGGCGTCGCGGTCGATCGGCACGCCCGAGCCGCCCTCCTCCACGCCCAGCGCGTTGCGCATCATGGTGATCGGCGCCATCGGGATTTCCGCAGGCGTCGCGGTATACAGGCAGCCGACCACGCCCCAGTCGGCCTCGATGGGCGCGCCTTCCTTCGCCAGCTGCTCGCGGCTGTAGAGGATGACGACCATATAGTCCGCCACCGGCGGTTCCACGCCCTCGAACCAGCGCACCAGCACCGGCAGTTCCTCGCGCGTGCGCGCCTCGTAGGCCGAGCGCAGCAGGTGGCGGTTGGCGTCGGTGACCGGCACGGTCAGGCAGCGCGTGGACGTCCAGTTGCGGTGCACGTGCAGCTTGCAGAACGGCGCGTAGCCGTCGAGCACCTGCAGCGGCGCGTGGTCGTTGAGGTGGCGCTCGAACTGCTCGGGCGTGCAGTCGCGGATCGTGTTCGGGCGCGGCGTGCGCGGGAACAGGCGGGTGCGGGCGAAGGGCGTCAGGAAGATGGACATGGCCGGGACGTTCGGGAAACCCGGCCATTGTCGGCGATCGCATCGCCGCGACGCACGCCCGGTTCAGGCCTGCGCGTGTTCCGGATGCGGAATGCGCTCGGCCTGCTCCACCGACGGCGTGCGCCAGCCCGCCTGCACGCCCCACACGTAGAACACGATGCCGATCGCCGCCACCGCCAGCAGGTCCCAGCCGTAGGTCAGGTAGCCGCGGCCGCCGAAGGTGCTGCTGCCCAGCCACGACACCAGCGCCAGCACCGGCAGGTAGCAGACCAGCCACCACGCGCCCTTCAGCTGGCGGCCGAAGTCGCGCCAGCCGGACCTGGCCTGGTAGTAGAAGTAGATCGGCAGCGCCACCAGCATCAGCACGATGATCTGCCCGGTCAGCGGCCAGCGCGCCCAGTACAGCAGCTCGGTGGCCATCACGAAGGCGACGCCTGCCAGCACCGGCAGGGCCTTCACCCGCAGCGGCCGGTGCAGGCCGGGCGCGGTGCGGCGCAGCGACATCGCGCTGACCGGGCCGGTCATGTACGAGATCACCGTCGCCACCGAGATCACCGCCGCCAGCGTGCCCCAGCCGCGGAAGAAGAACAGGAACAGGAACGACACCGCCAGGTTCAGCCACATCGCCGGGCGCGGCACGCCCCAGTGCGCGTGCACGCGGCCGAGGATGTCCGGCGCGGTGCCGTTGCGCTGCATGCCGTAGATCATGCGCGCGGTGGTGGCGGTGTAGGTCATGCCGGTGCCGCTCGGGCTGACGAAGGCATCGACGTAGAGCAGCATCGCCAGCCAGTGCAGGTTGGCGATGATCGCCAGCTGCGCGAACGGCGAGCGGAAATCGATGCCGTGCCAGCCGGCCTGTTCCAGCATGTGCGGCGGCACCGCGCCCAGGTAGGCCACCTGCAGCAGCACGTAGACCACGGTCGCCAGCAGGATCGAGCTGACCACCGCCAGCGGGATGCTGCGCCCGGGGTTGCGCGCCTCGCCGGCGAGGTTCACCGGGCTCTGGAAGCCGTTGAAGCTGAAGACGATGCCGGCGGTGGCGATCGCGGTCAGCACCGCGGAGAGATCGAGCACCGGGCTGCCGGCGCCATGCAGGCCGACCGAGAAGTTCTGCGCATGGAAGCCGCTGGCGATCAGCGCCACCGCGGTCAGCGCCGGCACCACCAGCTTGAACACGGTGATGGCGCTGTTGGAGCGCGCGAACAGCTTCACGCTCCAGTAGTTGACCAGGAAATACACCACCACCAGCAGGGCGGAGATGCCCAGCCCCGGCGCGGTGAGTTCGCCCTGCCCGCCCGGCGCCTGCACGTACAGGTCCTGCGCCCATTGCCACGGCCAGGACGCCATGTACTGCACCGAGGCCTCGGCCTCCACCGGGATCACCGAGACGATCGCGATCCAGTTGGCCCAGGCGGCGATGAAGCCCACCAGCGAGCCGTGCGAATAGTGGCTGTAGCGCACCATGCCGCCGGATTCGGGGAACATCGCGCCCAGTTCGGCATAGGTCAGGGCGATGGTGAGGATGATGCCCGCACCCAGCACCCAGGCCCAGATCGCCCCCGGTCCGGCCAGGCCGGCGGCGCGCCAGGCGCCGAACAGCCACCCCGAGCCGATGATGGAACCCAGCCCGGTCAGCATCAGGGCGATGGGTCCGACGTCGCGGCGGATGGCGTTGGGAGGATTCATCGGGGCTCCGGCAGAAAGCGTGCCGGTGATCGGCACGGGAACGAGGGTGACAGCGCGGGACGCCGCTGTCAGCCCAACCTATGGCACGCATGGACGTGGCTGCACCGTGCCAGGGATGCGGCAGGCCGCCGCTTCCGCCATGCGCCGTCGCGCCGCCGTGATTGTCGCCCCCGCCCGGCGACGCGATGATGCGCCACCTCCCCCACGGTCCCGCCCCATGAAACTGCTCATCTACGAGCACTGCCCCTTCTGCTGCCGGCCGCAGATGGTCATCGGCCTCAAGCGGCTGGACATGGCCATCGGCATCATCATGGAAGGCGACGTGGAGACGCCCACCCGGATGGTCGGCCGCAAGGTCGTGCCGATCCTGCAGAAGGACGACGGCGGTTTCATGCCCGAGAGCATGGACATCGTGCGTTACCTGGACCAGGCCTCCGCACCGGCCGTCATCGGCAGCGGGAGCAACGCCGCCATCGACGCCTGGGTCGAACGCGCGTGGCCGCTGATGCTGCGCCTGTGCGTGCCGCGCTTCACCCGCGCCGACTTCCGCGAACTCGCCACCGAGGCGGCGCGCGCGGCCTTCATCGCACGCGAGACCCAGGCCTTCGGCGACCTGCAGGCGCTGTGGGACGACACCGCGGATTTCCTGGCCCAACTGCAACCGCCGCTGGAGGAACTGGAAGCACTGCTGGCCTCCGGCCTGGCCGACACCCTCGACGAAAGCGATTTCCGCCTGTTCCCGGCACTGCGCTCGCTGACCATCGTCAGGGGTATCGCCTTCGGGCCCAACGCGCAGCGCTACCTCGCCGACAGGGCCGCACACTGCCGGGTGGCGCTGTTCGACGACAAGGCGCTGTAAGGCGCGCCGCGGCGATACGGCGGCGATGACGGCGGGCCGGCCCCCGGCCGCTGTCGCGCGGACGGTAATCGTCACCCGCATCGCGCCGCCGCCACGGCAGGCAGCGAGGCAGACCACGCCCCGGTCACAGCCGAAACAATTGCATATCCATCTTGATGGAGAGATATAATTCGGGCCAAACCCATCCCCTGGCCCGCCATGACCGCGCTCAGCTTCGAGTTCTATCCGCCCAAGACCGATGACCAGCGCGCGCAGCTGGACCGCACCGCGAGCAGGCTCAAGGTGCATGCGCCCGAATATGTGTCCTGCACCTTCGGCGCCGGCGGTTCGACGCTGAGCTACACCTCCGAGACGGTGCGCCACCTCAACCAGCACCATGGCCTGCAGGCCGCGCCGCACCTGTCCTGCGTGGGCGGCACCCGCGAGGAGATCCGCGAACTGCTCAAGCTGTACCGCGCCATCGGCGTGCGCCGCATCGTCGCCCTGCGCGGCGACCTGCCCTCGGGCATGGGCTTTCCCGGCGACCTGCGCTACGCCTCGGAGCTGATCGCCTTCATCCGCGCCGAGCACGGCGACGCCTTCCGCATCGAGGTCGGCGCCTATCCGGAGACGCATCCGCAGGCCAGCGACGCGCTGGCCGACCTTCGCCACTTCAAGGCCAAGATCGACGCCGGTGCCGACGCGGCCATCACCCAGTACTTCTACAACGCCGACGCCTATTTCCATTTCGTCGACGCGGTGCGGCGGCTGGGCGTGGACGTGCCGATCATTCCCGGGGTGATGCCGATCTCCAACTTCAGCCAGCTGCGCCGCTTCTCGGAGCAGTGCGGCGCGGAGATCCCGCGCTGGGTCGCCAAGCGCATGCAGGCCTATGGCGACGACACCGAATCGGTGCGCGCGTTCGGCGCCGACGTGGTGGCGGCGCTGTGCGAACGGCTGATCGCCGGCGGCGCGCCGTCGCTGCACTTCTACACGCTCAACCTGGCCAAGCCGACCAACGCGGTGCTGCAGCGTCTCGGCAGCAGTTGATCGCTGCCTGGGCTTGTCCACGAATGCTTTCAGGGCCTTCGCCAAGAGCGTTCGCGGACAAGCCCGCTCCCACGGCACCTCGCGACCCCTTCCTGCCACTGCATCGCATCGCTACCCTGCGACGATGCGAACCGCCCTGCTCCTGCTGGCCTGCTGCCTCGTCCCCGCCGCGCACGCGCAGCAGGTCAACCGCTGCACTGACGCGCAGGGCCGCACGGTCTATGGCGACAAGTCCTGCGAGGCGATGGGCGCGCACGCGCGTCTGCTGCCCGAGGCGCGCGCCGCCGGCGGCAGCGGCCTGTACCGCGATACCTGCGCCCGCCGGCTCAGCGAGGTGGTGGCGCAGATCCGCACGGCGGTGGCCGCGCGCGATGCCAACCGCCTGTCCGGCATCTATTTCTGGGACGGGCTGTCCAGCGCCGCGGCCACGCGGGTGATGGACCGGCTGGATGCGATCGTGCAGCGTCCGCTGGTGGACATCGCGCCGGTGTTTCCGCACGACCCTGCAATTGAACCGGTGGCCGACGCCGTCCCGGATGCCGGCAACGACTCCGCTGCCGTCGGCAACCCACCGGCCACGCCGCCGCGCCCTGTCGGGCTGCGGCTGGAGCAGACGCTGGGCAGCAGCGGCACGCCCGCGCGCACGGTGGTGAACCTGCGCCGGCAGTACAACTGCTTCTGGATCAGCCTGTAACCGGCTCCGGCCACAGCGCGCGGATCGCGGCCACGCCCAGCGCGCCATGCCGGCGCGCGGTACCGATGTCGTCCGCGGCCAGGCCGCCGATGGCGTAGATCGGCAGCGACACCTGCTCGCGCAGGCGCTCGAACGCTTCCCAGCCCAGCGGCGCCGCGCCGGGATGGCTGGCGGTGGCCTGCACCGGGCCGAGCACCGCGAAGTCGCAACCCAGCCGCTGCGCCGCCTGCAACTGCGCCAGGTCGTGGCAGGAAGCGCCGACCAGCGCCTCGCCGGACAGGGGACGCCGTTCCAGCTGCAGCAGCTGTTCGCTCCCCAGGTGCACGCCCACGCCCAGTTCCTTCGCCAGCGCGATATCGCGGTTGAGCAGCAGCTCGGCCTGGCGGCCGACGCGTTCCACCGCGCTGCGCGCGAGCGCGCCGCGGTCGCCGGCCTGCGGCGTGCGCAGCTGCACGCGGCGGATGCCGCCATCGACCGCGGCGACCAGCCCATCCAGCCAGGCCTCGTCGCCGTCCGCCGGCTCCGGCGTGACCAGGTAGCGGTCGGCCTGGCGCAGCGTGGCGACCACCGGCAGGTCCGCCGGCGGCATCGAGTAGCGGGAAAGCTTGTCGGGCGTCACCCAGGTGATGGCCTGCCCCTCGCGGCCACGCGCGCTTCCCTTCCATTGGCGTACGTGGCGCACCTCCAGCCGCAGGCGCTTGTCCGGGTACAGCTGCGGCACCTCCATCACCCAGTCGCCGACCTCGGCCTCGATGCCGAGTTCCTCGCGCAGTTCGCGCACCAGTGCCTGCTCGGAGGTCTCGCCCGGCTCGCGCTTGCCGCCGGGGAATTCCCACAGCCCGGCCATGTCGCTGTCGCCGGTCCGGCGGTTGAGCAGGATACGGCCACGCGCGTCGGTGATGACGGCGGCCACGACATGGATCGAGCGCAACGGGGGTGTCATGTGCCGAGGATGCCGAAAATCCGGCTGCCAGCGCAATCTCCGGCACGGGGTGGCCGCTAGCGGCCGAGTGGCCCGGGCAACCCTTCACCGACCATGCGTCCTTGGCGCCCGACCGTTTACCCGGGTGACGGCGCGCCTGGCGTGAGCGGAAAGACAAGTGCCGACCACCGGTCGGCACCCACCGGGAATTCCCGGCTCCGGCGGGTAGTGCCGGCCGCTGGCCGGCAACCTCATATTCCCCAGCGTCGTGCAGATGCCGGC
>JAEWOJ010000028.1 GCA_023399815.1 Pseudomonadota bacterium | reverse complement strand
TGGCCGGCGTCGACACCGACTTCAGCGGCGAGGCGCGCCCGCAGCCGGGCATCAAGGTCGGCTACCTGGCGCAGGAGCCGGAACTGAACCCGGAGCACACCGTCCGCCAGGCGGTCGAGGAAGGCGTCGGCGAGGTGCTGCAGGCCCAGGCGCGGCTGGACGAGGTCTATGCGGCCTACGCCGAGGAAGGCGCGGATTTCGACGCGCTGGCCAAGGAACAGGAACGGCTGGAGGCAATCCTCGCCGCCGGCGACGCCCACACCCTGGAAAACCAGCTGGAAGTGGCCGCCGATGCGCTGCGCCTGCCGCCGTGGGACGCGAAGATCGCCAACCTGTCCGGCGGCGAGAAGCGTCGCGTGGCGCTGTGCCGCCTGCTGCTGCAGAAGCCCGACATGCTGCTGCTCGACGAACCCACCAACCACCTCGATGCCGAATCGGTGGAGTGGCTGGAGCAGTTCCTGGCCCGCTACACCGGCACCGTGGTGGCGGTGACCCACGACCGCTACTTCCTCGACAACGCCGCCGAGTGGATCCTCGAACTCGACCGCGGCCGCGGCATTCCGTGGAAGGGCAACTACACCGAATGGTTGATGCAGAAGGACGAGCGCCTGAAGCAGGAAGACAACCAGGAAAAGGCCCGCCAGAAGGCGATCCAGAAGGAACTGGAGTGGTCGCGGCAGAATGCCAAGGGTGGCCGCACCAAGGGCAAGGCCCGTCTGGCCCGCCTGGAAGAGCTGCAGAGCGTCGACTACCAGAAGCGCAACGAGACCAATGAAATCTTCATCCCGCCGGGCGAGCGCCTGGGCAACTCGGTGATGGAGTTCAAGAACGTCTCCAAGAAGTTCGGCGAGCGCCTGCTGATCGACAACCTGTCGATGATCATCCCGCCGGGCGCCATCGTCGGCATCATCGGCCCGAACGGTGCCGGCAAGTCCACGCTGTTCAAGATGATCACCGGCCAGGAAAAGCCGGACTCGGGCGAGATCGTGGTCGGCCCGACCGTCAAGCTGTCCTACGTCGACCAGAGCCGCGACGCGCTGACGGGCAACCACAACGTATTCCAGGAAATCGCTGGCGGCCTGGACATCCTCAACATCAACGGCGTGGAGATCCAGTCGCGCGCCTACATCGGCCGCTTCAACTTCAAGGGCCAGGACCAGCAAAAGATGGTCGGCTCGCTGTCCGGCGGCGAGCGCGGCCGCCTGCACATGGCCAAGACCCTGCTGCAGGGCGGCAACGTGCTGCTGCTCGACGAACCGTCCAACGACCTGGACATCGAGACCCTGCGCGCGCTGGAAGACGCGCTGCTGGAGTTCCCGGGCAACACCTTCGTCATTTCGCACGACCGCTGGTTCCTGGACCGCATCGCCACCCACATCATCGCCTTCGAGGGCGACTCGCACGTGGAGTTCTTCCAGGGCAATTACCGCGAGTACGAAGAGGACAAGAAGCGCCGCCTCGGCGACGATGCCGGTCCCAAGCGCCTGCGTTTCAAGGCGCTGAAGTAAGCAGCACCGGACGGCCGCAGTGATGCGGCCGTCTGCTTTTCAAAGCCCCTCTCCCTCCGGGGTGAGAGGGGCAGCTTACGAACCACCGGTTCGTTGCCCCCAGAACGCCCTTGCGTCAGCGCAAGGGCCGGGGCGCGAAGCGGGGGTTGGGGTGAGGGGCGAACGGAGTCCCGGTGGTTCAACCATCATGGACTCCGTTCGCCCCTCATCCGCCCTTCGGGCACCTTCTCCCGATGGGAGAAGGGTTACTTCCCAGCATTCCGAATCCCCCATGCCCCTCCTCGACCGCCTGTTCAAGCTCCGCCAGCACGGCACCTCGGTGCGCACCGAGGTGCTGGCCGGGCTGACCACCTTCCTGACGATGTCCTACATCGTCTTCGTCAACCCGGACATCCTCGGCACCACCGGCATGGACCCGGGCGCGGTGTTCGTGGCCACCTGCCTGGCCGCGGCGATCGGCTCGACGGTGATGGCGCTGGCAGCGAACTTCCCGGTCGGCATGGCGCCAGGCATGGGCCTGAACGCGTTCTTCGCCTTCACCGTGGTCGGCGCGGCGGGGCTGCCGTGGCAGCAGGCGCTGGCGGCGGTGTTCATCTCCGGCATCGTGTTCCTGGCGCTGTCGCTGAGCGGCGTCCGCGCCTGGCTGGTGGCCGGCATCCCGGCGTCGCTGCGCTCGGCGATCGTCGCGGGCATCGGCCTGTTCCTGGCGATCATCGCGCTGCAGAAATCCGGGGTGATCGTCGCCAACGCCGACACCATGGTCACGCTCGGCCGGCTCGACAGCGCACCGCCATTGCTGGCGCTGGCCGGCTTCCTGCTGATCGCGGTGCTGGAAGCGCGCAGGGTGCACGGCGCGATCCTGATCGGCATCCTCGTCGTCACCGCCGCCGGCTGGCTGCTCGGCGACGTGCGCTACCACGGGCTGGTGTCGCTGCCGCCGAGCCTGGCCCCCACCTTCCTGCAACTGGACCTGCCCGGCCTGCTGCACCACGACGGCGGCGCGCCGCTGGCGGTGCTGCTGCAGGTGGTGCTGGTGTTCGTGCTGGTGGAGGTGTTCGACGCCACCGGCACGCTGTACGGCGTGGTCGGTCGTGCCGGCCTGCTGGAGCTGGCCGACGGCAGGAAGCGCTTCGGCCGCGCCCTGCTGGCCGACAGCAGCGCGATCGTCGCCGGCTCGCTGCTCGGCACCAGTTCCACCACCGCGTTCGCCGAAAGCGCCTCGGGCGTGCAGGCCGGCGGCCGCACCGGGCTGACCGCGCTGGTGGTCGCCGCATTGTTCCTGGCCGCGCTGCTGTTCTCGCCGCTGGCGGCGATGGTGCCGGCCTACGCCACCGCGCCGGCGCTGCTGTTCGTGGCCGGACTGATGCTGCGCGAACTGGTGAACGTGGAATGGGGCGACCTGACCGAATCGGTCCCCGCCGCGCTATGCGCGCTGGCGATGCCGTTCACCTACTCCATCGCCAATGGCCTGGCGTTCGGCTTCATCGCCTACGCCGCGCTGAAGGCCGGCACCGGCCGCTGGCGCGAGGCGCGCCCGGCGCTGTGGCTGGTGGCCGGACTGTTCGTGCTGCGCTTCGCGCTGGAATGATGCGTGGTGGGTGACAGCCGGCGGTGGG
>JAEWOJ010000110.1 GCA_023399815.1 Pseudomonadota bacterium | reverse complement strand
GGGCTTCACCGGGGAAAGCCCTCTCGCGACTGGCGTCGCTCCTACAGGTCCAGGCTCGGGTACGGGCTCAGGGGCGCCGGCCGGTCACTGCACCAGCCAGCCGGCCAGCTGCACGCGCGTGAGCCTGCCGCGGCGGAGCGTGTCCAGCGCGTTGAACTCGTCGGCCAGCGCCGGGTTGGCCTGCGCTTCCTCGCGGCTGATGAAACCATCGCCGTCCACGTCGAGCGCGTCGAAATCGATGCGGTAAATGCCGATCACGCTGTCCGGCTGGATCGAGCGCACCGTCACCGCGGCCTGCCCTGGTTCGGCCGGCAGCTGCACCTGGTGCGTGACCGCGCCGCTGGCCAGCGACTGATTGCGCACGTTGACCGGCGCTGCCGGCAGCGGCGTGGTGACGGCCGCATCGCGGGGCGCGTTCTGCGCCTGCGCGGGTATCGCAGGCAACGCAGCCAGCAGCAGGACGAGGGCGGGGAAGCAGGGGTGGATCACGGGCAACCTCTCGTACGGACGACGGGATGATTCCGCCAGCCGGCTCCCGGCCTCACCTCATCCAGCCCTCCAGCTGCGCCTTGCTCAGGCGGCCGGTGCGGTGGGTGTCGAGCGCATCGAACTCGCGTTCGAGCGTGGGGTTGGCCTTGGCTTCCGCGCGGCTGATGAAGCCGTCGTGGTTGCGGTCCAGCGTGGCGAAGTCGATATGGTAGTCGCCGCGGATCGAATCGGGTTCTTCCGAGGTCACCGTGACCGGCGTGCTCTTGTCGGTGAGCGTGGTCCTGCCGGTCTCCTGGGCCAGTGCCGTAGCACTGACGACGGCGCACAGCAGCAGGGCGGGAAGCAGGGAGCGGGAGGTGTTCATGAGCGGACTCCAGAGGCGAATGCCATGCGCCCGATGCTTGTCCCGCCGCCGTTAAGCCGGCCGCAAGAAGGCATGCAGGCCGGCTGAATGTTGCCGCCGGTTCAGTGCCTGGCCTGCGCCGTGGTCAGCCCGGAATGAACGGAAAGACGAGCTTGAGCAGGCCCTTAAGGCCGCCCTCGACGGTGGAGCCGACCGCCTTGGCGCCGAGGCTGTTCAAGGCGCGGCGCACGTCGTCCCAGCGCAGCTGGGTGACGTCCTTCTTCAGCAGGTCGGCCACCTCCTCCGAGGTAGGCGCCAGCTTCTTCAACGTCGCCACCACCGCCTGCGGATCGGGCTGCAGATAGCCCCAGCGCTCGGCGATCTTCAGCAGCGTGTCGAAGCGCACCGCCACCACCTCGCGGTTGCGCTCGTACACCGGCAGCGCGCCGACGTCGAGGATGGCCTGCTCGAAGCGCTGCGCGTCGTCGGGGTGTTCGATGCGGATGGCGAGGAAGCCTTCCTTGCGGCTGCGCTCGCTCACATGCTTTGCCCCCGAGCGCAGGTTGGCCTCGGTCAGCACGGTGGCGACGATGCGCTGCAGGGCGGCGTCGGTGTCCTCGGGCACCAGCGCGCGCCAGCGGGCGTAGCCGTCGCGGCGCAGTCCCTTGACCTTGGCCGGCGTCACCCGCAGCCGCAGCGCCACCGCGGCGTTGGAATCGCCGCGGTCGATGGCGCCATCGCGTTCGAGCAGCACGAAGATCAGCAGCTCCAGGTCGCGCTTGGTCAGCGACTGGAACCCCTGCAGCAGGGTCAGGCGCAGGAATTCGTTGCCGAAGCCGGCCGGGTCCCTCAGTTCGATGGCGTGCATGCGTGTCCTCCCATGGCCTGCAGCATGCCCGATCGCGGTTTCACGGAACGAGACGGCAGGCGCTCAATGGCCGGCGGCGGGGAGCTGCCCGTATTCACGTCCGGGGCGGTCGGCGCGGAAGGTCTCCACGGCACCGCGGTCCTGCAGCGTCACGAACACCTGCCGGCCATCGGCGCCGCCGAAGGCGACGTTGGTCGGCTTGCGGCCCTTGAGCGGCACCTCGCGCAGCAGTTCGCCGGCGGGCGAGACGATGGCGACCACGCCGGCGTCGTAGCGGGCGATGTAGAGGTTGCCGCTGGCGTCGCAGCGCATGCCGTCCAGGCCGTGGTCGTCGAAGCGGATCAGCAGGCGCTTGTTCGAGAGTGCGCCGGTTTCGTCGCGGTCGTACACCCACACGTTGCGCTGCACGCTCTCGTTGACGTACAGGCGGCGGCCATCCGGGCTGACCTCGATGCCGTTGGTGGTGCCCATGCCGGATTCGAGCCGATGCGTGCTGCCATCGCGGTCGATGCGCCACAGCTGGCCGTTGTCCGGGTTGGCCCAGTCCGGGTCGCTCGCGTAGAGCGTGCCGTCCGGCGCCAGGGCGATGTCGTTGGGCTGGTGCGCGCCGGGCAGGTGCGCGAATACCGATACCGCGCGCGTGGCCGGGTCGATGCGCAGGATGTCGTGGCGCTTGTAATCGGCCACGAACATCGCGCCGTCGGCGGCGAAGCGGATGCCGTTGCCGACGCGGCCCTCGGGCAGGGTGATAAACAGTTCGGCCTTGCCGTTTGCATCGACGCGGCCGATGGTGCCGTCCTTGCCGAAATTGACCACGTACAGCGCCCCGTCCGGACCGGTCGCCGGGCCTTCGATGCCACGGGTGAACATGCCGTCGCCGACATGGTCGCGGACGATGAAGTCGGCCGAGGCAGTGGCGCAGGCGCACAGGGCGAGGCACAGCGCGGTGGCGACGTGGCGCAGGACGTGGCGGGCGATGGCGGCGCTCTCCGTGGGCGGGAAGGTAGGAGTCTGCCAGAGCCCTGCCGGAGGTGCGGCGGGTGGTTGCGCAGGCAAGCTTGCCCGTGGGGGAAGTCTTGCCCGGGGGCGGTGTAGGAG
>JAEWOJ010000109.1 GCA_023399815.1 Pseudomonadota bacterium | reverse complement strand
GGGCTTTAACCGGTAAAGCCCCTCGCGACTGGCGTCGCTCCTACAGGTTCTTCTTCTGCCGGGCAGGCGCCGCATGGCCGCCGGCGAACGGCGAGGGCCCATAGAAGCGCCGCAGGTGCGCGGCCACCGCCGGCATTTCCCGTTCCAGCAGGTGCGGGGCGGAGAAGTGGTATTCGGTGGCCACCGCGAAGAATTCCTCCGGCGCCTCGGCGGCATAGGGATCGACCAGGGTGTCGCGGCCGGCGTCCACCTGCGCGCAGAAGGCGTCGTAGCTGCGCTGGAAATCGCCGGCCCATTGCCGCTGCCAGTCGCGCGGCAGCGGCGGCGTGCCGTCGAGCGCGCCGTCCAGCACGTCGATCTTGTGCGCCATCTCGTGCACCGCCACGCAGAAGCCGGCCTGCGGATCGGCGATGTCGGCCTGCACGTCGGCCCACGACAGCAGCAGCGGTCCGCTGTCCCAGGCTTCGCCGATCAGTTCGTCGTCCCATTCGTGCAGCACGCCGGCCGCGTCCAGGTGGCTGCGGCGCACGCGGAACGCTTCCGGGTACACGACCAGTTCGGACCAGCCATGCAGGCCTTCGCGCCCGAATTCGATCAGCGGCAGGCAGCACAGCGCGGCCAGCAGCAGGCGCTGGCCCGGGTCCAGCTCCACGCCGGCCACCGGCGTGATGGCCTTGCGCTGCAGGAAGTACGCCGCCAGTTCGCGCAGTCGCGCATCGCGCCGGTCGTCCAGGGCGCGCAGCCACGGGCAACCCTGGCGGACATCCCGCCAGAGCGCTTCATCGACAGACGGAGGCGTGCGCCGCCAGCGGCGCAGGAACGACTGGATCAGCGGAACATTCCGGGCAGGAGCCGGTGCCACTTCGGCGCGCGCAGCCGCGGGATGATCTCCTCGTCGCTGCCGCCGCCGGCCTGCGGCGGCGCAGGCGTGGCGTGCTTGGGCGGAGCGGGCGGCGTGGCGTTGGCCAGGCTCACCGATGCGGCCGGCACCGCCACCCGTTCCACTTCCCCGGGCGCATAGCTGCAGCCGTTGCTGCGCGCCGGTGCGTCGAACGCGTCCGCGGCATGCGCGGCCACGGGGGCCAGCAGCAGGACCAGGCACTGGGCGGTACGGCGCATCGTCGGTATCCGGGGGCGGTCGAGTCCCCGATTCTAGCCTGCTTTCTCGGCCGGATTGGAAGGCCGACGGGCGGCGCGCGGGGCCTTCACGCATAATCCGCCGGTCTGTTGCGAGGAAAGGTTGGGCGTGGACGAGCGCGAACTGCTGGCCAAACTGGGGGAGGGCGCCCTTTCCGGCGATGCCCTGGCCCGCGGGCTCGGCCAGACCCGGGCTGCGATATGGAAGCGGATACAGGGGCTGCGGGCGGCCGGGGTGGCGATCGAAGGCCGCGCCGGTGACGGCTACCGGCTGGCCCAGCCGCTGGAGCTGCTGGACCGCGCCCGGATCATGGAGCAACTGGCCCCCGAGGTGGCCGCCGCGCTTGCCGACCTGGAGATCGGCTGGACGCTGGGCTCGACCAACAGCGAATTGCTGCGGCGCAGCGCGCCTTTGCGCGGTACCGGAGTCCTCCTGGCCGAGCGCCAGACCGGCGGCCGTGGCCGTCGCGGCCGGCAGTGGGCCTCGCCGCTGGCCGCCAACATCTACCTGTCGCTGTCGCGCGGCTTCGCCGGCGGCCTGTCGCGCATGGGCGGCCTGAGCCTGGCGGCGGGCGTGGCGGTGGGCGAGGCGCTGCACGCGCTGGGCTTCATCGGTGCCGGCCTGAAATGGCCCAACGACGTGCTGGTCGATGGCCGCAAGCTGGGCGGCCTGCTGGTGGAGGGCGGCGGCGAGTTCGCCGGCCCGGCGCGCGCGGTGATCGGGCTCGGCCTGAACGTGCACATGCCCGCGGGGAGCGCCGCCGACATCACCCAGCCCTGGATCGACCTGGACACGCTGGCCGGCGCGCCGGTGTCCCGCAACCAGGTGGTCGCGGCGCTGTTGTCGCACCTGCTGCCGGCGCTGGACCAGTTCGAGCAGCAGGGGCTGGCGCCGTTCCTGCCGCGCTACGCCGCGATGGACGTGCTGGCCGGCCGGCTGGTGCGCGTGGAAGAGGCCGGCACCC
Organism: Pseudomonadota bacterium; assembly: GCA_023399815.1. Lineage (GTDB taxonomy): Bacteria > Pseudomonadota > Gammaproteobacteria > Xanthomonadales > Xanthomonadaceae > Stenotrophomonas. The sequence goes on along the minus strand of JAEWOJ010000109.1, from coordinate 2,865 downwards.
TGCACGAAGGCACCGCCTGCGGCTTGGCCGAGGACGGGGCACTGCGCGTCTCCATCGCTGGCGGCGAGCGCCATTTCCATGCCGGCGAAGTCAGCGTGAGGGCGCAATGAGCGACTGGCTGTTCGACCTGGGCAATTCACGCTTCAAGTTCGCGCCGCTCGACGGCATCGCCGCCGGCAGCGCGCAGGCGTGGGCGCACGGCGCCGAAGCGATGACCGCGGCGGCGCTGGATGCCCTGCCGCGCGGCGACACCGCCTGGGTGGCCAGCGTCGCGGCGCCGGCGTTGACCGCGACGGTGATGGACCTCCTGCGCGCGCGCTTCGCGCACGTGCGGGTGGCGCGGACCCTGCCGGAGTGCGCGGGCGTGGCCATCGCCTACGCGCGCCCGGAGAAGTTCGGCGTCGATCGCTTCCTGGCCCTGCTCGCCGCGGCCGCCGCGCCGCGACCGGTGCTGGTGGTCGGCGTGGGCACGGCGCTGACCATCGACCTGATGGACGCGGCCGGCCGGCATCTCGGCGGCCGCATCGGCGCTTCGCCCACCACCATGCGCGAGGCGCTGCACGCGCGGGCGGTGCAGCTGCCGGCCAGCGGTGGCGACTACGCGGAGTTCGCCAGCGACACCGCCGACGCGCTGGCATCCGGTTGCGACGGCGCGGCGGTGGCGCTGGTCGAGCGCAGCCTGCGGCTTGGCGCCGAGCGGCTGGGAAATGCGCCGGCGCTGGTGATGCATGGCGGCGGCGCCGCGCCCCTGCTGCCACTGCTGCCGGAAGCGGAACACCGGCCGGCGCTGGTGCTGGACGGCCTGGCCCGCTGGGCCGTGCACCAGCGGGCGCCGGAGCGCTAGGATCGCGCCATGCTGATTCGTTTCCTGATCGTCGCACTGGCCATCCTCAACGTCGGCGTCGCGCTGTGGTGGATGGTCCCGCGCGCGGCTCCGCCGGTGACGCCCGAGGCCGCCGAAACCGGCGTGGCGTCGCTGGAACTCGTCCCCATGGACGCCGTGGAGACGCCATCCCAGGCCAGCCCGGCGCCGTCCCCCGCACCTGCCGAAGCGCCGCCACCGGCGGCTGTTCCGGCCAGGGCGCCTGCGGAAGCGGACAAGACCGTTGCCGCAACGACCGCGCCGCCGGCAGCCCGCCCGGAACGCTGTTTCAGCTTCGGGCCGTTCGACAGCCGGGAACGGGCGCAGGCGGCCGCGGCCACGCTGGGCGCGGACCTGGCCCGTTCGCACCTGCGTGAAGTACCGAGCAAGGCGGCGACCAGCTACCGCGTCCTCATCCCGCCGGCGGCCAGCCGCGAGGACGCGCAGGCCATGGTCAAGCGCATCGTCGACGCCGGTTTCGGCGACTACTTCATCATCGCCCAGGGCGAGGACGCCAACGCGATCGCGCTGGGCCAGTACCGCAACCGCGAGGGCGCCGAGCGTCGCCTGTCGGCATTGACCGCGGCGGGTTTCCCGGCGCGGATCGCCAGCAACGGCACGGAAACGGACGCCAGCTGGTGGCTGGACGTGGCCCACGCCGGATCGGCCAGCACCGCGGACCTGCAGCGCCGCAGCGGAGCGGCGCAACAGCAATCGCTCGACTGCGGCCGCCTACGCTAGAATGCCGCACCGGACGCGCCGCAATGGCGCGTCCGCCGGACATCGCCGCTTTAGCTCAGTCGGTAGAGCAACTGATTTGTAATCAGTAGGTCGTCCGTTCGAATCGGACAAGCGGCACCACCTGTCGATCAAAGCCCGCCTATCTGCGGGCTTTTTCGTTTATGCCATCCGGTTGTGCCCAACCGCTTTCGATGCAGGCATGAAGCATGCACGCGAGGGCTGCCGTCAGCGCGACGCCAGCGCGTCCTATTTCGAAAAATGGCGTTCGATGCGTGGGTCGGGGCGGAACCAGAGCGCCGCCATGCCCGCGAGGATGGAGAAGGTGGCGGTCGTACTGTGCCAGCATCAACGTGAGGCACACTGTCATGACGCCGAAGCCCGGTCCGGCGGGACAGCGTGCCGCCGGAAGCGGCATCGCCCGACGATGGGTATTCGACCAGTGGAGCGAACATGAAGATTCCCTTCCCGAAGGTACTCACCTTCAACGGCGGCTATGTCGATACTGCCGGCTTCCTCGCCCTGCACGGGCTGTTCGCCGCGCATGTCACCGGCAACTTCGCCACCTTCGGCGCGAGCCTGGTGAATGGCACGTCCGGCGCGACCGGCAAGCTGCTGGCGCTGCCGGTGTTCTGCCTCGTGGTGATGCTGGCGCGGCTGGCCGCCGGCTTTTTCGCGCGCCGCGGCGCGTCCGCGCTGAAGGGGCTGGTCTGCGCCATGGCCGTCCTGCTCGCGCTGGGCGCGCTGCTGGCGATCCGCAACGGGCCGTTCGTGGACGGCGACAGCCTGGCCGCGATCGTCACCGGCGTGCTGCTGGTCGCGGCGATGGCGATCCAGAACGTGGTCCACCGCGTCCATTTTCCGAAGGCGCCGCCAACCACGCTGATGACCGGCAGCACCACCCAGGCGATGATCGACCTGGCCGATCTGGCGCAGGGTGGGCTGGATGCCGGGGCGCGGGCCGCGATCAAGGCGCGCTGCGCCGCGCTGGGCACCAGCATCTGCATCTTCGCCGCCGGCTGCGGCGTGGCCGCGCTCGGCTACATGCAGGTCGGCATGTGGGTGTTCATCCCGCCGGTGCTGCTGACGACGCTGCTGCTCCTGTGCCCGCCATCGCCGGAGGGCGCGCCGGCCTAGGTGTGTAAACCCAGCACGTTGTTCAGTGGTATGCGGGAGATGGGCGGTTTGTAGCCGAGGCTGGCATGTGGTCGGTGCCAGTTGTAGTGGTGGAGCCAGCCAAGGAGGGCGTGGGCACGCTGCTCGGA
>JAEWOJ010000101.1 GCA_023399815.1 Pseudomonadota bacterium | reverse complement strand
CTCCTACACCTCCTATACCTCCTACAGCTACAGCGCTTCTGCGCAAATCGCGTCCTTTCCCGCATGGAATCTGCCGCCGCCGTCGCTCCATCTTTCTCCACAACCCGTATTCATCCACTTCCCGCCCCCCATGTCCCGCACGCCACAACCCGCGGTCCCGGTCGCCCGGCTGTCCAGCTTCTATTTCTTCTACTACGCCGCGCTGGGCGCGTTCACGCCGTACTGGAGCCTGTATCTGCAGTCGCGCGGCATGGGCGTGACCGCGATCAGCGTGATGATGAGCCTGTGGTATGCGACCCGTGTGGTCGCGCCCAGCACCTGGACCTCGCTGGCGGCGGTGTCGCCGCGGCCGATCCGCTGGCTGCGCATCGGCTGCGTGCTGACGGTGATCAGCTTCTCCGGCTTCCTGCTGCCGCAGCCGCAGTGGACGCTGTACGCGGTGATGGTCGGGTTCTGTTTCTTCTACAACGCGGTGATGCCGCAGTTCGAGTCGATCACCCTCACCCACCTGGGCAGCGACAGCCACCGCTACGGCATGATCCGGGTGTGGGGCTCGCTGGGCTTCATCGCGGTGGTGACGCTGTTCGGCTGGGTGATCGAACGGCGCGGCGCCGGCCTGCTGCCGTGGCTGATGCTGCCGCTGTTCGTGCTGCTGACCGGCGCGTCCTTCCTCAACCGCTACGCGCGCCACGTCGGCACCCACGCCGCGCACGTGCAGGGCTTCTGGGCGATCGTGCGGCGGCCGCCGGTGCTGGCATTCTTCGTCGCCGCCTTCCTCGAACAGCTCTCGTTCGGGCCGTACTACACGTTCTTCTCGCTGTACATGGACCAGCACGGCTACAGCACCTCGCTGCTGGGTCTGATGTGGACCGTCGGCGTGGTGTTCGAGGTAGCGGTGTTCTTCCTGATCGCCGGCTTCTTCAAGCGCTGGGACGCCAGCTGGCTGCTGATCATCTCCATGGCCAGCGCCGCGCTGCGCTGGTGGGCCACCGCGCTGTGGCCGGAGAACATCCCGGTGATGCTGGTGGCGCAGGCCACCCACTGTCTGGGCTTCGCCGCGTTCTTCGCCTCGGCGATGCAGCTGCTGGCACGCTACTTCCCCGGCAACCTCAACGGCCACGGCCAGGGGTTGTTCTACGGGTTTTCGTCGGGGCTGGGCGGCGTACTCGGCGCGCTGATCGCCGGCCAGCTGTGGCACTTCGGCGACGGCAGGGTCGCCTTCATCGCCGGCGGCGGCTTCGCCCTGGCCGGCGCGGCGATCGCCCTCTGCTTCGTGCCTGAAAAACGAACGTAGGAGCGATGTAGGAGCGACGCAAGTCGCGACGGGGCTTTCGCAGGGAAAGCGCCATCGCGACTTGCGTCGCTCCTACGGGGCTGGCCTCACCAGACCAGGTCGTCGGGCACCTGGTACATCGGATCGGCATACGGGTCGTCCGCGGCCGGCGCGTTCGGATCGACCTTCAGCGCCACGGCCGGGGCGAAGATCGCCTCCGCCTCGGCCAGCAGTTCGGCCGTCACCAGCAGGTAGCGCCCGTTCTGCTGCAGCACGCCCAGCTGTCCGGCGTTGAGCGCCTTGAGCTGGTCGGCGGTGACGTAGATGCGCTTGATCTTGCCGCCGTAGGGGAAGTGGCGGGCGATGTCGGCGTCGGCGATGTTCAGCGCCTTGTCCTTGATCAGCTCGTCCAGCCGGGCCTTCGCTTCGCGGCGCAGGCGGGCCTCTTCCTGCTTCTGGCGCTCGGCCTCGATGCGTTCGTCCTTTTCCTTCTGCGCACGGATCGCATAGGCCTTGGCCAGGTCGATGTCTTCCTGCGAGCGCGGCTTGCGCGGGCCCTGCTGGCCGCCATGCGCGGCCTTGTTGCCGTGCGCGGGCTTGCCGGCATGGACGGGCTTGGCGCCGGCCTGCGGACGGGCCTGCCCCGGCCTGCCCTGCGGGCGGCCGTCGCGGCGGGTGTCGGGTTTGCGCTCCGACTTGGGCGCGGGCTTGAATCCCAGCCCGAGGAGCTGGTCGCGGAGAGTGTCGCTCATGCGTGCTGTACGTCGGTATCAGTAGTGCGGGGGCGGCGGTTCGTTCGCCGGATCGGAGGCGTTGAGCGCGTTGCGGACCTTGCCCAGGTCCTCGAGCAGCACGCGCAGCACGTCGGCGTTGCGGCTGCCCTGCATGCGCGCGTCGGCCAGCGCCTCGCTCAGTTCGGCCAAGGCGTGTTCCTGGAAGGACACGCGCATCTCCAGTTCCACCAGGCGGGCTTCCAGGGCCTGTTCGCGGGCGCTCGGCAGCAGGTCAGACATGCAGGGAACGCCCCCGGCCGATGCCGTAGTAGGCCAGCCCGGCCGCCTCGATGTCCTGCGGCTCGTACAGGTTGCGGCCGTCGAACACCACCGCGTCGCCCAGCTCCTGGCGGATGCGCGCGAAATCCGGGCTGCGGAACTGCTTCCATTCGGTGACCACGACCAGGGCGTCGGCGCCTTCCAGCGCGTCGAAGGCCGAGTCGCAGAACACCAGGTCCTCGCGCTCGCCGAAGAGGCGGCGCGCCTCGTGCATCGCTTCGGGATCGTAGACGCGCGCGCGCGCGCCGGCCTCCCACAGCTGCGCCAGCAGGCGGCGGCTGGAGGCTTCGCGCATGTCGTCGGTATTGGGCTTGAAGGCCAGCCCCCACACCGCGAAGGTCTTGCCGCGCACGCCCTCGTCCTCGCCACGGTCGTAGTGGCGCTGGACCAGTTCGAACAGGTGGCCCTTCTGCGCCTCGTTCACCGCTTCCACGGCGTCGAGCAGGCGCGGCGCGTGGCCGTGCTGCAGGGCGGTGCGGGCCAGCGCCTGCACGTCCTTGGGGAAACAGGAGCCGCCGTAGCCGGCGCCGGGATAGATGAAGTGCCAGCCGATGCGCGGGTCCGAACCGATGCCCTGGCGGACCTGCTCGATGTCGGCGCCGACGCGCTCGGCGATGTTGGCGATCTCGTTCATGAAGCTGATCTTGGTCGCCAGCATCGCGTTGGCGGCGTACTTGGTCAGCTCGGCCGAGCGCACGTCCATCTCCACCACGCGGTCGCGGTTGCGGTTGAACGGCGCGTACAGGCGGCGCATCACCGCCACCGATTCCCCGCTGGCCGCACCGACGATGATGCGGTCCGGGCGCATGCAGTCGGCCACCGCGTCGCCCTCCTTGAGGAACTCGGGATTGGAGACCACGTCGAAGGCGATGTCCACGCCGCGCGCGGCCAGCTCTTCGGCGATCGCCGTGCGCACCTTGTCGGCGGTGCCCACCGGCACCGTCGACTTGTTGACCACCACGGTCGGCACCGCCAGGTGCCGGCCGATGGTGCGGGCCACGGCCAGCACGTACTGCAGGTCGGCGCTGCCGTCCTCGTCCGGCGGCGTGCCGACCGCGATGAAGACCACCTGCCCATGCGCGATCGCGGCGGCGGCGTCGGTGGTGAAGGCCAGCCGCGAGGCGGCATGGTTGGCCTTGACCATCGGTTCCAGGCCCGGCTCGTAGATCGGGATGACGCCCCGGTTCAGGCCGTCGACCTTGGCCTGGTCGATGTCGACGCAGACCACGTCATGCCCCACCTCGGCCAGGCAGGTCCCGGTGACGAGACCCACGTAGCCGGTACCGAAAATCGCGACGCGCATAGGTGCAGTGGCTCCGTGGATTACTGCAGGACGCCCAGCAGCTCGACGTCGAAGGTCAGCGTCGCGTCCGGACCGATCGGGCCGCCCGGGGTGCCGTTGCTGCCGTAGGCCAGCTCGGCCGGGACCCAGAAGCGGTACTTGGAACCGACCGGCATCAGCGACACGCCTTCGGTCCAGCCCTTGATCACCTGGTCCAGGCCGAAATCGGCCGGCTGGCCGCGCTGGTAGCTGCTGTCGAACACGGTGCCGTCCAGCAGCTTGCCCTCGTAGTTCACGCGCACGCGGCTGCTGGGCACCGGACGCTCGCCGCTGCCGGCGCGCAGCACCTGGTACTGCAGGCCCGAGGCGGTGGTCACCACGCCCGGCTGGGCCTTGTTCTTGGCCAGGAAGGCGTTGCCTTCCTCGCGGTTCTTGCCGGCGGCGGCAGCCTGCTTGGCGGTGCTGAACGCCTGCAGCGTGGACTGCGCCTGCTGGCGGTCCATCAGCGGCGTGCCCTTGGCGAAGATGGTGGCGATGGCCTGGAAGGTCGCGTCCAGGTCGATTTCCTTCTGGATCGGCGCCAGCGACGGGCCGACCGCGTAGCTGCCCAGCATCAGGCCGACCTTCTCGCGGTCCACCGCCGGCGGCTGGCTGCCCGGCGCCAGGCCCGGCACCTGCTGCCCGGAACGCACCATCATCGCCATGCGCAGGGCCTGGTCGGTCTTCTGCGCCTCTTCCTGCGACAGCAGCGGCTGGCCACCGGCGAAGGCGTTCTCCACGGCGCGACGCATGGCGGCGACATCGACGTCCTGGGCGACGGGTTCGAACGAACTGGCGACGTCCACACCGATGGCGTAACCGATCTTTTCACGTTCCGAGGTCAACACGGACTTCTCCTTGGTAGCCGCCGGGGCGGCAGGTTGTTGCGCGAACACGGCCGCGGGGGCCGCCATCGCCAGAATCAGAAGCGACGCCGCGGCGCCGCGCTTTCCCATCTTCATTCGCTGCTTTCCTGGAAGTGAACAGACGCCGCCATCGGCGCGAGGGGCGTCATTGTCGCACGCGCACCGGCGATGTCGAGGCGCGCGGCCGCCCCGTCAATGCGGGTGCGGCACGGGCCTGGCGAGCTCGCGCTCGATCGCCGCGCGCAGCTCCGGATCGTCCGGCCGCACCTTGCTGGGGAACTGCGCCACCACCCGGCCATCGCGGGACACCAGGTACTTGTGGAAATTCCAGCCCGGCGCCACCCCGGTCAGGCGGGTGAGGTCCTGGTACAGCGGCGTGGCCTCGGGGCCGATCACGTGCACCTTCTCGAACATCGGGAACTTCACCCCGTAGGTCAGGGTGCAGAACTCCTGGATCTGCGCCTCGCTGCCCGGCTCCTGGCCCTTGAAGTCGTTGGACGGGAAACCGAGCACGGCGAAACCGCGCGCGCCCAGCGACTGGTGCAGCGCCTCCAGCCCCTCGTATTGCGGGGTGAACCCGCATTTGGAGGCAGTGTTGACCACCAGCAGCACCTTGCCGCCGTAGGCTCGATTCAGGTTCACGGCATCCTTTCCGGCCAGCGGGCGGTAGTCGCGGTCCAGCAATGCGCCATCGGCGGCACTGGCCGCCCCCACCATGGACATGGCAAAGGCCATTCCAATCAGATAGTTGCGAATCGACATCGGGAGTCTCCTGGGTACGGGCCAGCGTCGTTTGAAGACTAGGCCATCAGTTGGGTTACAGGGGAGTTGCATGTCGGCGTGTCGGTGTTATAGTTGTATACAACACCAGCCACCCTACACAGGGGGACCGCCATGAACCGAAGGCACCAACGACATGTTCTCCCGGCGCTGACCACCGCCGGCACGCTGTTGCTGATCGGCTGCACGCTGTCCTTTCCTGCCGGCCGTGGCGCGGTTCAGGATTATGCCGCCGGGATCACCGGCGACGCGCAGGAAGCCGACGCGCAGGAGAAAAGCAGGCGCCCCATCCGCAAGATGCGGACCAGCCTCTCCCTGCCTTACTTCTCATTCGCACAGTCGCTGAATCCACGGAGCTGACCATGAGCGATATCCAGTGGAGCGATGGCGCTCCCATCTACCGCCAGCTGAAGGATCGCGTCATCGCGATGATGCTGGACGGCATCATCAAGCCGGGCGACGCCCTGCCCTCGGTACGCCAGGTGGCCGCCGAGTACCAGTTGAACCCGATCACGGTCTCGCGCGCCTACCAGGAACTGGCCGACGAGAACCTGGTCGAGAAGCGCCGCGGCCTGGGCATGTTCATGACCGAGGAGGCCGCGCGGAAGCTGCGCGGCAGCGAGCGCGACCGTTTTCTCAATGAAGAGTGGCCCGGCGTGCTGGAGCGCATCCAGCGCCTGGGCCTGACCTTGGAAGATCTGCTGCCATCGGGGACCACACCATGAATGCCGCCGTCGAAGCCGTCGTTTCCGCCCATGACCTGCGCAAGGCCTACAAGCAGAAACCGGCGCTGGACAACACCAGCTTCACCATCGCGCCGGGCCGCATCGTCGGCCTGATCGGCCCCAACGGCGCCGGCAAGACCACCGCGCTCAAGGCCATGCTCGGCCTGACCTCGTTCGAGGGCGAACTGCGCGTGCTCGGCATGGACCCGCGCACCCAGCGCAAGGCGCTGATGAACGACGTGTGCTTCATCGCCGACGTAGCGGTGCTGCCGCGCTGGATCCGGGTCAAGGAGGCCATCGACTTCGTCGCCGGCGTGCACCCGCGCTTCGACCGCGCCCGCTGCGAGCGCTTCCTGGCCAACACCAAGCTGCAGCCGAAGCAGCGCGTGTCCGAGCTGTCCAAGGGCATGGTGGTGCAGCTGCACCTGGCGCTGGTGATGGCCATCGACGCGCGCGTGCTGGTGCTGGACGAGCCGACCCTGGGCCTGGACATCCTCTACCGCAAGGAGTTCTACCAGCGCCTGCTGGAGGACTACTTCGACGAGCAGAAGACCATCGTCATCACCACCCACCAGGTCGAGGAGATCGAGCACATCCTCACCGACGTGCTGTTCATCCGCGACGGGAAGATCGTGCTCTCGGCCGACATGGAGAGCGTGGCCGGGCGCTATACCGAGCTGCTGGCCTCGGCCGGCACCCTGCAGGCCGCGCGCGAGCTGGGGCCCATCGACGAGCGCGCGCTGCCGTTCGGCAAGTCCGTCCTGCTCTACGACGGCGTCGACCGCGCCCAGCTCGACGCCCTGGGCGAAACCCGCAACCCCGGCCTCGCCGACCTGTTCGTGGCCATCATGAAGGGAACCTACGCATGAACGCCGTCCATCACATCACCCCGCTGGGCAAGTTCAAGTGGCTGCTCAAGCGCGAATACTGGGAGAACCGCGGCGGTTTCCTGCGCGCGCCGCTGGTGGCCGGCGGCATCTCGCTGCTGCTGTCGCTGATGGCGATCGTCGCCGGTCTGTTCGCCGCCCATCGCGCGGCGAACAACGGCGACCTGCACATCAACGGCGTCAACGTGAACGGCTTGGACCTGGACCTGCTGACCCGCCAGATGAGTCCGGCGGACATGGTCAAGTTCGGCGAGGGCATGAACGTCACCCTGCTGCTCAGCTCGGCCTGGCCGTTCATCACCCTGGCCTTCGTGGTGTTCTTCTACTGCTTGGGCGCGCTGTACGACGACCGCCGCGACCGCAGCGTGCTGTTCTGGAAATCGATGCCGGTTTCCGACACGCAGACGGTGCTGTCCAAGCTGGTCGGCGCACTGGTCATCGCCCCGCTGCTGGCGGTCGCCGCCGCCATCGTTACGATGTTCAGCTTCATGCTGATCATCAGCGCGGTGGTGCTGTTCCATGGCGGCAACCCGATCACCCTGATCTGGGCCTCGTCCAATCCGTTCTCGATCGCCGCCAGCCACCTGGTCTGGATTCCCGTCTACGCGCTGTGGGCGCTGCCCACCGCCGGCTGGCTGCTGCTGTGCTCGGCCTGGGCCAGGAGCAAGCCGTTCCTGTGGGCGGTGATGCTGCCGGTGTTCGCCGGGGTCATCGTCAGCTGGTTCGACCTGATGAAGCTGTTCGGCATGAACAGCGGCTGGTTCTGGGGCCACGTGGTCAGCCGCCTGCTGCTGAGCGCCACCCCGGGCATCGAGCTGGCCTACCGCAGCCCCACGCCCGATGGCGAGTCGGTGAAGTCGATGCTGCATGGCTTCTCCCCGGGCGTGCAGCTGGCCGGGCTGTCCAACCCCGAGCTGTGGATCGGCGTGCTGGTCGGCGCGCTCTTCATCGCCGCCGCGATCTGGCTGCGCCAGCGCCGCGACGACATCTGAGAACCCCTTACGTCCTGCCGCGACACCGAGGAACCCGATGAACATCAAGCACGCAAGCATCAGGCACGCCCTGTTCGCCTTGGCCCTGCTGCCGGCCGCCGCCATGGCCGATGACCACTGCAAGGTCAGCCAGCCCAAGGCGCTGGAACTGGACCTGGCCGGCGCCAAGGCCGTGGTCTTCGAGGTCAACAGTCATGACCTGAAACTGCAGGCCACGCCCGGCGCCCACGCCGCGCTGTCCGGCCGCGCCTGCGCCTCCAGCCAGGAACTGCTCGGCCAGCTGTCGCTGACCCAGGAAAAGGTCGGCGACAAGCTCGTCGTCCGCCTGCAGCGCGAGAGCCTCGGCCTGAACATCAATTTCGGTTCCAGCTATGCCTGGCTGGACATCGGCGGCACGCTGCCGGACAACGTGATGGTCCAGCTCAAGGTCGGCTCGGGCGACGCCTCGCTCAGCGGCTCGCAGGCGATGAGCGCCGATGTCGGCTCCGGCGACGTGAAGGCGCGCGACATCAAGGGGCTGGCGACCGCCGCGGTCGGCTCGGGCGACATCGAGCTGGACAACGTCGGCGCACTGCACGTGGTCTCGATCGGCTCCGGCGACGTCCGCGTCGACGGCGTGCGCGGCGATGCCAAGGTCGGCAGTATCAGCTCCGGCGACCTGGAACTGCGCAACGTGCAGGGCAGCGTGGAGATCGGCAGCATCGGCTCCGGCGATGCCGAGGTCGGCGACGTGCGCGGCGCGGTGGGCCTGGGCTCGCTGGGTTCGGGCGACCTGCGCGTGCGCAACGCCGGCAGCCTTCGCGTGCAGCGCGTCGGCAGCGGCTCGGTCGACCACACCGGCATCGGCGGCAGCGTCGATCTGCCGAAGTCGCGCTGATTCCTTCTTTACTTTCTTTCCTGCCAGCAAAGGAAGCACGCACCATGAAGACGAAGACCCTCATCGCGCCCCTGTTCGCGCTGATGCTGTGCCTGCCGTTGGCCGCCTGCGGCAAGCGTCCGCAGGCCGACGATCCGCTCGGCGAGGCCAGCATCGGCCAGAAGGTCCGCGAAGCGACCAACAAGGCGCGCAAGGAACTGGCCGAAGGCAACATCCGCATCTCCAACGGCAAGGGCACCAAGGTTGAGATCTCGCCGGCCGGCGACCTGCTGATCGACGGCCGCACGATCGCCGTCGACGACGCCCAGCGCAGGCTGCTGCTGCAGTACCGCGGGCAGGTGATGCAGGTGGCCGAGGCCGGCATCGAGATCGGCGTGCAGGGCGCGAACCTCGGCGTCCGCGCCGCCGGCGAAGCGATCAAGGGCATCTTCTCCGGCGACACCGACCAGATCGAGAAGCGGATCGACGCCGAGGCGAAGAAGCTGGAGGAAAGCGCCGCGAAGATCTGCGACCACCTGCCAGCGATGCTCGCCACCCAGCAGCAGCTGGCCGCGGCCATCCCCGAGTTCAAGCCCTACGCGACGATGGACCAGGGCGACATCGACGAGTGCCGCAACGGCAAGGTGACCCTGCGCTGACCGCCGGTGCCGGTGGGGGGACGGTAGAATCGCCGCTCCCCCGCCGCATCGTCCCAGCCCGCCATGAAGAAGCTGCTGCTGTCCGTCCTGCTCGCCTGCGTCGCCCTCGCCACCGGCTGCGGCGACCGCGAGAAATACGCCGCCCACCGGGCCGAGCGCAGCAAGCCCAAGGTCGAAGTGAGCGCCGACCGGGTATCGGTGCGGCGCGCGCCCTACCCGAACCTGGACATCCTGCCCGACGGCCGCCTGCGCGTGGACGACATCGAGATTCCGCTCAAGCCGGAGCAGCGCGCGCTGCTGCAGGACAGCTTCGCCCGCCTGCAGGTCCTGCGCCAGAACACCCTGACCGATGCGGCCGCCGCCAGGAGCGCCTCCAACGAGCGCAGCGTGCCGATCCAGCCCCTGGACGGGCAGCCCCCGTTCCCGGCGGACATCGCCCAGCGCATCCCCGAGTTCAAGGAATACGGCGAAGCGCTCGCCAACCCGCGCGCGGTGCGATGAGTCTGAGCGGGGCTGTGCCTTCTGTCCTGTGGGGTTAAAGCCAACCTCGTAACGCCGGATTGCATCGGGCTTCGCCCGTCCCTCATCCGCCCTTCGGGCACCTTCTCCCATAGGGAGAAGGGAAAAGCGATGGCGCAGCAGCCCCGCTTTCCAAAGCCCCTCTCCCTCCGGGAGAGGGGTTGGGGTG
>JAEWOJ010000086.1 GCA_023399815.1 Pseudomonadota bacterium | reverse complement strand
CTCCTACAGAGGGCGGATTGCAATTTCCGCTCCCGGTAGCGCCCGACCGTTGGTCGGGCGGCTTCATGCCGTCCGGCCGACAGTGCCGACCAACGGTCGGCACCCACTGGCAGACACCGGCAACTGGCGGAATCGATCAGGGTTCGTTGTGCCTCGGCACAATCCTGTAGCGAAGGCTCAATACACGTCGCGCCGGTAGCGCCGTTCCATGACCAGCTGTTCCTTGCGCTCGCCGCCCAGCGCCTGCGCGATCACCGCGTCCACCGCCGGGGCCATGCCCTGCAGGCTGCCGCAGACCAGTACGGTGGCGCCGTCGTCGACCCACTGCCGCAGCAGGTCGGCCTGCGCGGACAGCGCATCCTGCACGTAGCGCTGCGGGCCGCCGTCGCGGCTGAACACCGCGTCCAGGCGTTCGATCCTGCCTTCGCGCCGCCACTGTTCCAGTTCGTCGCCGAAGTGGAAATCGTGGGCGAGGTTGCGCTCGCCGAACAGCAGCCAGTTGCGGCGCGCACCGGCGTCGATGCGCGCGCGCAGGTGTGCGCGCAGGCCGGCGATGCCGGTGCCGTTGCCGATCAGCACCAGCGGCGCGTCGTCCGCCGGCGGATGGAAGTTGCGGTTCTCGCGCAGGCGCAGGTCGATGCGCTCGCCGATGGCGGCGTGGTCGCACAACCAGCCGCTGGCCAGGCCGGGCGTTCCGTCCGGATGCGACTGCCGGCGCAGCAGCAGGTGCAGGCTGCCTTCCGACGGCAGCGAGGCGATGGAGTATTCGCGGTGCGGCAAGGGTTGCAGCGAGGCGGCCAGCGCATCGACGTCGGTGGAATCGGGGGCGTCGGGCAGTTTCGAGCCGGCCAGCACGTCGCGCAGCGCGCGGCCATCGGCCAGCGTCGCTCCCGTGTCGAGACCGTGCGCCTGCATCCAGCGCTCGATGGTGGCGGCCGCATGCCGCGGGCCGACCTCGGCGATGTCGCCGGCCTGCCAGTGCGGCAGCTCGCCCATGGCCGGTTGCAGGCGCAGGTGGAACACCGGGCCGCCGGCGCTGCCGGGATTCAGCTGCCGCCGTTCGCGCAGCAGCCAGGGCTGGTAGTCCGGTGCGCTCCAGTCGGCCTGGACGCTGCCGTCGCCGAGCTGGCCGAGCAGTTGCTGCCAGTGGCGCAGCGCGGCCGGATCGGCGTTGTCCACTTCCACGGTGTCGAACAGCGGCTGCGCGCCATGCCGGCGCAGCCAGTCGTCCAGCTGGTGGCCGAACGCGCAGTAGTGGTCGTAGCTGCGGTCGCCCAGCGCCAGCACCGCGTATTGCAGTTGCGGCAACGCGATGGGCTGCTTCATCACCTGGCCGAGGAAGGCGAGCGCGTGATCCGGCGGGTCGCCTTCGCCGGTAGTGCTGGCGATGAACAGCGCCTTGCGCGTCGCCGCCAGTTGCGTGGCATCGACCTGGTCGAGCGCGCGCAGGCGTACCTTGCGGCCGCCCTCGCGCAGGCTCTGCGCGCTGCGCTCGGCCAGCTGCTGGGCGAAGCCGGTCTGGCTGGCCCAGGCCACCAGCAGCGGCGGTTCGCCGCCATCGCCTGCGTCGTCCTCGCGCGGCCGCGCGCGCCACCATAGCGCCGCGCACCACGCCGCATAGGCGAGCAGGACGGCGAGCGCGATCCAGCGCCGCGCGGGCAGCGGCGCGGCCAGCCACCAGTCCTCGCCCAGGTGCAGGCGCAGCAGCAGCCCGGCTGCCGCCAGCAACAGGGCGATGACGGCGAGGTTGCCGGCGAACGCGCGCGCGGAAGTGGAACGGTTCATGCGTTGCCCGCGTCCAGATGCTGCCGGAAGCCCTGCGACAGGGTTTCCCGCAGGCCATCGGCCTCGCGCTGGACGAAGCGCGCGGCCAACCCATGCGCGTCGGCGAAGGCGAGCCCTTCGTCCGCGCCCATCACCGTCAGCGCGGTGGCCCAGGCATCGGCGAGCATCGCCTCGCGGTGGACCACGGTGACCGCGGCGGCCGCGGCGGCCACCGGCGCGTGCCGGCGCGGGTCGAGGGTATGGCTGTAGCTCACGCCCTCCTGCTCGTAGCGGTGCCAGCGGTCGCCGGACGTGGCCACCGCCAGGTCGTCCAGCGCCAGCACGCGCGGCGGATGGTCGGCGCCGGCGTCTTCTTCCGGCGACGACTCGACCAGCACGCGCCACGGCTGGTCATCGGGCTTGCGGCCGTAGCCGTGCAGTTCGCCGCCGACCTCGACCAGTGCCGCGCCGATGCCCTGTCCGCGCAGCCAGCGGCTGGCCAGATCGACGCCATAGCCCTTGGCGATCGCCGACAGGTCCAGCTGCAGGCCGCCGGGTTGCAGCGCCGCCTGCGCCTGCGCGTCCAGCCGCAGGCGCTGCCAGCCGCAGCGGGCGGCGACTCCGGCAAGCTGCGCGGCGTCGGGCCGGCGCTGCTGCGCGGCGTCGGCGCCGAACCCCCACAGCGCCACCAGCGGGCCGAGGGTGGGGTCGAAGGCACCGCCGCTGCGCTCGGCGACCGTCTGCGCGGCCTGCAGCACGTTCCAGAAATCGTCCGGCATCGTCTGCCAGCTGCCGGCGGCCGCCCGGTTGTAGCGGCTGATGTCGGAACCGGGCTCCCAGGTGCTCATCTGCGCGACCACGCGGTCGAGCAGCGCCTGGATGCCGGCATGCAGCGGGTGCAGGTCGCGCGCGCGCGGCGCCACCAGCTTCGCGCTCCAGGTGGTGCCCATGGTGTGGCCGCCAAGCGCGGCGATGTCGGGAGGGGACATGGAGCTAGGAACTAGTGGCCAGGAACCAGGAACCAGAGAAAGCGATAACCGTTGGAGACGGGGAAAGAGTGAGCAGGAACGAGGAACGAAAGAGCACCGTTCCCATGAAGGTTGGGAGACGGCTGTGGCTCTTGCTGGTTCCTAGTTCCTGGCCACCAGTTCCTGCCTCACTGCGGCAGCACTTCCAGCGTGGCGACGTAGCTCAGGCGGCGCTGCTTGGCCTGCGGCGCGCTGGTCCTGTCGTCGGTGGTGGAGGTTTCCAGCCAGTACATGCCGGCTTCCGGCCAGGTGACCTTGAAGCTGCCGTCGGCGCCGGTCGTCACCTTGATCTCGTCCTGCGCGTTGCGGTAGCGGGTGGCGCCGCGCACGATCTCGACGTCCAGCCCGGCGGCGGGCTTGCCGTCGATCACCAGCTTGAAGGTGGCTTCCTCGCCGGCGAACAGATCGTTGGGCTGGGTGACCGGCACCAGTTCCAGGCCCTTGCCGACGGCGGCGACGGCGCTGGGCTTGCCCTTGGTGATGAAGGTCTCCACCCGGCCGATGCCCTCGGTGACCTGCAGGTTCTGCGCGTTCTTCGGGATCTTGGTGGCCAGGTCTTCCGGCGTGGCGTTGCGCAGGAAACCGCCGCGGGCGCCACCGGGACCGCCCATGCCGCCGGCGGCCGGCTTGTCCTTGGCGGCCTTGGCGGCGGCCAGGCTTTCCGGGGTGTCCCAGCGCGCCGACAGGCCGCTGTTGAGGTTGGCGATGCGGTAGGTGCCTTCCTGCTCCAGCTGCACGTCGAACACGCTGCGGTACTTGCCGGTGGCCGGGTTCTGCGGCTGCAGCACGCTGCCGTCCGGAGCGGTGATGGTGACGTTGTCCAGGCGCATCGCCACGTGGTCGGGGTAGTACAGCTGGTTGGACACCGCCGCGTCGACGGTGACCCAGACGTCGTTGCCGGCGACCACGGTGGACGAGGGCAGCAGCCACTGCTTGTGGGCCAGGGCGGAGAAGGGAAGCGCGGCGGCGATCAGCGCGGCGAGCAGGGTGGTGCGTTTCATGGTGTGTCTCTCCTTGGTTCGGAACGTCAGGGCTTGATGGCGAGGGTGACCAGGCCGAGTTCGCTCTGGCCCTGGGCGCTGCCGTTGCCGGCCTTGCCCTTCCACTCGAAGGGGATCTTCAGCAGTTCGCGGCCGCCGACCTCGCGCACAGCCTCGACCACCAGGGTGTACTGGCCGGCCGGCAGGTTGCGCAGCTGCGGCTGGCTGTCGCTGAAGCCCAGCGCGTGCTTGCCGGCCGGGCGGGTCGGGCCGGTCACGCCGTCCACCGGCACCTGCAGGGTGCGGCCGCTCTTGCGCCACCACTGGCGCAGGTCCGGCAGCCACTTGGTGCCGTGGCCTTCGGCGTTGGACGTCTGCTGGTACCACACCGACAGGTTGGCGGCGGTCTTCTGCTCGCCGTCCTCGATCCACACCGCGACATAGGGGCGGTGGTACTCGGCCACGTTGAGCTTGGGGATCTCGACGTTGATGTCCAGGCTCGCGGCGTAGGCCGCGGGGGCGGTGGCGAGCAGCCCGCTCAGGGCGATGGTCAGGGTGACGCGCATGGTGCGACTCCGTAGGGGAAGCGTGTTCAGTGGATGAGGATCAGGGCGATCAACAGCGGGACCAGCAGGCCCAGGCCGACCAGCGGCCAGGTCATGCGCCGCTGCCGCGCATGCAGGTGCAGCAGGAACAGGCCGGTGATGCAGAACACCAGGCAGGCCACGGCGAACAGGTCGATGAACCAGCCCCAGCCCGGGCCGGCGTTGCGGCCCTTGTGCAGGTCGTTGAAGTACGACACCCAGCCGCGGCGGGTCTGCTCGAACTCCACCGCGCCGGTCTCGCGGTCGATGCTCAGCCAGGCATCGCTGCCGGGACCGGGCATGGACAGGTAGACCTCCTCCGGCGACCACTCGGCCGCGCGCCTGCCGATGGCGACGTCCAGCTCGCGCGACAGCCAGTCGGCGACCTTGCCGGGCAGCGGCGCGTTGCCGTCCCCGTGCGCGGCCAGCGCCTGCAGCAGCGGCGCCGGCAGTTCCAGGTGCCGGTTGGCGACCTCGGGCCTGGCCTCGATCTTCGCGGCGTGGTTGAGGGTGATGCCGGTGGCGGCGAACAGCAGCATGCCGATCAGGCACACCGCCGAACTGATCCAGTGCCACTGGTGCAGCGTGCGCAGCCAGAAGCCGCGGCTGGCCTGCTGCTGGACGAGATCGGTGGAAGAGCGTTCGGCGGACACGATGACGGGGAGGTTCCAAGAAGGGCAATTACATCATTGATGAGAATGATTCGCAATTTGTACCGTCGCGTGACGGCAGCCGATCCCGCCGTTTTTCCGGGGAAGGCGGAGGGAAAGCTGGCGCCCGTCCAGTGCACGGGCGCCAGCGCGGCCTCAGAAGCGGACGTTCAGGCCCAGCCAGAAGCTGCGCGCCTTGTCCTTGTTGTTGTAGTCGTCGAGGAACTGCACTTCGCTGGTGCCGGCCTCGTAGACGCCATTGCCGTTGATGTCGTCGAACGCGGTCTGGTAGGTGGTGAAGTCGCGGTCCAGCAGGTTGTTGATGCGGGCGTTGACGGTCAGCCAGCGGGTCGCTTCGTACGACGCGCCCAGGTGCAGCACGGTGTAGTCCTTGTAGTACAGCGCCTGCCCGGTGCTGGCGCTGACGCCGCGGTAGCGCCTGGAGCGCGCCTCGCCGGTCAGGAACAGGTTGAAGCGCTCGTTGGCCCGCCAGTCGAAGGTGGCGTTGGCCATGTGTCTGGCGCTGTTGCCCAGCGGCTGGCCCTTGTTGGCGCCGCTCTTCTGCTCGCTGTCGGTATAGGTGTAGTTGGCGCGGAAGCCGAAGGCGTCGCTGAGCTTCCAGCGCCCGGCCAGCTCGGCGCCCTGGATCACCACCTCGTCGATGTTCACCGTCTTGCTGCTGCTGGAATAGCCCAGGTCGGCGTACTCGCCGCTGCTGGTGCAGGCCAGGGTCAGGCCGGCGCCGCAGGGCTGGCTGGCGATCTTGTCGTCGAACCGGTTGTGGAACAGGGTGGCGTTGAAGCTGTGGCCGCCGTCGTGCTGCCAGTACAGCGCCAGCTCGGTGCTGGTGCTGGTTTCCGGCTTCAGGTCCGGGTTGCCGAAGAACGGCGAGGTGCCCTGGCCGCCGAAGCCGGTGACGCCGTCGTACAGGTCGGTGGTCCTGGGCGTCTTGAAGCCGGTGCTGACGCCGCCCTTGACCGTCCACTGCTCGCTGATGGCGTACACGCCGTACAGGCGCGGGCTGAGCCGGTCGCCGAACACCTCGTGGTCGTCGTAGCGCAGGCCGGCGGTGACGGTCAGCGGCTCGACCGGCTTCCAGTTGTCCTCGACGAACAGCGAGTACATGTTGTGTTCCTGCTTCAGGCCCGGGGTGCCCTTCTCGGTGCCGAACACGCCGTCGGTCAGTTCGCCGCGGATGACCTGGGTGCCGGCCACCAGGGTGTGCTCGCCGGCGGCCTGGAACGGGATGTCGAGCTTGGCGTCCAGGGTGTACTGCGCGCTTTCCAGGGTGCGCTTGGGGCGCGGCAGGAAGGTGGACTCGGCCAGCGTGCGGCGCTCGGCCAGGCTCATGCCGGCGTACTGGCCGGTACCGTCGATCATCGCCAGCAGGTGCTCGCGCTCGGCCACGGTGAACGGCATGGTGCGGCCGTCGTTGTTGGTGGCCACGTGCGCCAGCGAAACGAAGCTGTTGCCGAAGTCCCACTGGCCTTCGTGGGTCAGCGCCCAGGCGTCGCGGGTGAATTCCTGGGTCGGGCCGTAGCCGGCGCGCGGGGTGGAGCGGCGCGACCAGGTGCCGCCGTTGGCGGCGCAGGCATTGGCGTTGGCGCCGGCCGCGCCGAGGCAGAAGTTGCCGGCCGACCAGATGCTGTTGATGTTGTCCACGGTGCCGACCGGGTATTCCTCGACGCCGGCGTCGTTGATCTTGATCGCGTTGTCGTATTCCTGGCGCGAGGTGTCGTAGTCCAGGGTCACGGTCTGGTTGTCGCCGGGCGTCCAGGTCAGGGTGATGCCGCCGGCCTTGTTGGTGTTGTCCACGGTCTTGCCGCCGCCGCCGAAGCCCAGCGAGCGCGAATGCTGGCCGCCGGCCGGGTCGGTGACCGGGGCGTAGGTCGGGTTGGAGGCCTTGCGGTCGTACCAGCTGCCGCGCGCGGCGAGGTTGAGCACGCCGGCGACCAGCGGGCCGGTGACGAAGAAGTCGGCGGTGGAGTCGTCGCCGAATTCGTCGTTGCTCTCGAAGGTGCGGGCGATGCTGGCCGAGCCGCTCCAGGCGTCCAGCGTGCGCCGGGTGATGATGTTGATCACGCCGCCCATGGCGTCGGCGCCGTACAGCGTGGACATCGGGCCGCGGATCACCTCGATGCGTTCGATCGCGTCCAGCGGCGGGATGTGGTTGAACTGGTTGCCGCCGAAGTTGTTCGGGTAGATGTCGCCGTGGTTGTTCTGGCGGCGGCCGTTGATCAGGATCAGGGTGTATTCCGAGCCCATGCCGCGCATCGAGATGGTGCCCTGGCCGGTCTTGTCGCGGGTCTCGCCCACGTCCACGCCTTCCAGGTCGCGCACCGCGTCCAGCAGGGTGATGTAGGGGCGCCTGGACAGCTCCTCGCGGGTGACGACCGAGATGCTGGCCGGCGCGTCGGTGATCTTCTGCTCGAAGCCCGAGGCGGTGACCACCACCTTGTCGAGCGTGGCCGGCTGCCCGGCGGGTGCGCCGGAGGCGAAGGCCGGGGAGGACAGGGCGGCGAGCAGGGCGACGGACAGCAGGGTGCGCGGACGGGGCGCGCGGAAGCGATGGCGCAGAGCCATGGTGTGGACCTCGGATGGGAATGGGCAGGCACGGCAAGCCGGCGGCGCACGCGGGCGCCGCGCGATTGCACGGAAGAAAAGGGAAGGTGACGCGGATGGGCGGCCGCTGCGGCGCGGCTGCCGGGATCAGGCCAGCGGAGGCGCCTGGCCGCGTTGCAGCCGCCAGCGCATGGGCGTGGCGGGCGGGCAGGCCGGTGCGGCCGGCACGATGGCGGGCACGGCCGCCGGCATGGCATCGGCCAGCGGCGCGGCCGGTTGCGGCGGCGCCGGACGGTTCCAGGCCGCGCGCGGCGCCTGCAGCGAGGTCACGCGGCGCAGCTTGGCCGGCGCTTCCTGTTCGGCGTATTCGCCTGCCGGGGCTTCTTCGCCGCCGGCGGAGGCGTGGGCGGACAGCGTGGCTGTCGTCGCTGACGGCGTTTCGCCGGGCCAGTGCGGCACCAGCATCGAGAACATCGCCAGCAACGCCAGCACGGACGCATGCAGGCCGGCACGCAGGCGCGTGGCGGCAGGCAGGCGATGCTGGCGGAGCGGATGGCGCACTCGAATCCCCGGTTGGCGCAAAGGCACGCCGGCGGGTGGGCCGGCGCTGGTCTGCGATTCTAGTTGGGATCGGCTAGCAAGTGCAAATAAGAATTCATTGCATTTGTTGCGGCTTGACGGAAGTCATGCCGGGCGGCGGGAAGCGGGGTGGCCGCTCAGACCTCGGCCCATTGCCGCAGCAGGTTGTGGTATACGCCGGTCAGCTGCAGCACCGCGTCGGCATCGGCGCTGCCGCGGCGCAGGGTCTCGATGGAGGCGTCCATCTCGAACAGCATCCGCCGCCGCGCGTCGTCGCGGATCATGCTCTGCACCCAGAAGAACGAGGCCAGCCGCGCGCCGCGCGTCACCGGCGTGACCTGGTGCAGGCTGCTGGAGGGATACACGATCAGGTCGCCGGCCGGCAGCTTCACTTCGTGCTCGCCGTAGGTGTCGCTGATGACCAGTTCGCCGCCGTCGTACTCGTCCGGCGCGTTGAGGAACAGCGTGCAAGACACGTCCGAGCGCAGCTGTTCGCCCTGGCCCAGGTTCATCACCGCGCCGTCCACGTGGAAGCCGTAGGTGCCGCCGCCGGTGTAGCGGTTGAAGCGCGGCGGCAGGTACTTCAGCGGCAGCGCGGCGCTGAAGAACAGCGGGCTGCGCTGCAGCGCGGCCAGCACCGCCCGGCCCAGCTCGGCCCTGAGCGGCGAGCCGTCTGGCAGCTGTTCGTTGCGCTTGACCTGCGCGCCCTGCGCGCCGACGGTCTCGCGGCCGTCGGTCCAGTCGGCCGTGTCCAGCGCGCGACGGAACTGCGCCACTTCATCGGCGCCGAGGATGTTGGGGATGTGCAGCAACATGCGAAGGCTCCATGCGCAGGCGCCTTCCTTGCGGAAGGCGCCTGCGTTCACCACGGATCAGAAGCGGAAGTCCGCACTGAACAGGAAGGTACGCGGGGTACCCGGGGTGTAGCGGTAGCCGCTCTTGTTGATCGCGGCGACGTACTGCTTGTCGAACAGGTTGTAGGCGTTCAGGCGCAGCACCAGGTGCTCGTTGATCGCGTACGAGGCCACCGCGTCGTAGACGGTGTAGGACTTGGTGAACGCCGGGGTGCCGACGGCGCCGTCGGTGCCGCGGTGCATCTGGCCGGAGTAGCGCACGCCGCCGCCCACGGTCAGGCCGAACGGGAGGCTGTAGCTGGTCCAGCCGGTGAAGGCGTCTTCCGGGGTGTAGGTCAGGTTGTTGCTGCCGTCGGCGGTCAGCAGGCTGCCCTTGTCCACCTGGGTCTTCTGGTGGGAGTAGCCGGCCGAGACCGACCAGTTGTCGGTGATGCGGCCGACGGTGGAGATCTCCACGCCTTCCACGGTCTTCTGCCCGTTCTGGTAGTAGCCCTCGGCGGCGCTGCCGGTGATCTCGTTGGTCACCTCGGTGCGGAACAGCGCCAGGTTCAGCGCCAGCGCGTCGTCCAGGAAGCTCCACTTGGTGCCGACTTCGGCGGTGCGGGCTTCCTGCGGGTCCATGTTGATGTTGTTGGCGTTGCCGGCGGTCTCGTTCAGCTGGAAGTTGCTGCCGCCCGGCGGCTGCTGCGAGACGGCGTAGTTGGCGTACAGGCTGACGGCCTCGTTCGGCTTGAACACCGCGCCGAGCTTCCAGTTGATCAGGGTGTCCGAATCGCTCAGGGTCGGACTGGGGATCACGGTGCCGGCCGGGTTGCTGCCGCAGACCGGGCCGCCGCGGCCGCCGCACACCGAGGCGCTGGCGTACTCGGTCTTGTAGTGGTCGGCGCGCACGCCGGCGGTCAGCAGGAAGCTCTCGGTGAACTTCAGGGTGTCGAACAGGTACAGCGACGAGGTGGTGGTCTTGCCGTCGGTGTAGGCGCCGGTGCGGGCGGTGGTCAGGCCGGTGGCGTTCCAGTCCGGGTTGTACAGGTTGGCCGGGGTCCAGCTGCCGTCCACGGTGCCGGCCAGGCCCCAGGACTTCTGCTGCTCGCGGGTGAACTCCAGGCCGGTGCTCAGGTTGTGCTGCACGCTGCCGGTGGCGAAATCGGCGCGCAGGTTGAGCTGGTCGGTGAGGACGGTGTTTTCCTGGTCCTTGTAGGTCAGGTTGCTGCGCGCCATCGTGTAGGTGGACAGGTCGTTGATGTCCGTCCACTTGATGTTGCCGGCCTGCGGGTTGGCGGAGGTGCCGCCGGTGGACATGAACGCGGTCAGCAGATAGTCCTGCTCGGTCTTGCCCCAGCGCGCGATGTTGCTCAGCTTCAGCGTGTCGGAGAAATCGTGCTCGAAGCGGAAGGTGGCCTGCTGCGCGGTCACGTCGTCGTGGTCGTAGCGGGTGCCGTAGAAGTTCTCCGGGTCGACCGGGTGGCCGGCCAGCTGTTCCAGGCCCGGCTGCGGGGTCCAGCCCGGCAGGCCGATGGTCGGCACGAAGCCGTCGGGAATGTTGTCCTGCTTGAGGTAGAGCAGGTTCAGGTAATAGCGGGTGGCGGTGCCCAGGCCGAAGCCCAGCGACGGCGCGACGCCCCAGCGGCTGTTGTTGACGTGGTCGCGGCCGGCGACGTCGCTGTCCTGCCACAGCGCGTTCAGGCGCAGCGCCGAGGTCTCGCCCAGGGTCTGGTTCCAGTCGGCGGTGGCGCGCTGCTGCCCATCCACGCCGGCCGAGACGGTGCCGGAGACCGCGTCGTGCAGGTTGGCCTGCTTGCTGACCATGTTGATCGCGCCGGTCGGCGCGCTGCGGCCGTTGTCGGTGCCGGCCGGACCCTTTACCACTTCCACCTGCTCGATGTTGAACACGTCGCGGGAGATCGAACCGAGGTCGCGCACGCCATCGACGAAGATGCTGCCCGAGCTGTCGAAGCCGCGCATGTAGACCGTGTCGCCGGTGCTGGTGTTGCCGTTCTCGCCGGCATAGAAGGTGCCCACGCCGGCGCTGTTGCGCAGCGCCTCGGTCAGGGTGGTGGCGCCCTGCTGGTTGAACAGGTCGCTGGTGATCACCTGGATGGTCTGCGGGGTGTTCTGCAGGGTCTGGGTGAACTTGGGCGAGGCGGATTTCTCGCTCTTGAAGCCGCTGGTGGCGTGCACCTGCACCTGGTCCAGGGTGCGGGCATCGGGCGGCGGCGCCTCGGCATGGGCAAGGCCCGGCAGCGCGGCCAGGCTCAGGCCGGTGACGAGGCCGGCGGTGGCCAGGGAACTGGCGGTGCGGGTGGGAATGGCGTGCTTGCGGCTCTTGATGTGACTCATGGAGTGGAAGGCCTTGGAGGAAGGAACACGGAAGCGGGACCTTGGGCGCCGGGCAGGGCCGGGCACCGCCGGATTCGCGGAGGGATGCAACGGAAAGGAAGGGCGCGCGGTGCGCGGAGGATCAGCGGCGGGCGCGCGCCCGCACGGGTTCAGCTGCGATGGCCGGCCGGTGGGGCATGCGCCGGCGGCGTGCGATAGGGCTGGCCGACGACTGGCGGCGCGATGGCCCGGGACGTGGCGAGGAGAGCGTCATTGCGTCCGGCGCGCGCGGGCCAGTCCGCCGGCGTGGCGGCTGCCGGGCGCGCGCTGCGCCCGGTTTCGCCATCGGGCTCGGCGATGCCGAGCTGGTGCAGCGGCTGCGACAGCGGGGCCGGCGGGAAACCGTCCAGCGTGGCGGGCGCGACGGCCGCCGCACTCCGCAGGCCGCTGCCGGGAACGGCCTCCGGCCGGGCGCCTGCCCCCAGCGCGACCAGGCCGGCGACCAGGAGGAGCGCGACCACCAGCCACAGGCGCCACGCCGGCCGCGACGGGGCGGCCAGCGCGTTGCCGGAAGCGGACCCAAGGGCCGCCCGAGGGCTGGAGGCGAACGGATACATAACAATAAGCTAAACGATAATGATTCGCATGTCCACATTGTGGGCTGCGATCATCCGGCCGGGTGGCCCGCCGGGACCCTCAGTCGCGGTCGTCGCGGGCCCAGATCCCGCCGTTCTCGCGCTTGACCGGGAATTTCGGCGTCGGGGTATAGGCCGGGGCGCACAGGGCGCGGCCGTCGCGGACGTCGAAACGGGCGCCATGCAGGATGCATTCGACGCTGCCCTCGGCCGGATCGAAATTGCCCGAGGACAACTCGAACTCCTCGTGCGTG
>JAEWOJ010000005.1 GCA_023399815.1 Pseudomonadota bacterium | reverse complement strand
CCGTTGAACCCCGCGCCATGGATGTGCGGGCAAGTTGCAGAAGGATCTGTGCGCAAGCCCCATCGCGACTGGCGTCGCTCCTACACACATGCACATACACCACCGGAGAACGGCACGCTCCACACAGACGAAGGCCCGCATCGCTGCGGGCCTTCCGTCCTTCCGCTGGCCGCGACCGGCCTCAGCCGATGCGCTCGATCCCGCCCATGTACCGGCGCAGCGCCTCGGGCACGGTGATCGAGCCGTCGGCGTTCTGGTAGTTCTCCATCACCGCGATCATCGCCCGGCCCACGGCCACGCCCGAGCCATTGAGCGTGTGCACCAGTTCCGGCTTGCCGGTGGCCGGGTTGCGCCAGCGCGCCTGCATGCGCCGGGCCTGGAAATCGCCGCAGTTCGAGCACGAGGAGATCTCGCGGTAGGTCTGCTGCGAAGGCAGCCACACTTCCAGGTCGTAGGTCTTGATGGCGGAGAAACCCATGTCGCCGGTGCACAGCAGCACGCGGCGGTACGGCAGGCCCAGCGTCTGCAGCACGGTCTCGGCGCAGGCGGTCATGCGCTGGTGCTCGGCCTCGCTTTCCTCCGGGCGGCAGATCGACACCAGTTCCACCTTCTCGAACTGGTGCTGGCGGATCATGCCGCGCACGTCGCGGCCGCCGCTGCCGGCTTCGGAGCGGAAGCACATCGAGTGGGCGGTCATGCGCAGCGGCAGGCGCTCGGCCTCGACGATCTCGTCGCGCACGATATTCGTCAGCGGCACTTCCGAGGTCGGGATCAGGTAGCGAGTGGCCTCGCCGAGCGCGGTCCTGAACAGGTCTTCCTCGAACTTCGGCAACTGGCCGGTGCCGCGCAGCGAGTCGGCGTTGACCAGCACCGGCACGTTGGTTTCCTCGTAGCCGTGCGCGTTGACGTGCAGGTCCAGCATGAACTGGCCCAGTGCGCGGTGCAGGCGCGCGACCGGCCCGCGCAGCACGGTGAAGCGCGCGCCGGACAGCTTGGCCGCGGTCTCGCCGTCCAGCCAGCCGTTGCGGGCGCCCAGCTCGACGTGGTCGAGCACCGGGAAATCGAACGTGCGCGGCGTGCCCCAGCGCGACTGCTCGACGTTGTCGCCCTCGTCCCTGCCCTGCGGCACGTCGTCGGCCGGCAGGTTGGGAATGCCCTGCGACAGCGTCTCGATCTGCGCGCGCAGTTCGTCCAGCTGGAGTTCCGAAGCCTTCAGTTCGTCGGCGAACCCGGCCACCTCGGCCATGATCGCCGACACGTCCTCGCCCTTGGCCTTGGCCTGGCCGATCGCCTTGGAACGGCTGTTG
The DNA here is from genome assembly GCA_023399815.1 of Pseudomonadota bacterium. Lineage (GTDB taxonomy): Bacteria > Pseudomonadota > Gammaproteobacteria > Xanthomonadales > Xanthomonadaceae > Stenotrophomonas. Next base: position 18,455 of record JAEWOJ010000005.1, on the reverse strand, counting down.
CGCAGGTTCTGCAGTTCCTGCGTGCGTACCTGGATGCGCTTGCGGTCGGCCTCCAGGGACTCGATCGCGGCCACGTCGAGTTCGTAGCCGCGCGTGGCGCGCAGGCGTTGCGCCAGTTCGGCGGGCTGCTGTCGGAGAAGGGCGGGATCGAGCATGGGGCGGCACTGTAAACGGATACGGAACGCGATTATCGCCCGAACCGCGCCGCTCTGCCGCGCGCCGCTATCGTCCTGTGCCAGAATCCGGACGGTCCTTCCGGTCAAGCCCTCGCCCGCGTCGCCCATGCCCGCTTCCCGCTCCGACCAGTCCTCCTTCTTCCCGTTGCCCCGCGACAGCCTGAAGATCGCCGGCATCGCCTTCTGCGCCGGCCTGCTGCTGTTCGCGCTGGTGTGGTTGAACGTCCGCCGCCACAACGATGTCCAGCAGGCCGATCCGGCGCAGCCGCAGGCCGCCGCCGGCGACGTCGTGCCGCTGCCCGAACCGCTGCCGGCCGGTACCGGCGCCAGCGACATGCCCGACGCGCGTCCGGAAGACACGGCCGAGGACAAGCCGCAACTGGTCGAAACCGCGCCCGCGCCGCCGCAGCCGCTGCCCGAGACATCGCCGGCAGCGGCACCCGCCGCGCCGGCGGCTCCCGCCCCCGTGGCCCAGGCGCCTTCGGACCGGCCGGTGCCGCTGCCGGGCCAGAGCCCGCCGCCCGCCTACCCGCCTGCGGCGCTGCGCCGTGGCGAAAGCGGCACCGTGGTGGTGCGGGTCGAGGTCGATGCCGCCGGACTGCCGCTGGACGCGAAGATCGTCCAGCGCAGCGGCTCGCGCGACCTGGACCGCGCAGCGCTGGAAGCCGTGCGCGGCTGGCGCTTCCAGCCGGCGCAGAGCAACGGCCAGCCGATGGTCGGCAGCCTGGAAATCCCCTTCGACTTCCAGCCGGCCCAGTAAGCTGAACACCGGTTGCGGCGCATCCTGAACTGCGGCGGACCCGCGGGCGCGGCGTTTACGCCGTGCTGACAACCGCGGCCGCGCCCCGGGCCAGACTCCAGTCGTCGTCAATGGACGCATCAGGAGCCTGCTAATGAATGCCACCCATGCCCATGAACTGAACTCCCCCACCCCCGACGTGCCGCCGCGCGGCCACTCCACCTCGCCGTGGTTGTGGGCCGCGTTGGTCCTGGCGATCCTGATCGGCGTGGTGACGCTGGTGCGGCGTCACGACGACCAGGCGCCCGTCATGCCGGTCGGCAGCGAAACCGCACCGGCCGTCCTCCCATCGGCGGTGGATGCGCCGGCAGCGGCCCGCGAATCCACGGCGGCGCGCAGCCAGCGCAAGCCGGCACCGCTGGTCCGCGATCGCCAGGCGCGTCCGCTGGCCGGCAATGCCGCCCCTGCCTATCCGCCGGCCGCGCTGCGCGCCGGTGTGGAGGGCAGCGTCGTGGCCAGCCTGCAGGTCGATGCGCAGGGCAAGGTCAGCGACGCCAGCATCGTGTCGCACGCCGGCGAGCGCAGCCGCGACCTGGACCGCGCGGTGTTGAACGCGGTGCGCAGCTGGACGTTCGAGCCGGCCATGCGCGACGGCCGCACCGTGGCCAGCGTGGTCCGCGTCCCGGTGGATTTCCGCACCGAGCGCTGATCGCGCCGCACCAAGCAAGCAGAGCGAACGGGCCGGGAGCGCTACTCCCGGCCCGTTCGCATGTCCCCAGCGCTCAGGCGGCCGTCAACGCGAAGCCGGCGTCGTGCGCCAGGCGGTCGAAACCGGGGAAGGACGTCGCCACGTTGGCGACATCGTTGATCCGCACCTGCCCCTCGCTCAGCTGGCCGGCAATGGCGAACGCCATGGCGATGCGGTGGTCGCCGTGGCTTTCGATGGTGCCGCTGCCGAGCGCGCCCGGATGGATCGTGGCGCCATCGTCGGTTTCGTCGATGCGCAGGCCCAGCGTGCGCAGGCCGGTGGCCATCGCCGCCAGGCGGTCGGATTCCTTCACCCGCAGTTCGGCGGCGCCGCGCACCACCGTCGGGCCTTCGGCGGCCGCGGCGGCCACGAACAGCGCGGGGAATTCGTCGATCATGTCCGGCACCACCTCCACCGGGATTTCCGCGCCCTTGAGCGGCGCATGGCGCACGACCAGGTCGGCGACGGGTTCGCCGCCATGCTCGCTGTGGTTTTCCTCGCTTATGTCGGCCCCCATCAGCCGCAGCGCGGCCAGCAGGCCGGTGCGGCGCGGGTTCAGGCCCACCGAGCGCAGGCGCACCTGCGAGCCGGGAATGACGCTGGCGGCGACGATGAAGAACGCGGCCGAGGAGAAGTCCGCCGGCACCGCGATGTCGGTGGCGCGCAGGCGCTGGCCACCGCGCAGCCGCGCCCTGCCCGGTGCGAAGTCGATCTCCACGCCGAAGGCGCGCAGCATGCGCTCGGTGTAGTCGCGGGTCGGGTGCGGCTCGACCACCGAGGTCTCGCCCTGCGCGTACAGCCCGGCCAGCAGCACCGCCGACTTCACCTGCGCGCTGGCCACCGGCAGTTCGTAGTCGATGCCGTGCAGTGGCTGGCCGCCATGGATGCGCAGCGGCGGCGTGCCGTCGTCCTGCGTATCGATGCGCGCGCCCATGCTTGCCAGCGGGCCGGTGACGCGGCGCATCGGCCGCCTGGACAGGGATTCGTCGCCCACCAGCACGCTATCGAACGGCTGCGCCGCCAGCAGCCCGGCGAGCAGGCGCATGCCGGTGCCGGCATTGCCGCAGTCCAGGTCGCCGTCCGGCGCCTGCAGTCCATCCACGCCGACGCCATGCACGATACGCTGCGACGGCGACGGGGTTTCGATGCGCACGCCCATGCGCGCGAAGATCGCCGCGGTGGCGCGGGTGTCCTCGCCCTCCAGGAAACCGTCGATGCGCGACACGCCGTCGGCCAGTGCAGCGAACATCACCGCGCGATGCGAGACCGACTTGTCGCCGGGGATGTCGAGCGTGCCTTGCAGGGCCTGGCCCTTGCTTGCGATCCAGTGGGGCTGGGTCATGCGGAATCTCTCTGGTTGTTCAAATGTTTCTTCTTCCTTTGGGAGACAGTCCGGCAGGAGTGCCGGACTGCACGGCGAAGCCGCCCGAAGGGTACGGCACATGGATGTGCCGTATGCAGGTGCCCCGAAGGGGCGGATGAGGGTACGGAGCGAAGCCTCGGGGAATTCGGATTTGCGAGGGGCTACGCCCCTACCTCTCCCCAACCCCCGCTTCGCGCCCCGGCCCTTGCGCTGGCGCAAGGGCGTTCGTGGGGCAGCGAACCGGTGGTTCGCAAACTGCCCCCCTCACCCCAAAGGGAGAGGGGCTTCAGATCACGGCACGGCAACCGGGTAGGAACCCAGCACCTTGATCTGCGCCGAGTGCGCTTCCAGCTCGGCCAGCGCCGCCTGCATCGATGCGTCCTCGATGTGCCCGGCCAGGTCGATGAAGAAGCCGTATTCCCACTTGGCCTGGTGCGAGGGCCGCGACTCGATGCGGTTCATGCTGATGCCGTGGCGCGCGAACGGGCTGAGCACGTCGAACAGCGCGCCGGGCTTGTCGTGGATGAACACCAGCACCGAAGTGCGGTCGTGGCCCGACGACGGGAAGATCTGGCGGCCGATCACCAGGAAGCGCGTGGTGTTGTCCGCGTCGTTCTGGATCGGCTTGGTCACCACCTTCTTCAGGCCGTACACATGGCCGGCGCTCTCGCCGCCGATCGCCGCCGCGTCGTCGGCGTTGCGCGCGCGGCGCGCGCCCTCGGCGTTGCTCGACACCGGCACCTTCTCGGCCTTGGGCAGGTTGGCGCGCAGCCAGGCCGAAGTCTGCATGAACGACTGCGGATGCGCGTAGACGCGCTCGATGTCCTCCAGGCGGCCGCTGCGCGACATCAGGAACTGCTGCACGCGCAGTTCCACTTCGCCACAGATCTTGAGGTTGGAGGTCAGGAACATGTCCAGGGTGATCTGGATCGTGCCCTGCCCCGAATTCTCCACCGGCACCACGCCGAAGTCGGCGTTGCCGGCCTCCACTTCCTGGAACACCTCCTCGATGCTGGCCAGCGGCAGGCCCAGCGCCGAGCGGCCGAAGTGCTTGAGCACGGCCTGCTGGCTGAAGGTGCCTTCCGGGCCGAGGTAGCCGATCTTCAGCGGCTCCTGCTGGGCAAGGCAGGCCGACATGATCTCGCGGAACACGTGCACCAGCACTTCGTCCGAGAGCGGGCCCTCATTGCGGTCGACCACCATGCGCAGCACCTGCGCCTCGCGCTCGGGCCGGTAGTAGTCGACGGCGGCGGCGAGCTTGCCCTTGGCCTTGCCGACCTGGTGGGCGAACTGCGCGCGCTCGGCGATCAGGGACTGGATGCTGCGGTCGATCTGGTCGATCTTGGCGCGCACGTCGGACAGTACCGGCGGCGCCACGGCGGCATCGGCAGCCTTGGCGCGGGGGCGCTTGGCGGGGGGCTTGTTCGGCTTTGCGGCCATGTTCCTTCTCTCGATTGCCTTGTTGCCCTGTAGGAGCGACACCAGTCGCGATGAGGCCTTCCCGGTAACGCCCCTCGCGACTGGCGTCGCTCCTACGGCCTGGTTTCAGCCATTGCGCTGCTGGAAATCGTGCATGAACGCCGCCAGCGCCTGCGCGCCTTCCAGCGGCATGGCGTTGTACAGCGAGGCGCGGATGCCGCCGACCGCCTTGTGGCCCTTGAGCGCGAGCAGGCCCGCGGCCTTGGCCTCGGCGACGAAACGCGCGTCCAGTTCGGCGCTGGGCAGGAAGAACGGAATGTTCATCCGCGAACGCACCGCCGGCGCCACCTCGTTGCGGTAGAAGCCGCCCGAGCCGTCGATGGCCTGGTAGACCAGCGACGCCTTGGCCGCGTTGCGACGGGCGAATTCGGCCACGCCGCCCTGCGCCAGCATCCACTTCACGGTCAGGCCGAGCAGGTACCAGTTCCAGGTCGGCGGCGTGTTGAGCATGGAGTCGCGCGCGGCGTGCGAGCGGTAATCGAAGATGTCCGCACGCGCTTGCCCGGCGCGCTCGAGCAGGTCGCGGCGGATGATGACCACGGCGATGCCGACCGGCCCCAGGTTCTTCTGCGCGCCGGCGTAGATCACGCCGTAGCGCGAGACGTCGATCGGCTCGGACGCGATCGACGAGCTGAAATCGGCCACCAGCGGCACCGCGCCCACGTCCGGCGCGTCGTGGAACTCGACGCCGTGGATGGTCTCGTTGGCGGTGATGTGCACATAGGCCGCATCGTCGGACAGCCGCCATTGCCCACGCGCGGGAATGTCGCGGAAACCGCCGGCCTCGCCGTCGGCGGCGATGTTCACGTCCACATAGGGCCGTGCCTGCTTGACCGCGGTCTTGCCCCAGTGGCCGGTGACCACGTAGTCCACGCGCTGGCCGGAAGCGGCCAGGTTCAGCGGCAGCAGCGCCTGCTGGGTGGTCGCGCCGCCGCTCAGGAACAGCACCGCGTAGTCGTCGGGGATGTCCAGCAGGGTGCGCAGGTCGGCCTCCGCCTGCGCCGCCACCGCCATGAAATCGGCGCTGCGGTGGCTGATCTCGACGATGGACGCGCCTACGCCATTCCATTCCAGCATCTCCGCCTGCGCCTGGCGCAGGACCGATTCCGGCAAGGTCGCGGGGCCGGCACTGAAGTTGAACGCGCGCGTCATGTCACACCTGTCCGAGGGGAACCGCAAGTATGCCGCAGCGCAATAGGCTTGGGGGACCCGGGAAAAGTTGCATCCGCAAGTAGCCGGGAACTAGTAAAGGCGGGAGCAATGCGCTTCGCTTCCACTAGTTTCTAGTTCCTCTCCACTAGTTCCTGGTAGTTCCTGGCTTCCTCACCTGACGCCGAACAGCAGCAGCACGCTGATCGCGCCACCAAGCAGCAGCGCGCTGAGCAGCAGCCACGGCCAGCGCCGCGGGAGCGATGGCGGCGCATCGTTGCTGCGCTCGTCTTCTTCCGGTGCCGGCGCGTCGGCCATGGCGGCGAATGCCGCGCCATGGGCATCCAGCGGCACTTCCAGCACGAAACGCTGGTTGCCTTCGAACACCACCTGGTCGCCGCCGCGCAGCCAGCAATGCCTGACCGCGACGCCATTGACCTGGCAGCCGTCCGGCGAGCCCAGGTCGCGCAGCAGCACCCGGTCGCCATGGCGCTCGAAGCGCGCCTGCCGCTCGGGGAAGACCGGGTCGTCGATCACCACGTCCATGGCGCCATCGCGGCCGAGGGTGCGCGGCCGGTCCAGCGCATAGCCGCGGCCATGGTGCCGGCCACCGACGCCGCGCAGCAGCACGCGCAGGTCCTCGCCTTCGTCGCCCTGGGCCGCCGGCGGTTGCGCGACGGCATCGCACTGCCCGCGCAGCAGCATCTCCACGCCGTCGGCATAGACCGAATCGCCGGCGCGCAGCAGCGCCATGCGCCGTACCGGCCGGCCGTTGACGTGGATGCCGCGGCTGCCGCTGGCCACCTGCAGCCAGACCCCGCGCTCGTCGGTGCAGAAGCGCGCCAGCAGCAACGGGCCGACGCTGTCGTCGCCCAGCCGCACCTGTCCGCTGGCATCGCGGACGATGCGCTGCACCCCCGGTGCGAGGGGCTGGTCGGGCTGCTGGCGATTGCTGAAATGGACTTGCAGGGTGCGCACCGGCGGCAGCCTAGCAGGTTGCCCGGACATGCAGAAGGTGGACGCGGGACTTGGACTGCGCCGCGCGGGTCCGCACAATGCCGCACCCTTACTCCACGCCAGTCCGCCAGGAGGCCTCTCGTGTCCAGCATCGACATCCGCCATGCCCATTCCCTGTCCGAAGAAAACGCCCGCGAGGCCATCGCCGAGGTCGCCCGCAAGCTGCAGGAGCGCTTCGACGTCAACGCCCGCTGGGAAGGCGACCACCTGCATTTCGCCCGTTCCGGCGTCGATGGCGTGATCGAGATGCTGCCCGGCGCGGTGCGCGTGAAGGCCGAACTGGGCTTCCTGCTGTCGGCAATGAAGGGCATGGTCGAAACGGAGATCCAGCGCGTGCTGGCCGAGAAGCTGGGCTGACCGCCCCATCGGACCGGCCACCATCACGCGCCGCAATCATCGCTGCCGCTACGGTGCTCCCAGGCTGTCAGACAGAGGAGCGCCGCCATGAACACCCACGAACATCCCCATGCCGACCGCGACGCGGCCGGCACCGCGCAGGATCGCGCCGAGCGCGCCGGCCGCACGCTCGCCGGATCGGCGCAGCAGGTCTGGCTGGCCGGCCTGGGCGCCTTGTCGCGGGCCCAGGCCGAGGGCAGCCGCCTGTTCGAGTCGCTGGTCAGGGAAGGCGAATCGATGGAGGCGCGCAGCCGCGATGACTCGCCCCGCGGCGAAAGCCTGCGCGACTCGGTGGAGAACACGCTGGAACAGGCCCGCGAGCGCGCGGCCGGTACCTGGGACCGGGTGGAGAAATCCTTCGAGGACCGGGTGCAGCGGGTACTGCGGCGGATGGACATTCCCAGCCGCTCGGACATCGAATCGCTCAATGCGCGCCTGGATGCGCTCAACCACCGCCTGAACCGCGCCGAAGCGCATACCACGCCACGGTAGGCGCCTGAAGAGCATTGATGTTGCAAAGCAACATCAACTGCGCAAGAATCGATTCGCCCGCCAGCAGTACCGCGCCGTTTGTCTCCCTCCCCTCACGGCTCCGGATGGCGGGTTTTTTATTGCCTGTCCTCCGTGGCGGCCATCCTCCGGGCCACCGGCAAGTGCTGCCGGGCGCCGCCCTGGGCGCTTCCCTCGGGCCCACCATCCGGCAGCCCCGGCAGGTCATCGCCTCCCGCTCGCAGGCGGAACGGGCTTACCGCACGATCAGGTCGATCAGCCACTGCGCCTTCCGGTAAGGCGGCTTCAGCAGGTCGCCGCCGGTGCGGCGCGCCTGCCACAGGATCGGCAACTGCTTGCTCATCGCATCGAAGCCGGCGCGGCCGTGGTAGGCGCCCATGCCGCTGGGACCGATGCCGCCGAACGGCAGGGTGTTGATGGCGAAGTGGAACAGCGTGTCGTTGACCGAGACGCCGCCGGCCAGGGTGTTGCGCAGGATGGCCTCCACGCTGGCGCGGTCGTGACTGAAGGGGTACAGCGCCAGCGGCCGGTCGCGGGCATGGATGCAGGCGATCGCCTCGTCCAGCGAGCGTACGCTGCGGATCGGGAACACCGGCCCGAAGATTTCCTCCTGCATTACCGTCGCGTCGTCGCCCGGCTCCAGGATCAGGGTCGGCGGGAACAGGCGCTGCGCGGGGTCGGCCTCGCCCAGCGCGATCACCTCCAGCCCGCGCGCCCGCGCATCGTCCACGTAGCCCTGCAGCCGCGCGTACTGGCCGTCGCCGACGATGCGGGTGTAGTCGCCGTTGCCGGCCAGGCCTTCGCCATAGCGCGCGCGCACCTGCTCCCGCAGCGCCTGCACCAGCGCGTCGCGGCGCGATACGCCGACCAGCACGTAGTCGGGCGCGATGCAGGTCTGCCCGCCGTTGAACCACTTGCCGGTCGCCAGCCGCGCCGCGGCCTGCTCCAGCGGATAGTCGTCGCAGACGATGGCCGGCGACTTGCCGCCGAGTTCCAGCGTCAGCGGGGTCAGGTTCGGCGCCGCGGCGGCCATCACCTTGCGCCCGACCGCAGTGGAGCCGGTGAACACCAGGTGGTCGAACGGCAGCGCAGAGAACGCGGCGGCCACGTCCGCGCCGCCCTCGGCGACGGCGACGCGGTCGGCGGGGAACACCTCGGCCAGCAGCTCGCGCAGGAAGGCGCTGGTGCGCGGCGTGTGCTCGGAAGGCTTCAGGTAGACGTGGTTGCCGGCGGCGATGGCGGTCGCCAGCGGAATCAGCGCCAGGTTGACCGGGTAGTTCCATGGCGAGATGACCCCGACCACGCCGACCGGCTCGGGGCGGATCTCCGCGCGCGCCGGCCAGAAGCGCCAGCCCACGCCGACGCGCCGGGGCTTCATCCAGCCACGCAGGTGCCGGCGCAGGTGGTCGATCTCGCTGAGCACGGTCATGCCGTCGGCGATGCGCGACTCGTGCGGCGAACGGTGGCCGAAGTCGGCGGCGATGGTCGCCGCCATCTCGTCGAGCCGCCGCTTCAAGGCCTCGCGCAGGCGCAGCAGGTCGGCGCTGCGCTGCGCGCGGTCCGGCTTGCGCGCCTGCCAGGCGGCGCGCAGGCGGTCGAGGGTCGGGCGCAGTTCGGAAACGGGCGTGGCGGCGTTGATGTGCATGCGCCCGAGTCTAGTCGGGCGCGGTGCGGTTTCGCACTCCCAATGCTCCGCCCTCGACATGCAACACACCATTGGACCGGGCATCGACGGCAAGGCCGACATATCAGCTGACCGGCGGCTCGAATCAAGCCCTGCCGTCAAGCGGCACTGTCAAACCCTGGTCTCGTATGCCAGCTGCATTGCCGACAAAAGCTCAATCTCATCGGGAGGCCTGCCGGAATTTGTGTCCGCCAGCGCGGCGGCGACCAGGTAATACTCGGTGTCATTGCGGATCTGCCTGCGGCGCACCATCTGTCGGAACGCAGTGGACCTTGCAACGAGCATCTCCGAGAGCGATGGCGCGCCGGCCTTGGCCAAGGAGTCATCTACCTTTTGGATCGTTTCCCGATCCCAATCCTCCGTGCTTTCCAAGCAATCATTGACCGCCTGCTTCAGCCCGGAAAGAACCTGCGAAAACGGGAGATGCTGCTCAAAGCGCTCCAGGACGTTTACGGGATTGCCAGGGTGGGACAGCGGGAGCAACCGATTGGGGGAGACATGGCTCACCCAATGCACAAAGAAGCGCTTCAGTTCTGCAAACTCGCGTTGCTTTTCTTCTTGGGGCTTACGCGACATGTTCCAAGGCCTCAAAGCGTGCCGCGACGCGGCACCGCGGTATCGGCCTGAATGAGTCCCCGGACACGCAGGCCGACAGGATCAACCACGCAGCCGCGCCAGCGCCTCGCGTGTCATCGGGTCGGCGATCTCCACCGCCTCGCCCTGCAGTGCCGGCAGCAGCTGGTTGGCCAGCTGCTTGCCCAGTTCGACGCCGAACTGGTCGAAGGCGTTGATGTCCCACACCAGCGACTGCACGTAGACGGCGTGTTCGTACATCGCGACCAGCGCGCCCAGCGCGCGCGGGGTCAGCGCATCGAGCAGGATCAGCGTGCTGGGTCGGCCGCCCGGGTACTGGCGGTGCGGGTCGTCGCTGTGCTGGCCGTTGGCCAGCGCCTCGGTCTGCGCCAGCAGGTTGGCCATCAGCGCCTGGTGGTTGAGGACGTACGGGTCGTCGTTGTGCACGCAGCCGATGAAATCGGCCGGCACGATGCTGGTGCCCTGGTGCAGCGCCTGGAAGAAGCTGTGCTGCACGTCGGTGCCCGCCCCGCCCCACCACACCGGCACGGTGTCGCCATCGACCGGACTGCCGTCGCGCCTGACCCGCTTGCCCAGGCTTTCCATCACCAGTTGCTGCAGGTAGGCCGGCAGCAGCGCCAGACGCTGGTCGTAGGTCATCACCGCGTGCGTGGCATAGCCGAGCGCGTTGCGGTTCCAGATGTCGGTCAGCGCGTGCAGCACCGGCAGGTTGCGCTCCAGCGGCGCGCTGGCCGCGTGCGCGTCCATTTCCGCCGCGCCGGCCAGCAACTGGCCGAAACGCTCGAAGCCGACCGCCAGCGCGATCGGGAAGCCCACCGCCGACCACAGCGAATAGCGACCGCCGACCCAGTCCCACATCGGCAGCACGCGCTCGGCGGCGATGTCGAAGGCCCTGGCGGCGCGCTCGGGGTTGGCGCTGACCGCGTACAGGCGCTCGCTGCCGCCCAGCCAGTCGCGCAGGATCGCACCGTTGAGCAGGGTTTCCTGGGTGCCGAAGGTCTTGGAGATCAGGATGCCGGCGGTGGTCGCCGGGTCGAGCGTGGCCAGCGTGCGCTGCATCGCCGCGCCATCGACGTTGGAGACGAAGTGCACGCGGAAGCGCGCGCCATCCACCGGGCGCAGCGCGTCGGCCACCAGGCGTGGGCCCAGGTCGGAACCGCCGATGCCGACGCTGACGATGTCGGTGACGCTGCTGGCTTCCAGCGCCCGGACCAGTTCGCCCATGCGCGCCTGCACGGCAAGCGCCTCGGCGCGTGCGGCGGCCGCCACCGGCGCGTCGCTGGCGTCGCCGCGCAGCGCGCTGTGCAGCACCGAGCGGTCCTCGGTGAGGTTGATCCTGTCCCCGCCGAACAGGCGCGCGAAGCCGCCGGCGACATCGCGCGCGGCGGCCAGTTCAAGCAGCGCCTGCAGGGCCGCGCGGTCGTATTTCTGCCGCGCGAAGTTCACGTACAACGGACCGACCCTGAGCGCCAGGGTTTTCACCCGGTCCGGCTCGGCGGCCAACAGCGAGGGAATGCCCGTGCCCTGCAGTCGCTGGGCGTGGGCGCGCAATGCGGTCAATCCGTTGTGCGTGGTCATGCGGCCTGTGTGGGGATGGAATGGTTGGTGTGGGTGATGCGGTTGTTGCCGTCGACGTAGACCAGCTTGGGCTGGAAGCTGTCGGCCTCGGCTTCGCTCATGCTGGCGAAGGCGGCAATGATGATGACGTCGCCCACCTGCACGTGGCGCGCGGCGCCGCCGTTGAGCGAGATCACGCCGCTGCCGGCCTCGGCGCGGATGGCGTAGGTGTTGAAGCGCGCCCCGTTGGTCACGTCCCAGATGTGCACCTGTTCGAACTCGCGGATGCCGGTGGCTTCCAGCAGGTCGCCGTCGATGGCGATGGAGCCTTCGTAGTTCAGCTCCGAGTGGGTGACGGTGGCGCGGTGGATCTTGGTCTTGAGCAGGGTGAGTTGCATGGCGGTGCCGGAATACTGCGAAAGAAAGGATGCAGTCTAGCACCGGCGCGGCCCCTTGCCCGCACTGCAACATGGCTGTCCGGCCCGGTCCGGACACATATGAAAATGGCGCCAGGGGGCGCCATCGCATGACGTTCCGCCGCACCGGCCGGGACAGGGGAAGTCCCGGCGGGCGCCAGTTCAGAACTCCATGTTGTCGATCAGGCGGGTATTGCCCAGCCGCGCGGCTACCAGGGCCACGCGCGCGCCGCCCTGCCCGTCGCCCGGCTCGCCCAGGTCCGGCAGGCGCACCACCGCGTAGTCGACCTGGAAACCGGCCGCCTGCAGCTGCGCCACGCCCTCGGCCTCGACCCGCGCCCGCGGCGCGCCGGCCAGGCTGGCATCGCGCATGCCCAGCAGCACGCGGCGGATCGTCGCCGCCTGCGGGCGCACGTCGGCGGTGAGGTACTGGTTGCGCGAGCTCATCGCCAGGCCGTCGTCCTCGCGCACGATGTCGCCGCCGACGATCTCGATCGGGAACGCCAGGTCGGCCACCATCTGCCGGATCACCGCCAGCTGCTGGTAGTCCTTGCGGCCGAACGCGGCCATGTCCGGCTGCACCTGGTTGAACAGGCGCGAGACCACCGTGCACACGCCGTCGAAATGGCCCGGCCGGTGCGCGCCCTCAAGCAGCCCGCTCACGCCCGGCACGTGGATCTTGGCGGCCAGCTCGACGCCGAACGGGTACATCGATTCGACCGTCGGCAGCCACAGCACGTCGCAGCCGGCCTGCTCCAGGCCGGTGGTGTCGGCCTCGGGCGTGCGCGGGTAGCGGGTGAAGTCCTCGTTCGGGCCGAACTGGGTCGGGTTGACGAACACGCTGGACACCACGCGGTCGGCATGCTGCCGCGCCAGCTTCACCAGCGAGTAGTGGCCGGCGTGCAGGTTGCCCATGGTCGGCACGAAGCCCACCCGCAGGCCTTCGCGCTTCCAGCCGCCGACGATGGCGCGCAGCCGGGAAAGTTCGGTGACGGTCTCGATCATGATGCGTACGCATGCTCCGCGTCGGGGAAGGTGCCGGCGCGGACCGCGTCGGCGTAGGCGCGGACGGCGCCGGCCACCGAACCGCCTTCGGCAAGGAAATCCTTGACGAACTTGGGCCGGCGGTGGCCGCTGTCCAGGCCGAGGAAGTCGTGCATCACCAGCACCTGGCCGTCGCAGCCGGCGCCGGCACCGATGCCGATGGTGGGAGTCGCCACGTCGGCGGTGACCTGCGCGGCCAGCGGCGACGGCACGCATTCGAGCACCAGCAGCGCGGCGCCGGCCTCGGCCACGGCACGGGCGTCGGCGCGCAGGCGCTCGGCCGCTTCGCCGCGGCCCTGCACCTTGAATCCGCCCAGGGTCAGCACCGACTGCGGGGTCAGGCCCAGGTGCGAGCACACCGGGATCTCGCGCTCGACCAGGTAGCGGATCACGTCCAGCTTGAAGCCGGCGCCTTCGATCTTGACCATCTCCGCGCCTGCGCGCAGCAGTTGCAGCGACGCCTCGAGCGCGCGCTCGGGCGTGGCATCGGCGCCGAACGGCAGGTCGGCCACCAGCAGGGCGCGCTGCAGCACGCGCGCGACGGCCGTGGTGTGGTAGGCGATGTCGGCCACGGTGACCGGCAGCGTCGAGTCGTGGCCCTGCACCACCATGCCCAGCGAATCGCCGATCAGGATCAGGTCCACGCCGTTGGCATCGAAGGTGCGGGCGAAACCGGCGTCGTAGGCGGTCAACATCACCAGCTTGCGGCCGTCGCGCTTGGCCTCGGCCAGCGCCGGGACGGTCCAGGGCTTGCTGTCTGCGTGGGTGCTCATGTGGGGATAACGATCGGTGATGAGCCGAGCATTATCCCCTTATCGGCGCGATGCCGCAGGTTTCGATGCCGGCCAGTACGCCACGCACCGTTCCATGGCCGGGGATCGCGGCCTCCGGCACCACGTCCGCCAACGGCAGCAGGGCGAAGGCGCGCTCGTGCAGGTGTGGGTGCGGCACCTTCAGCTGCGGCAGGTCAATGACCTGGTCGCCATACAGCAGCAGGTCCAGGTCCAGCGTGCGCGGCCCCCAGCGCTCGCCCGGCAGGCGCACGCGGCCGAAGACCTGCTCGGTGGCCAGCAACCGCTCCAGCAGCCGTGGTGCCGGCAGCGTGGTTTCCAGCGCCACCGCGGCATTGATGAAATCCGGCTGGTCCTCGTTGCCCCAGGCCGGCGTGCGGTACAGGCGCGAGGCGGCCAGCAGGCGGCAGTCCGGCAGCTCCGCCAGCGCCCGCATCGCCGCGCGCACGGTCGCCGGCGCGTCGCCGAGGTTGGCGCCCAGCCCGACGCACGCCACGACCATGCGGCCTACTCGCCCGCCGCGGCGCTGCTGCTGCGACGCCGCCGGCGGCGACGACGCTTGGGGGCGCCCTCTTCGGAGCTGCCTTCGGCCTGCATCGCGTCCAGCGCCGACTCCAGTTCGTGGCCGGACTGCTGCTGCGCCTCGCGCCAGAACTCGATGTCGGCCTGGTGTTCGCTGGACGCAGCCTGGCGCAGCACCAGGAAATCGAACGCGGCGCGGAAGCGCGGATGGGTCAGGGTGCGGAACACGCGCTTGCGCTGGCGCGAGGCGAACCGCGACTGCAGCAGCCAGATTTCCTGCATCGGCAGCGAGAACCGGCGCGGCAGCGCGATGGTGGTGAGCTGGTGCAGGGTGACGCGGTCGGCGGCGCGGCGCTGCGCCTCCTCCGGCGCCAGCCCCTGCCGCTGCAGGGCGATCAGGGTGCGGCAGAACGCCGGCCACAACAGCAGCGCGAACAGGAAGGCCGGCGACACCGGCTCGTCGTTGGCCACCCGCGCGTCGGTGCTGCGCAGCCCTTCGAGCACGAAACGGCGCAGCGCGCCGGTGCGGTTGCTCTTGAGCGCGGCCGCGCTTTCCGGGAACAGCACCGGCAGCAGGCCATGGCGCTCCAGCCCCTCGAAGCTGGCCACGCCGTGCCCGGACAGGAACAGCTTGAGTACTTCCTCGAACAGTCGCGCCGGCGCGGCCTCATCCAGCAGCCCGGCCAGACGCGGGATCGGCGCGGCGGTGGCCGCCTCGATCTCGAAATCGAGCTTGGCTGCCAGCCGCACCGCGCGCAGCATCCGCACCGGATCCTCGCGGTAGCGCTGCTCGGGATCGCCGATCAGCTTCATGCGCCGCGCCAGCACGTCCTCGAAGCCGCCGGTGTAGTCGCGCACCGAGAAATCCTCGATGGCGTAATAGAGAGCGTTGCAGGTGAAGTCGCGGCGGACCGCGTCGTCCTCGATGCTGCCGTAGACGTTGTCGCGCACCAGCATGCCGTTCTCGACCTCGCGGTCGCCGCTGCCATCGTCGCTGTTGGCGCGGAAGGTGGCGACCTCGATGATCTCGCGGCCGAACACCACGTGCGCCAGGCGGAAGCGGCGGCCGATCAGCCGGCAGTTGCGGAACAGCTGCTTGACCTGCTCCGGCGTGGCATCGGTGGCCACGTCGAAATCCTTCGGCCGCCCGCCCACCAGCAGGTCGCGGACCGCGCCGCCGACCAGATAGGCACCGAACCCGGCCTCGCGCAGGCGGTAGAGCACACGCAATGCGTTCGGGCTGACGTCCTTGCGCGAAATGGTGTGCTGGTCGCGCGGGATGACGCGCAGGGTGAACGGCGTTGTAACTGTGGAATTGATGGTGGCGATTCCGGTTGGGGTTGCAGGGTTGCCTGACGGCAAACAGGTGCATATACTAGCGCGCTCGCCGGACGCGACCAAACGCTCCCTTCGTCTAGTGGTTAGGACGTGGCCCTCTCAAGGCTAAAACAGGGGTTCGAGTCCCCTAGGGAGCGCCAACTCCGTCCGCGAAACCAGAAAACCCCGCATCCGCGGGGTTTTTTGTTGCCCGCCCTCCGGGGCGGCCATTCTTCGGGCCATCGACGGATGCTGCAGGAACCGCGCCAAGCGGCCTGCCTGCCCGCCTCCCGGTAGTGCCGGCCGCTGGCCGGCAGCCGCACGATGCCGGGTTCGCACGATGCAGGGCCAATGAGGTTGCCGGCCAGCGGCCGGCACTACCTGCTCTTTACAGCGCGGAATGAGAATGCCTGCGCCCTTCCCGCGCATCCTGCTCTAGAATTACGGGGTTCAACGCCGGACCCCGTCATGCCCTTTGTCGTCACCGAAAACTGCATCAAGTGCAAGCACACCGATTGCGTCGAAGTCTGCCCCGTGGACTGCTTCCATGAAGGCCCCAACTTCCTGGTGATCGACCCGGACGAGTGCATCGACTGCACGCTGTGCGAGCCGGAATGCCCGGTGGCGGCGATCTTCCCCGAGGACGACGTGCCGGCCGGGCAGGAAGGCTTCGTCGCCCTCAACGCCGAACTGGCAAAGGAATGGCCGGTGCTCACCGTGCGCAAGGACCCGCCGGCCGATGCCGCCGAATGGGACGGCAAGCCGGACAAGCTCAAGCTGCTGGAACGCTGATCCGCCGACGGACTGCAAAAAAGAAGAAGGGCGCCAGCGGCGCCCTTTTCGTTTCCGGCCCCGCGAAGCGCCGGGCGATGCCCGGCCGCTCCGCACGCGGCGCGATCACGGTGCCAGCTTGGCCTTCAGCGCGCCCATCAGCTTGATCGCCGCCGCATCGGTGGCCGGCAGGCCGCGCGGATCGACCGCCGACACGTAGGCGCCGGCCTCCACCGCCACCACGCGCACCAGGAAGTTGCTGCCTTCATAGGCCACGTCGTACGAACCCAGCAGCTGGGCGCGGCTGGCGATGGTCACGCCCTCGACCGTGGCAAGCGCATCGCCGACCTTGCCGAACACCTCGTCGCGGCTGCCGCCGACGGTGAAGCCGCCCTGCGCGGGCTGCGCCGCGGCCGGGGACGGACGCGTGGCCGAGGCCAGCGCCGGCACCTGCGACGCACCGGCGGTGTTGGGCAGGTTCAGATCCGGCGGCACTTCGAGCGGGCGCATTTCCGGGGCCAGCGCGTAGTCGCCGCGCGCGCCGCGATGGAAGCAGCCGGTCGCGGCGACGGTGGTGGCGACGGCGAGCAGCGCCAGCGAGAGTGCCCGTACTGCGGAATGGGAGTGACGCATGGTGGATCTCCAGGTTCAGGCCACTGCAGGATCAGTGGCTGGATAGTTCTTCCAGCGCGCCCACGTCGGCCGCCAGATGCTCGGCGGCGGCGTGGTGCGAGGCGGAAAGCGGCAACAGCGGCAGGCGCAGCCCGTGGCCGATGCCGATGCGCTGCAGCAGCGCCTTGACCGGAATCGGATTGGACTCGAGGGTGAAGAAATCGTGGTAGGGCTGTAAGCGCGCATCCCAGGCTTCGGCGGCATCGTGGTTGCCGGCGCGGGCCAGGTCGCACATGGTACGGAACGCGCCGGGCAGGACGTTGGAACCGACCGACACCACGCCGTCGGCGCCGGCCAGCATCGAACGCGCGGCGCTGGCGTCGTCGCCACCGAGGACGGCGAAGCCCTCGCCGCGCAGCTCCAGCAGCGCCTTCATGCGCGCCATGTCGCTGACCGCTTCCTTGATGCCGACGATGTTCGGGTGCGGCGCCAGTTCGGCCACGGTCTCCGGCAGCAGGTCGCAGCCGGTGCGGCCAGGCACGTTGTAGAGCACCACCGGCAGGCCGCCCTGCTCGGCCACGGCCAGGTAATGCTGGCGCAGGCCTTCCTGGGTCGGGCGTACATAGGGCGGCGTGACCACCAGCGCGTGGGTCGCGCCGTTGCGCGCGGCGCGGCGGGTGGCCTCGATGGTCCTGGCGGTGCCGGACAGGCCGGTCCCCGCCAGCACCGGCATGCGGCCGCCGAGGAAGTCCACGGCCGCGCGCAGCAGGGAATCGCATTCGGCGTCCGACAGCATCGCCGCCTCGCCGGTCGAACCGGCCACCACCACGCCCTGCGCGCCACCGGCCACCTGCAGCGCCAGCAGGCACCGCCAGCCCTCGGAATCGAGCGTGCCATCGGCATGGAAAGGCGTCGCCAGGGCGGTGATGAGGCCGGAAATGGACAAGGGAAACGCCGTTCTTCGTGGGGGTTGGGAATCCTGCCGGAACGCAGGTTCGTGACCGGGGGCATGTTACTTGCCGGTCGAAAGCACGGGCAAGTATGCTGGGTGCCAGCGAACGGGCCGGCGCCGGCGCCGTTCAGACTCACAGAGCATCCGGAACCACCTTGACCAACAGCACTCCGCGGCCGCAGCCGACCGAAAACCACCTCCTGATCAACGCCTATACGACGCATCCGGAGTCCCCCCTGCTGTCCGTCACCCGCCGCATCGCCGACAGCGGCTGCAACCTGGTCGATGCCCGGCTGTCCACGGTGGGCCGCGACGTCTCGGTCACCACGCTGGCCACCGGCTCGTGGGATTCGGTGGCCAAGCTCGAGGCGATGCTGACCCGGCTGGAACGCGAGGAAGGCCTGAAGCTGGTGTGGTACCGCACCGCCGCCAAGCAGGCCCAGTCCAACCTGCTGCCCTACATCGTCGAGGTGATCGCCGCGGACAAGCCCGGCATCCTGTTCCAGCTGGCCGATTTCTTCGACCGCCAGGGCATCACCATCGAGAACCTGCAGAGCACCCGTTACCAGGCCATGCAGACCGGCGCGGAGATGTTCTCGGCGCAGATCACCATCGGCG
>JAEWOJ010000078.1 GCA_023399815.1 Pseudomonadota bacterium | reverse complement strand
CGCCCCCCCCCCCCCCCGCTCCTACGGAGTGCAGGGCGATGCGCCGCTATTCGCGCGGAGCCTCGGTCACGGCACCCAGCTCGTGCAGCACCGCGGTGGCATAGCAGCCCGGCGGCAGGGCGAAGGACAGTTCCAGCACGTCGTCCTGCAGCCATGCGTGCTGCATCAGGGCCGGGCGCAGCCGCAGCGCGCGACGTTCCTGCTTCAGGCCGGCCTGTTCCAGGCCCGCGCGCAGGGCCAGCGCCTGTTCGTCGGCCAGCGCCGCCTGTTCCAGCGCCAGCGCATCGCCGGCGCTGCGCAGTTCGCCCGCGCCCCACAACGGCCCGCTGGGATGGATGTCGAAGCGCGCCAGGCGCTCGGCCAGCGCATCGTTCATCGGCTCGGGGCCGAACACCGAGCGGCTGCCATCCAGCATCCACACCTCGCCCTCCAGCGCGGTGTCCCAGCTGCCCTGCTCCACGCGCGCGGCCAGCACGCGGTTGAACAGCGCCGAGCGCGCCGCCGACAGCAGCATCGAGCGCTGGTCCTTCCTCACCCGGCGGCCGGCGAACATCTGCAGGGCCGCCGGTACATTGCCGCCATCGCGGCCGAAGCGCTGCTCGCCAAACCAGTTGGGCAGGCCGCGCGTGGCGATGGCCTGCAGGCGTCCGGCGATGGCATCGCGCTCGCCTTCGACCTGCCGCAGCGCCAGCGTGAAGCGGTTGCCGGCCAGCGCGCCGCGCTGCAGCTTGCGGTTGTGCCAGGTCGAGGACAGCACATGGACTTCGTCCGATTCCAGCAGCGCCAGGTCGGGTGCGACGCGCTTGGGCAGGTGCACGCTGAAACGCTGCGTGGTCACCGCATGGCGGTCCTTCTGCCCGGCGTAGCTGACGCCCATTTCCGGCACGCCGGCCCATTGCGCCAGCAGCTTGGCGACGGCCACGGTATTCGCGCCGCGCTTGCGGATCTCCAGCAGCAGATGCTCGCCCTCGCCACTGGCCTCGAAGGCCGGCAGCTCATCGACCTGGAAGTCCTCCGGCACGCTGCGCATCCGCGCATGCAGCACCGGCGCGCCATAGGCAAGGGGAAGCGCTGGAAAATTGTTCATGTCGTTCCTGTAGATGTGTCACTGCCCAGCCGGGAACCGGTAGTGCCGGCCGCTGGCCGGCAACCTCGCATTTCCTGGCAATCCTGCTCGGCATTCTTGCAGTTGCCGGCCAGCGGCCGGCACTACCTCATGCGGCGACCAGCAGCACCACCGCCTGCGCGGCGATGCCTTCCTCGCGGCCGGTGAAGCCCAGCTTCTCGCTGGTGGTGGCCTTGATGCTGACCCGGTCCAGCTCCACGCCCAACAGCTGCGCCACCTTCCCGCGCATCGCCAGCGCGTGCGGGCCGATCTTGGGCCGCTCGCAGATAACGGTGACGTCGGCATTGCCCACCTGCCAGCCGCGCGCGCGCAGCAGGCCGTCGCAATGGCGGACGAAATCGCTGCTGTCCGCGCCCTTCCAGCGCGCGTCGCCGGGCGGGAAGTGCTGGCCGATGTCGCCCAGCGCCAGCGCGCCCAGCATCGCATCGCACAGCGCGTGCAGGATCACGTCGCCATCGCTGTGCGCCAGCACGCCGCAGCGGTGCGGCACGCGCACGCCGCCGAGCATGACGTGGTCGCCCTCGCCGAAGGCATGGACGTCGTAACCCTGGCCGATGCGGATGGGCGGAAAAGGAGCGGAAGCATTCATGGCGTCGGATCGGATTGTCATGTCGGGCCCGGCACTCTCGTACCAGACGGGGAATCAGCCGTCGCGGCGCGACAGCTCGAACTCGAAGCGGGCCAGGTCGGCCGGCGTGGTGACCTTGAAGTTGCACTCGTCGCCTTCGACCAACAGTGGCCGTGCGCCCTGGCGCTCCATCGCCATCGCCTCGTCGGTGACGTCGATGCCGGCAGTGGTCGCGTCGAGCAGGGCGCGGGTCAGCTGGTGGCGGCGGAACAGCTGCGGCGTCAGCGCGCGCCACAGGCGCTCGCGCGGCTCGGTGCGGTCGATGCCGCCGTCGTCGCCGGCACGCTTGAGCGTGTCGCGCACCGGCGCGGCGAGGATGGCGCCGACCGGATCGGCGCGCCCCACTTCCAGCAGGCGGCTCAGGTCGCCCGCCGGCAGGTTCGGGCGCGCGGCGTCGTGCACCAGCACGAAATCGTCGGCGCGCACGCTGTCCGGCAGCGCCTGCAGGCCCGCCAGCACGGACCCGGCGCGGGTATCGCCACCGGTGCAGGTCAGCAGCGGCTTGCCGGCGAAATCGCTCCACCCCGGCCAGTCGGCATCGTTCTCGGCGATGGCGACCATCACCCCGGCCACGCCCGGATGCGACAGCAGCGCCGCCAGCGTATGCGCCAGCAGCGGTTCGCCCGCCGCCAGCAGGTATTGCTTGGGCACCGGCCCGCCGAAGCGGGTACCGCGGCCGGCGGCCGGCACCACGGCCCAGACCTGCGTGGTCATGGCACGGTCTCCTGCATCGCGGCGGCGTGCGCGTCCGCCTGCGTCGCGGCCGCTCCCGGCCGTGCGACCGGCGCGTCCTCGACCACGCGGTAGAACTTCTCGCCGGGCTTGATCATGCCCAGCTCGCTGCGCGCGCGCTCCTCGATGGCGGCCTCGCCTTCCTTCAGGTCCTTGACCTCGGCAGCAAGCGCGTCGTTGCGCTGCTGCAGGCCTTCGTTGTCGCGCTTCTGGTTGGCGACCTGGGCCTCGAGCATCATCACTTCACCCGAGTTGCCCGGGCCGAACCAGAAGCGGTACTGCAGCATCGCCAGCAGTACCGCGAGCACCAGCAGCAGCCAGCGCCAGTCGCGCATCGGCGTCAGCGCTTGAGCGAGACGAACGCGTCACGCCCCGCGTAGCGCGCGTTGCCGCCGAGGGCTTCCTCGATGCGCAGCAACTGGTTGTACTTGGCCACGCGGTCGCTGCGGCACAGCGAGCCGGTCTTGATCTGGGTGGCAGTGGTGGCCACGGCGATGTCGGCGATGGTGGTGTCCTCGGTCTCGCCCGAGCGGTGCGAGACGATCGCCGCGTAGTGCGCCTTGTCGGCCATGGCGATGGCTTCCAGCGTCTCGCTCAGGGTGCCGATCTGGTTGACCTTGATCAGGATGGCGTTGGCGGTGCCCGACTCGATGCCTTCGGCAAAGATCTTCGGGTTGGTCACGAACAGGTCGTCGCCGACCAGCTGTACCATGTCGCCGATGCGCTGGGTCAGCAGCTTCCAGCCGGCCCAGTCGTTCTCGGCCAGGCCGTCCTCGATGGTGATGATCGGATACTGCGCGCTCCAGTCGGCCAGGAAATCGATGAACTGCTCGGAGGTCAGGCGCTTGTTCTCGCCGACCAGGTTGTACTTGCCGTTCTCGTAGAACTCGCTGGAGGCCACGTCCAGGCCCAGCAGGATGTCCTCGCCGGCGGTGTAGCCGGCCTTGCCGATGGCTTCCAGGATCGTGTCCAGCGCCTCGACGTTGCTGCGGAAGTCCGGGGCGAAGCCGCCCTCGTCGCCCACCGCCGTGCTCAGGCCGTGGCCCTTGAGCACCGACTTGAGCGCGTGGAAGATCTCGGTGCCGGCGCGCAGCGACTCGCTGAACGAGGTGAAGCCGACCGGCAGCACCATGAATTCCTGGAAATCGACGTTGTTGTCGGCGTGCGCGCCGCCGTTGATGATGTTCATCATCGGCACCGGCAGCGACGGCGTGGCGCCGGTCATGCCGGCCAGGTACTGCCACAGTGCCTGCTTCCTCGAGGCGGCGGCGGCATGCGCGGCGGCCATCGACACGCCCAGCAGCGCGTTGGCGCCGAGGCGGCCCTTGTTCTCGGTGCCGTCCAGGTCGATCAGGCGGCGGTCCAGCCCGGCCTGGTCCTCGGCGTTGAAATCCTTCAGCGCCGCGGCGATCGGGCCGTTGACGTT
This sequence comes from Pseudomonadota bacterium, assembly GCA_023399815.1. Lineage (GTDB taxonomy): Bacteria > Pseudomonadota > Gammaproteobacteria > Xanthomonadales > Xanthomonadaceae > Stenotrophomonas. The sequence continues at coordinate 9,025 of JAEWOJ010000078.1, read as the reverse complement.
GGCCACCGCATCGCGCACGCCCTTGCCCAGGTAGCGGGTCTTGTCGCCATCGCGCAGTTCCACCGCTTCCTTGGTGCCGGTGGAGGCACCCGAGGGTACCGCGGCACGGCCGAACGAGCCGTCGGCCAGGGTGACTTCGGCTTCCAGCGTGGGGTTGCCGCGGCTGTCGAGGATTTCACGGGCGTGGATCTTTGCGATGTTGGTCATGGTCGGGTCGGGGCGGGGTGGGTGAGGGAGGATTCCACGGCGGCCAGTTTGGCGGCGTAGCCAGAGGTGTTTTCCGACCGAAAGGTACCATTCATCGGCACGATCCGGTCGCCCGGTGCAGCTGGTTTCATTGCGAACAATACGTAATCCCGGCCCTCCGCCAGAGTGACCTCACAGCTGGTGGGGCCATTGCGGATTAGCGCATCGTCCGCAATCGTTCCCTTGAGCAGACGGCGCACAGTGAAACGCACCGAGGGAGCGGGAGGAACGAACGGCCCCGCGCCCGGCGTCGTGAACAGGCGATCAGTTTCGGCCTGCTCCTGCGCGGTCAAGGGCTCGACATGATCGACATGGATGATGGCCACGATATCGGCGGCACGCGCAGCTTCGCGCGGCTCCGGAGTCTTGAGCGGCGGGTCTGTAACACATGCGCCGGCATTGCCCGCGGGCACGGCCAACACGCAGGCCACGGCAAGGACAACACGCGTCATGCATGCAGCTCCCATCCGCCCCGCGCGCCCGCTCATCAGAGCGTGCTCTCCAGGAACCCGTTCTTCTTGGTGATCGAGTCCAGCGCCAGCAGGGTTTCCAGCAGCGCTTCCATCTTGTCCAGCGGCCACGCATTGGGACCGTCGGACAGCGCCTTGGACGGATCCGGGTGGGTCTCGGCGAACAGGCCGGCCACGCCGACCGCCACCGCCGCGCGTGCCAACACCGGCACGAACTCGCGCTGGCCGCCGGAACTGCCGCCCTGCCCGCCCGGCAGCTGCACCGAATGGGTGGCGTCGAACACCACCGGACAGCCGGTGTCGCGCATCACGCTCAGCGAGCGCATGTCGCTGACCAGGTTGTTGTAGCCGAAGCTGGCGCCGCGCTCGCAGACCATGATGTCGTTGTTGCCGGTGGCCTTGGCCTTCTCCACGACCGGCTTCATGTCCCACGGCGACAGGAACTGGCCTTTCTTGATGTTCACCGGCTTGCCGGCCGAGCAGACCTTCCGGATGAAGTCGGTCTGGCGCACCAGGAAGGCCGGGGTCTGCAGCACGTCGACGACCGAGGCGACCTCGTCCATCGGCGTGTATTCGTGCACATCGGTCAGCACCGGCACGCCGATCTGCTTCTTCACCTCGGCCAGCACCTTCAGCCCTTCCTCCATGCCGGGACCGCGGAAGCTGGTGCCGGAGGTCCGGTTGGCCTTGTCGAAGCTGGACTTGAAGATGAAGTTCATCCCCAGCCTGCCGGTGATCTCCTTGAGCTTGCCGGCGACGTCGAGCTGCAGCTGCATCGACTCGATCACGCACGGGCCGGCGATCAGGAACAGCGGCTGGTCCAGACCGACTTCGAATCCACAGAGCTTCATTCAACTACCTCGTGTTTGAAGCCCCTCTCCCATCGGGACAGGGGCTGGGGTGAGGGTCTGGGGCGAAGCCCTTGCGGAATCGGTACACGGGGCTCGCCCGTACCCTCGCCCGCCCCTTCGGGGCACCTTCTCCCCAAGGGGAGAAGGAGAAACATCAGGCCCGCGCTTCCTTGAGCAGCTTGCCGCCCGCCTTCTTCTCGCGCGCGGCGCGGATGAAGCCGATGAACAGCGGATGGCCGCCACGCGGCGTGGACAGGAACTCGGGGTGGGCCTGGCAGGCCAGGAACCACGGATGCACCTCGCGCGGCAGTTCCACCACTTCCACCAGCGTGTCGTCCATCGACTTGCCGGAGATCACCAGGCCGGCGTCCTCCAGCTGGGTGCGGTAGCGGTTGTTGAACTCGTAGCGGTGGCGGTGGCGCTCGGCCACCACGTCCTTGCCGTACAGTTCGCGCGCCAGCGTACCGGGCTTCAGGCGCTGCTCCTGCAGGCCCAGGCGCATGGTGCCGCCCAGGTCGGACTTCTCGTCGCGCTTCTCGACCTCGCCGCTGGCGGTACGCCATTCGGTGATCAGGCCGATCACCGGGTTCGGCGACTGGCGGTCGTTCTCGGTGCTGTTGGCGCCCTCCAGCCCGGCCACGTGGCGGGCGTAGTCCACCACCGCGGCCTGCATGCCATAGCAGATGCCGAAGTACGGCAGCTTGTGCTCGCGGGCGTACTGCGAGGTCAGCACCTTGCCCTCGAAGCCGCGGTCGCCGAAGCCGCCAGGCACGAGGATGCCGTCCACGCCCTCGAGCACTGACAGGTCCGAGCCTTCCAGGTCCTGCGCCTCCAGCCACTTGAGGTTGACCCGGGTGCGCTGGCGCAGACCACCATGCTTGAGCGCCTCGCCGACCGACTTGTAGGCGTCCTGGTGGTCCACGTACTTGCCGACCACGGCGATGGTAACTTCGTCCAGCGGGTGCAGCGCCGCATCCAGCACCGCTTCCCACTCGGACAGGTCAGCCGGGCCGGCCTTGTCGGCGAGCCGGAGCTGGTTGACGACGATGTCGTCCAGGCCCTGCGCATGCAGGCCCATCGGCACGCGGTACAGCACGTCCACGTCCGGCACGCTGATCACCGCGCGCTCGGGGACGTTGGTGAACAGCGAGATCTTGCGCCGTTCCGAATCCGGGATGGCCTGCTCGGAGCGGCACAGCAGCACGTCCGGCTGGATGCCGATCGAGCGCAGCTCCTTGACCGAATGCTGGGTCGGCTTGGTCTTCAGCTCGCCGGCGGCGCCGATGTAGGGCACCAGCGTCAGGTGCATGAACAACGCCTTCTCCGGGCCGCGCTCGGTGCGCACCTGGCGGATCGCCTCCAGGAACGGCAGCGATTCGATGTCGCCCACGGTGCCGCCGATCTCCACCAGCGCCACGTCGAAGCCCTCGGTGGCCTCGTCGATGCAGCGGCGGATCTCGTCGGTGATGTGCGGGATCACCTGCACGGTCGCGCCGAGATAGTCGCCGCGGCGCTCCTTGCGGATCACGTTCTCGTAGATGCGTCCGGTGGTGACCGAGTTCTTCCGGTTCAGCCGGGTATGGACGAAGCGCTCGTAGTGGCCCAGGTCCAGGTCGGTCTCGGCACCGTCATCGGTGACGTAGACCTCGCCGTGCTGGAAGGGACTCATGGTGCCGGGATCGACGTTGATGTACGGATCCAGCTTCATCATCGTGACCTTCAGGCCACGCGCCTCGAGGATGGAGGCCAGCGACGCGGCGGCAATGCCCTTGCCAAGCGAGGACACTACACCGCCGGTAACAAAAATAAGGGGGGTCATGGCTCACGTGCCTCCCGGAAAGCCCTAGTTTAAAGGTTGTCGCGCGAACACCCAAGCGGCGGATGCGGCGACCTCAAAAAAAAAGACGCCCCGGCCGGTGCCGGGGCGTCCATCCATCATCGGGAAACCCGCGTCAGCGACGCTTGCGGGCTTCCTCTTCTTCCTCTTCGCGCGGGGCGGGCTGCTCGCCCTTCGCCTTTTCCTGCGCGGCGGCGGCGGCGCGGCGCCTGGCCTTCTGCTCGGCCTCGCTCTGCGCCTTGTCGGTGGCGTTCTGCGCGGCCTCGCCCGCCTTGCTCTTGTCGGCGGCGCCCTTGTCGGCAGCGCTCTGCGCCATCACCAGCGGGACCGCCAGGGCAGCGGCGGCAGCGACCGCCAGGACCAGCAATTTCGACGCTTTCATACTCATCCTCCGGAGTTTCCACCGGCATATGGGGGCCGGTTGCGCACTTTTCCAGCGCGCACAGGATACCGCCGCCCGCCCCTCCCCGCACTGAACACCCGGCGTGCAAATTTCGCCGGCAGACCGCAAACTTGCCCGTCGCATCAGCGCTTTATCGAGATACATGAACGCCCGCTACAACGCCGCCGACATCGAAGTCCTCTCCGGCCTGGACCCGGTCAAACGCCGCCCCGGCATGTACACCGACACCGCGCGCCCGAACCACCTGGCGCAGGAAGTCATCGACAACTCGGTGGACGAGGCGCTGGCCGGGCACGCCAGGACCGTCGAGGTCACCCTGTTCAAGGACGGCAGCTGCGAGGTCAGCGACGACGGCCGCGGCATGCCGGTGGACATCCACCCGGAGGAGAAGATCCCCGGCGTCGAGCTGATCCTCACCCGCCTGCACGCCGGCGGCAAGTTCAGCAACCGCAACTACACCTTCTCCGGCGGCCTGCACGGCGTGGGCGTGTCGGTGGTCAACGCGCTGTCCACGCTGGTGGAGATCCACATCAAGCGCGAGGGCAGCGAGCACCGCATCAGCTTCCGCGACGGCGACCGCGCCAGTCCGCTGGAAGTGGTCGGCACGGTGGGCAGGAAGAACACCGGCACCCGCCTGCGCTTCTGGCCGGACCCGAAGTATTTCGACACGCCGAAGTTCAACGTGCGCGCGCTGCGCCACCTGCTGCGCGCCAAGGCGGTGCTGTGCCCCGGGCTGACGGTGAAGCTGACCGACGAGGCCACCGGCGAGACCGAGACCTGGTACTACGAGGACGGCCTGCGCGACTACCTCAAGGCCGAACTGGGCGAGCGCGAGATGCTGCCGGCCGAACTGTTCGTCGGCGTATTGAAGAAGGAAACCGAGACCGTCGATTGGGCCGTGGCCTGGCTGCCGGAAGGCGAGCTGGTGCAGGAGAGCTACGTCAACCTGATCCCCACCGCCCAGCACGGCACCCACGTCAACGGCCTGCGCACCGGCCTGACCGAGGCGCTGCGCGAGTTCTGCGACTTCCGCAACCTGCTGCCGCGCGGCGTCAAGCTGGCCCCGGAAGACGTGTGGGACCGTGTGTCGTTCGTGCTGTCGCTGAAGATGACCGACCCGCAGTTCAGCGGCCAGACCAAGGAGCGCCTGTCCTCGCGCCAGGCCGCCGGCTTCGTCGAGGGCGCCGCGCACGACGCTTTCAGCCTGCTGCTGAACCAGAACGTGGAGGTCGGCGAGCGCATCGCCCAGATCGCCATCGAGCGTGCCAGCGCGCGCTTGAAGACCGAGAAGCTGGTGGTGCGCAAGAAGGTCACCCAGGGCCCGGCGCTGCCCGGCAAGCTGGCCGACTGCATCTCGCAGGACCTGTCGCGCACCGAGCTGTTCCTGGTCGAGGGCGACTCGGCCGGCGGCAGCGCCAAGCAGGCCCGCGACAAGGATTTCCAGGCCATCCTGCCGCTGCGCGGCAAGATCCTGAACACCTGGGAAGTGGCCTCGGGCAGCGTGCTGGCCTCGGAGGAAGTGCACAACCTGGCCGTGGCCATCGGCTGCGACCCGGGCAAGGACGACCTTTCCGGCCTGCGCTACGGCAAGGTGGTGGTCCTGGCCGACGCCGACTCCGACGGCCTGCACATCGCCACCCTGCTCACCGCGCTGTTCCTGAAGCATTTCCCGGCGCTGGTCGATGCCGGCCACGTGTTCGTGGCGATGCCGCCGCTGTTCCGCGTGGACGTGGGCAAGCAGGTGTTCTACGCACTGGATGAGGAAGAGAAGCGCTCGCTGCTGGAGAAGATCGAGCGCGAGAAGCTCAAGGGCCAGGTCAGCGTCACCCGCTTCAAGGGCCTGGGCGAGATGAATCCGCAGCAGCTGCGCGAATCCACCATCCACCCCGACACCCGCCGGCTGGTGCAGCTCACCGTCGACGACGGCGAGCAGACCTACTCGCTGATGGACATGCTGCTGGCGAAGAAGCGCGCGGCGGACCGCAAGGGGTGGCTGGAGAGCAAGGGCGACCTGGCTTCGCTGGAAGTCTGATCGCTGACTTGCAGCGTTTCCCTTCGACCTCCGGGGTGAAGGTGGGAGCTTGCGAGTCACTGGCTCGTGCGCGTTGAACGCCCGGCCAGCTGTGCCGGCGAGATGCTCCCGAACGAGCGGATGAGGGGCGGGCGGAGTCCATGATGGCCTGAGCCGACAGGACGCCATTGCCCCTCACCCCAACCCCTCTCCCGGAGGGAGATGGGCTTTTAAGTGTAAGTGCCAACCACCATCGCGCACCTGAAGTGCGTCCCCGCACATGCCCGGGCATGGCTTTACGCACATCCGGCCGATGAAGGTTGCGGCCTAGCATCGGAAGTCCCTTTCTCCGGTGCTTTCCATGCCCCTGCTGCGCAACCTCGCCCTCGCCGGCGCCCTGGTACTCGCCACTCCCATCGCCCTCGCCGCCACCAAGCCCGACGGCGAGGACAAGGCCGCCGCTGCCGCCCCGCTGCCGGCCGACGCCTCGGTCCGCCAGAGCATGCGGCTGGACGGCCACACCCTCGACTACACCGCCACCGTCGGCTCGCTGCCGGTGCGCGACGCGCAGGGCAAGACCATCGGCGACGTGGTGTTCACCGCCTACACGGTGCCCGGCAAGGACCGCCCGGTCACTTTCGCGCTCAACGGCGGCCCCGGCGCGTCGTCGGTCTACCTGAACCTCGGCGCGGTGGGGCCGAAGGTGGTCGCCTTCGGCAGCGAGGGCGACAGTGCTTCCGCCCCGGCCACGCTGCACGACAACCCCGGCACCTGGCTGGATTTCACCGACCTGGTGTTCATCGACCCGGTCGGCACCGGCTTCAGCCGCTCGCGCATTCCCGACGACGAGGCCAAGAAGCAGTTCTTCACTCCCACCGCCGACGTCGAATACCTGTCGCGGGCGGTCTACGACTGGCTGCTGAAGAACCAGCGCATGACCTCGCGCAAGTACCTGGCCGGCGAGAGCTACGGCGGCTACCGCGGACCGCGCATCACCCACTACCTGCAGACCCGGCTGGGCGTGGCGATGAACGGGCTGGTACTGGTCTCGCCCTACCTGAGCCCGACGCTGGAGGACAACAGCGACGTCTCGCCGATGGCATGGATCCAGACCCTGCCCTCGATCGCCGCCGCGCACCTGGAGCGCCAGGGCCGGCTCACCGACGACGCGATGCGCGAGGTGGTCGAATACACCCGCGGCGACTACGCCGCCGCGCTGATGAAGGGCCGCTCCGACCCGCAGGCGACCGAGGCGATGATCCGCAGGGTCACCGAGCTGACCGGCCTGGACCCGGTGTTCGTGCGCCGCGCCGGCGGCCGCCTGGAGACCCAGGCCTACCTGCGCGAGGTGTTCCGCGACAAGGGCACGCTGGGCAGCCGCTACGACTCCAACGTCACCGCCTTCGACCCATTCCCCACCGATCCCGAGCAGCGCGCCAACGACCCGCTGCTGGACAGCATCATCGCCCCGACCACTACCGCGATGGTGGACTTCGTCACCCGCGTGGTCGGCTGGAAGGTCGATGCCCGCTACAACGCGCTGAGCTACGAGGTGAACCGCCAGTGGGACCGCAACGGTGACCTGCGCGCCGGCGCGGTCACCCAGCTGCGCCAGGCCGTGGCCATCGACCCGCGCCTGCGGGTGCTGATCGCGCACGGCTGGAACGACCTGTCCTGCCCGTTCATGGGCTCGATCCTGACCGTGGACCAGATGCCGTCCATGGGCAGCGACCCGCAGCGCGTGCAGGTGCGCGAATACCCGGGCGGCCACATGTTCTACAGCCGCGCCGACAGCCAGGCCGCGTTCCGCCGCGACGTGCAGGCGATGTACCAGCGCAATTGAGGCGGGAGCCACTGGCCCGGCGCCGATGATGGCGTGCGCTGCGCATGGGGGGTCCCATGCGGCTGTCGGACTGGTTGCACAGGCTGGCGGGAGGTGGGTCGCTTCGCTTTCTGCCCTCACCCCAATCCCTCTCCCGGGGGAGAGGGGCCAGTAACCCGCAACGAAAAAGCCCGCCGTTTCCGGCGGGCTTTTTCGTTGTGCGATCCCCGGGGGGCCTATGCCCAGCCGAGCAGCCCGAACAGGCGCAGGGCGAAGTAACCGCAGAGGCCTGCCGCCGGGATGGTCAGGATCCACGCCCAGACGATGCGCTCGATCACGCCGATGCGCAGCGACTTCGGGTTCTTGGCGAAGCCGACGCCCATGATCGCGGTGGAGATGCTGTGCGTGGTCGAGACCGGCATGCCGAAGTGCGCAGCCAGGGTCAGGATGGTGGCCGAGCTGGTCTCCGCGGCGAAGCCGTGGATCGGATGCAGCTTGACCATCTTGTGGCCCAGGGTCTTGATGATCTTCCAGCCGCCGGAGGCGGTACCCGCGGCCATCACCACCGCGCAGGTCAGCACGATCCACATGGCGATGCCGTCGCCGGCATGCGCGTCCGGGTGCATGAACGCCAGCCACGACGGCAGGTCGTCCAGGGCGCCGGTGGCCTCCGCGCCGAGCAGGGTCATGGCGATGATGCCCATGGTCTTCTGCGCGTCGTTGTGCCCATGGGCGAAGCCCATGTAGGCGGCCGAGGCGATCTGCGCCTTGCCGAAGAAGGCATTGACCCAGCGCGGGCGCGCCAGCCGCCGCAGCACGCCGCCCATCCGCGCCATGCCGGCGATGATCGCCCACAGCAGGCACATCACCACGATGCCGAGCAGGAAGCCGGCGATCGGCGAGGTGATCATCGGCACGAACACCTTCCACAGCAGGCCCTTGTTCTGGGCCCAGTTGCCGACGCTCTGCGACCAGATCAGCGCATCCCAGTTGTTGTGCGCGGCGGCCAGGCCGGCACCGCACAGGCCGCCGATCAGCGCGTGCGAGGACGAGGACGGCAGGCCCTTCCACCAGGTGATCAGGTTCCAGACGATGCCGCCCAGCAGCGCGCACAGGATCACCTGCGGGGTGACCTCGACCACGCTGGTGTTGAGCAGGCCGTTGGCGATGGTCAGCGCCACCGCGGTGCCGGTCAGCGCGCCGATCAGGTTCATGACGGCGGCCAGCATCACCGCCCAGCCGGGCGAGAGCACCTTGGTCGCCACCACGGTGGCAATGGAATTGGCGGTGTCGTGGAAGCCGTTGATGAACTCGAAGACGAGCGCGGCCAGGATCACCACCAGGACAAGGGTCAACATGCGGCGGCGTCCGTCAGCTGTTCTTCA
>JAEWOJ010000022.1 GCA_023399815.1 Pseudomonadota bacterium | reverse complement strand
GCGCCAGGCCTGCGCGGTGGCCGCCGGCAATGGCGGGTAGCGCAGCCACAGTTCGTAGCCGTCCTCGGCATGCAGCGGCAGCGCCTGCATCCACGCCAGCAGCAGGACGCAGGCGCCGATGACGTGGCGCAGGCGGCCGGAGCGGAGGAGCGGGCGCGGACCGGACGGCAGGTTCATCGGTGGCTTCCTCGATTCGGACGATGCGGATGCGGAATGGTCCGTGCCGCCACGGAGCGGTCGCCCGGCGCGCGGCTTGTCGCTACCATGCAATGCAGTTGGACCACGTCCGCACCGGATACGCGTTTCCATGGCGCCTGGCCTGGGATCTGCGCAGGGAACCGCGCACCGCGGCCCCCGTGGCCGCAGGCCACACGAAGGGGCATACCTTGGAGAAAGGCAGGAAAGCGGTCCGCCGCAAAGGCCACGCGACCACCATCGGCGAGGTGGCCGCCCTGGCCAGGGTCTCGCCGATGACCGTCTCGCGGGTGATAAACGGCAACGCCAACGTCCGCGAGGCGACCCGCGAGCGGGTGCTGCGCGCGGTGGACAAGCTGGGCTACACGCCGAACCTGGCCGCCAGCGCGCTGGCCGCCGCGCAGAGCACGCGGGTGGCGCTGATCTACACCAATCCCAGCGGCGCCTACCTGAGCGACCTGCTGGTCGGCGTGCTGCACGGCGCCGCGCGCGCGGCGGTGCAGCTGGTGATCGATTCCTGGGACGAACTCGACGCCGAGGGCGAGCGCCGCGCCGCGCGCGCGCTGGCGCGCAGCGTGGCCGGGGTGGTGCTGCCGCCGCCGCTGGGCGAGTCCAAGGCGGTGGTGTCCGAGCTGGTGCGCGCCGGCATCCCGGTGGTGGCGATCGCCGCCGAGCGCTTCCGCGAGGACATTTCCTGCGTGCACATCGACGATTTCCGCGCCGCGCGCGAGATGACCGAGTACCTGATCTCGCTCGGCCATACCCGCATCGGCTATATCAAGGGCCATCCCAACCAGATCGCCAGCCAGCGCCGCTTCGAGGGTTTCCAGGCAGCGCTGGCCGCGGCCGGCATCGCCCCGGACCGCGCCCTGGTGCAGCAGGGCTACTACACCTACCGCTCGGCGCTGGAGCCGGCCGAGAAGCTGCTGGCGCGCCGCAACCCGCCCACCGCGATCTTCGCCAGCAACGACGACATGGCCGCCGCCGCCGTCTCGGTGGCGCACCGCCGCGGCCTGGACGTGCCCGGCGACCTGTCGGTGGTCGGCTTCGACGACACCTCGGCCGCGACCCGGGTGTGGCCGGAACTGACCACGGTGCGGCAGCCGCTGGGGGCGATGGCCGACGCCGCCCTCGACCACCTGCTGCGCAGCATCCGCAACAAGGACCGCGAGCACGTACTGATCGACCAGGTGGTGCAGCACGTGCTGGTCAAGCGCGATTCGGTGGCCGCGCCGCGGAAGTAGCCGCGCGGCGCACCCGGTACCCGCGGTCACGTCGCGCGGCACGGCGTTGGAGCCGGAATACCTTCGTCGTGGCGTGGCGCTGTTCATTGCCGCTGGTTTTCCCAAGGTATCTGGCGTGCCATTCCGTCGTTGCAGGCAACGACCGCGTTGTCATGCATTTCTCGGCGGTACCGGCTTTCCGCTTTTCCCTTCTCCCACCGGGAGAAGGTGCCCCGAAGGGGCGGATGAGGGTTCGGGCGAAGCCTCGCGCGCCATGCTTGTCCCCAAAGCGGTACCCCGGCTGTTTGCCCTTTGGGCGCGTGGCGACGCGTTCATCTTCACGATTACCCGCAATTCCTTGCGGCGCGGCTTCGCCCCGACCCTCTCTCCAACCCCTCTCCCGGTGGGAGAGGGGCTTTTATCACCGCGCCGTCAGCGCAGCAGGTACTGGTTCAACAGGTTCTCGTAGGCCTCCTGGCGGCCGCTGGTCTGCCTGGGCTCGCCGAGCGTGGCCGCCAGCGCGGCCAGCTCCGCCAGCCCCAGCTTGCCGGCGGCGAAATCCTTGCCGGCGCCGGCGTCGAAGCTGGCGTAGCGCTGCGCGCGCCACTGCTCCCACGGCGAGTCGGTCAGCAGCGCGTGCGCCACTTCCAGCCCGCGCGCGAACGCGTCCATGCCGCCGATGTGGGCGATGAACAGGTCTTCCATGTCGGTGGATTCGCGGCGCGGCTTGGCGTCGAAGTTCAGGCCGCCCTCCAGGCCGCCCTGGCGCAGCACCACCAGCATCGCGCCGACGGTGTCGTACAGGTCGGTCGGGAACTGGTCGGTGTCCCAGCCGTTCTGCGCGTTGCCGCGGTTGGCGTCGATGCTGCCGAGCAGGCCCTGGTCGGAAGCGACCTGCAGGTCGTGCTCGAAGGTGTGGCCGGACAGCGTGGCGTGGTTGGCCTCGATGTTGAGCTTGAAGTCCTTGTCCAGGCCGTGCTGGCGCAGGAAGCCGGCGACCGTGGCACTGTCGAAGTCGTACTGGTGCTTCATCGGCTCCATCGGCTTGGGCTCGATCAGGAAGTTGCCCTTCAGCCCGATGCTGCGGCCGTAGTCGCGTGCGGCGGTCAGGAAGCGCGCGAAGTTGTCCAGCTCGCGCTTCATGTCGGTGTTGTGCAGGCTGGCATAGCCTTCGCGGCCGCCCCAGAACACGTAGTGCTCGCCGCCCAGCTCGACGGTGGCTTCCAGCGCCGCCTTGACCTGCACCGCGGCGCGCGCGACGACGGCGAAGTCCGGGTTGGTGGCCGCGCCGTTCATGTAGCGCGGATGCGAGAACAGGTTGGCGGTGCCCCACAGCAGCTTGATGCCGCTGGCGGCCTGGCGCTCCCTGGCGAGACCGACCATGTGCCTGAGGTTCTTCTCGTACTGGCCGATGTCGTCGGCGTCCGGCGCCAGGTCGATGTCGTGGAAGCACCAGAACGGCGTGCCGAGCTTGGTGAAGAACTCGAAGGCGGCGTCGACCTTGGCCTCGGCGGTGGCCATCGGCGAGCCGGCTTCCCACGGGAAGCGGCGCGTGCCCGGGCCGAACGGATCGTGGCCGGCGTTGCCGAAGGTGTGCCAGTAGCAGGTGGCGAAGCGCAGGTGCTCGGCCATGGTCTTGCCGCCGATCTTCCTGTTGGCGTCGTAGACCTTGAAGGCGAGCGGGTTGTCCGAGTCGCGGCCTTCGAACGCGATCTGGCCGATGCCGGGGAAATATTCCCGGGCGCCGATGAAGGGCTGGATGCTCATGGTTGCTCCTGTCGTGGCATGGATGGAAGGAAGCGGGGCGTCAGGCGGCGTACAGCGGCCGCACCGCGCCGAGGTGTTCGAGGAAACGCCGGTAGGGCGCGCGGTAGGCGTCGACCCGGTGCGGGTCCGGCGCGGCTGCAAGGGTCGGCTCGACCGCCACGTGCGCGGCGGCCAGCTGTGCCGGCGTGACCGTCTCGCCCTGCGCCCGCTGCAGCGCCCACAGCGCCTGCAGCGCGGCGCCGAACGCGGCGCCCTCGGTCTGCCGCGGCACTTCCACGTGCAGGCCGAACACGTCGGCGACCATCTGCCGCCACGCCGGGCTGTTGGCGCCGCCGCCGGTCAGCACGATGCTGTCGAAGGCCATGCCGGCGCGCGCGAAGGCGTCGAAGCCGTATTTCAGGCTGTAGGTCGCCCCTTCCATCGCCGCGCGGTAGACGTTGGCCGGTTCGGCGTTGCCCGGGTCCAGCCCGGTCAGCACGCCCTTGCCGTGCGGCAGGTCGGGGGTGCGCTCGCCGTTGAGGAACGGCAGCAGGGTCAGCCCGCCGGCGCCGGGCGCGCTGGCGGCGATGCGCGCGTCGCCCTCGCGGGTGCTGAAGCCGAACATGCGCGCCACCGATTCGGTGGCCACGGTGCAGTTCATGGTGCAGATCAGCGGCAGCCAGCCGCCGGAGGACGAGCAGAACGCCGCCCAGGCGCCCTCCGGATCGACCACCGGGGTGTCGGAATAGGCGAACAGCGTGCCCGAGGTGCCCAGGCTCATCGCCAGCCGGCCGGGCACGACCGCGCCGGTACCGAAGGCGGCCATCATGTTGTCGCCGCCGCCGGCCGCCACCCGCGTGCCCGCCGGGATGCCCAGCTCGGCGGCGGTGGCGGCGCTGACCGTGAACAGGGCGTCGGCCGCGACCAGCGGCGGCAGGCACTCGGCCAGGTCGCGCTGCGGGTCGGTGGCATGCAGCAGTTCCGGCGACCAGCGCCGGTTGCGCACGTCCAGCCAGCCCGTGCCCGAGGCGTCGCCGTGCTCGCAGAAGTACTCGCCGGTCAGCCAGAAGTTGACGTAGTCGTGCGGCAGCAGGATGTGCGCCAGCGCCGCGTAGGCCTGCGGACGATGCCTGCGCGTCCACGGCAGCTTGGAGGCGGTGTAGCCGGCCAGGATCGGGTTGCCGGCCGCGGCGACGGCGGCGGCGCTGCCGCCCAGCGCGGCCATGATCTCGCCGCATTCGGCCTGGGTGCTGGTGTCGCACCACAGCTTGACCGGCGCCAGCACCCGTCCGGCCGCATCCACCGGCACGAAGCCGTGCTGCTGGCCGGACACGCCGATGGCCGCCACCCGCGCGCGCTGCGCCGGTTCCAGTCTGGCGAAGCAGGCGCGGATGGCGTCGATCCACCACTGGGCGTGCTGTTCGCGGCTGCCGTCCTCGCCGGCGATCAGTTCCAGCGGCTGGCCGTGGCTGGCCACCACCGCGCGCGCATCGGGGTCGTAGGCCACCAGCTTGACGCTCTGGGTGCCGACATCCAGGCCGACGAACAAGCCGCTCATGGCGTGCTCCGGCCAGTCGGCGGCACACCCGGCGAAGTAATGTTAGCGCTACCAAAAGCGCGCCAAAAAAAAGCCTCCGGGGGAGGGACGATCGATTCCATGCCGCCGTGGTCCGTGTCGTGGGGCCTTGAACTCTAGCAGCAGCGCGGGCCGCGCGTTGCTGCAATGCGCAACGGCCGGGGGCGACACCGATGCGGCGCGATGCAGTCGCTACAATGCCCGGTCCATGAATGCCGTCATCCCCCTGCCCGATCCCGCCCACCGCGCCCGCGACCCGCGCCTGGCCGAGCGCGGACACCACAAACTCGCCAGGCGCCTGCGCCGCCAGGTCGGCCAGGCCATCGCCGATTTCGGCATGATCGAGGCCGGCGACAAGGTCATGGTGTGCCTGTCCGGCGGCAAGGACAGCTACACCCTGCTGGACATCCTGCTGCAGCTGCAGAAGAAGGCGCCGGTGCCGTTCGAGCTGGTGGCGGTGAACCTGGACCAGAAGCAGCCCGGCTTTCCCGAGCACGTGCTGCCGGAGTACCTGAGCGGACTCGGCGTGCCGTTCCACATCATCGAGCAGGACACCTATTCGGTGGTCAGCCGGGTGATCCCGGAAGGCAAGACCCTGTGTTCGCTGTGCTCGCGCCTGCGCCGCGGCGCGCTGTACAACCATGCCGAGGCGCATGGCTTCACCAAGATCGCGCTGGGCCACCACCGCGACGACAGGGTGGCCACGTTCTTCATGAACCTGTTCCACCACGCCAAGCTCTCCGGCATGCCGCCCAAGCTGCGCAGCGACGACGGCAGACACGTGGTGATCCGGCCGCTGGCCTACGTGCGCGAGAGCGACATCGTCGAGTACGCCGACGCGCGCCGGTTCCCGATCATTCCGTGCAACCTGTGCGGCAGCCAGGAGAACCTGCAGCGCAGGCAGGTCGGGCTGATGATGCGGCAATGGGAGAAGGACCATCCCGGCCGCATCGAGCAGATCGCGCGCGCGCTGGGCGACGTCCGCCCCTCGCAGTTGGCCGACCCCACGCTGTTCGACTTCGTGGCGCTGGGCCGCCGCGACGATGCGCCGCTGCCCGACGCGCATGCGTGGCTGGCTGGCGGCGGGAAGCACGAAGAACCAGAAGCCCCTCTCCCATCGGGAGAGGGGTTGGGGTGAGGGTACGGGCGAAGCCGCATGTACCATGCTCGTCCAAATAGCGGTATCCCGATTGTTTTCCGTCCGGACGCGTGGCGACGCGTTCATCATCACGGCCACTGCCAATTCTTTGCGGCGCGACTCCGCCCGAACCCTCATCCGGCGCTTCGCGCCACCTTCTCCCGGCGGGAGAAGGGTACAGCCCGCATCTCCTTTCCCCTTTCCCGGATCCCCGATGTTTTTCAAGAACCTCACCCTGTTCCGCTTCCCCACTTCCGTCGATTTCTCCGAGGTCGACACCCTGCTGCCGCACGTCGTGCTCAAGCCGGTCGGCGCGCTGGAAATGACCTCGCGCGGCTTCATCTCGCCGTTCGGGCGCGAGGAGAAGGAGCAGTTCTCGCACCGCATCGGCGACGCGCTGTGGCTCACCGTCGGCGGCGAGGAGAAGATCCTGCCCGGCGCGGTGGTCAACGACCTGCTGGCGCGCAAGCTCGAAGAGATCGAGGAGAAGGAAGGGCGCAAGCCCGGCGGCCGCGAGCGCAAGCGCATGAAGGACGACCTGCTGCACGAGCTTCTGCCGCGCGCCTTCGTCAAGAGCTCGCGCACCGATGCCTTCCTCGACCTGCAGCACGGCTACGTCGCGGTGGACAGCTCCAGCCGCAAGACCGGCGAGAACGTGATGAGCGACATCCGCGGCATGCTCGGCAGCTTCCCGGCGATGCCGCTGAACGCAGAGGTCGCGCCGCGCGCGATCCTGACCGCATGGATCGCCGGCGAGCCGCTGCCCGAGGGCCTGAGCCTGGGCGAAGAGTGCGAGATGAAGGACCCGGTGGAGGGCGGCGCGGTGGTCAAGTGCCAGCACCAGGAACTGCGCTGCGACGAGATCGACAAGCACCTGGACGCCGGCAAGCAGGTGACCAAGCTGGCGCTGGTGTTCGAGGACAACCTGTCCTTCGTGCTGGGTGACGACCTGATCGTGCGCAAGCTCAAGTTCCTCGACGGCGCGCTGGACCAGCTCGAGCACATCGACGAGGAAGGCCGCCGTGCCGAACTCGATGCACGCTTTGCATTGCAGAGCGGCGAGATCCGCCGCCTGTTCCTGCTGCTGGAACAGGCGTTCAAGCTGAGCAAGGCCGACAGCTGAACCGGGAATCCTCCTACCCGCCCGTTGACCGGGCAGGGACTATGCTGGGCGCATGGCCAACCTGTTCCGCCGCCTGATCGCCCCTGCCGCGCCCACGATCCAGCGCGACACGGTGCGGCTGCGCCTGGACGACGCCGAGATCGACGTGCTGCGCGTGCGCGACCCGCGCGCGCGCCGGCTCAAGCTCAGCGTGGACGAACGCGGCGCGCGGCTGACGATGCCGCTGCGCGCCAGCCTGGTGGCCGGCGAGCGCTTCCTGCAGGCCAACCGGCAGTGGCTGCAGCAGCAGCTGGCGCGCTTCGACGGCGACGGCCTGCTGGCGCCGCCGCTGGCGCTGCGCGAACCCGGCGTGCTGCCGCTGTGCGGCGCGCTGTTGCCGGTGCGCTGGCAGGAGGGCCGCTTCGCCCGTGTCGAAACGGATGCCGAAGGCGCCTGCATCCAGTTGCCGGCGCGGGCCGGCGACGCTGCGCTGCGCCGCGCGCTGCGCGAGTTCTATGAGGCGCAGATGCGCGCCGAGGTCGGCCGCTGGCTGCCGGGCTACCTGCCGGGGCTGTCGCGCGCGCCGGCGCGGCTGCGGTTGAAGGTGATGTCCTCGCAGTGGGGCTCACTGGCGCCGGACGGCTCGATGGCGCTGGACCTGGCACTGGCGCTGGCCCGCCCCTCGGCGTTCGAGTACGTGCTGGTCCACGAGCTGTGCCACCTGCTGCAGGCCAACCATTCGCCGGCCTTCTGGGCCGAGGTCGAGGCGCGCTTCCCGCACTGGCGGCGGGAGCGCGACTACCTGCGCGAGGAAGGCCGCCGGCTCAAGGCGACACTGCGGCAGTTGTTGCAGGTGCAGGCGCCGGCCTGAAGCACGCGCCGGCGGGCGCCCGTCGCCCGCCGGTCCCCCGCGCGTGGCGAAAGGGACCGGCCGTGGCGCGTTGCCGCTTCAACCGGCGCGCCGCGCCGTCGCCTGCTCCGTTCCAGCGGCGGTCGAGTGGCGGAACAGGGAAACCGCCTCGGCCAGGGCCTCGGCCTGCTGCGCCATCGCCTGCGCCGCCGCGCCGGCTTCTTCCACCAGCGCGGCGTTCTGCTGGGTGGTCTCGTCCATCTGGGTGATGGTCTGGTTGACCTGCTCGATGCCCGCGCTCTGTTCCTGCGAGGCCGCCGAGATCTCGGCCATGATGTCGGTCACGCGCTGCACCGAGCTCACGATCTCGCCCATGGTGCTGCCGGCCTGGTGCACGAGCTGCGAGCCGTCGGCAACCTTGCCGACCGAATCCTCGATCAGTTCCTTGATTTCCTTCGCCGCGCCGGCCGAGCGCTGCGCCAGCGTGCGCACTTCCGAGGCGACCACGGCGAAGCCGCGGCCCTGCTCGCCGGCACGCGCCGCTTCCACCGCGGCGTTGAGCGCCAGGATGTTGGTCTGGAAGGCGATGCCGTCGATGACGCTGATGATGTCGGCGATCTTCTTCG
>JAEWOJ010000167.1 GCA_023399815.1 Pseudomonadota bacterium | reverse complement strand
AGGATCGCAAGATCGTCGTCTACGACCTGGGCGGCGGCACCTTCGACGTGTCGATCATCGAGATCGCCAACGTCGACGGCGAGAAGCAGTTCGAGGTGCTGGCCACCAACGGCGACACCTTCCTGGGCGGCGAGGACTTCGACAAGCGGATCATCGACTACCTGGTGGAGGAGTTCCAGAAGGACCAGGGCATCGACCTGCGCAAGGATCCGCTGGCCCTGCAACGTCTGAAGGACGCGGCCGAGCGCGCCAAGATCGAGCTGTCCAGCGCGCAGCAGACCGAGGTGAACCTGCCGTACGTCACCGCCGACGCGTCCGGTCCGAAGCACCTGAACATCAAGCTGACCCGCGCCAAGCTGGAAGCGCTGGTGGAAGACCTGATCAAGAAGTCGATCGAGCCGTGCCGCACCGCACTGAACGACGCCAACCTGACTTCGAGCGACATCAGCGAGGTGATCCTGGTTGGCGGCCAGACCCGCATGCCGAAGGTGCAGCAGGCGGTGACCGAGTTCTTCGGCAAGGAACCGCGCAAGGACGTCAACCCGGACGAAGCCGTGGCGCTGGGCGCGGCGATCCAGGGCGGCGTGCTGGCCGGCGACGTCAAGGACGTGCTGCTGCTGGACGTGACCCCCTTGAGCCTGGGCATCGAGACCCAGGGCGGGGTCATGACGAAGATCATCGAGAAGAACACGACGATTCCGGCCAAGGCTTCGCAGGTGTTCTCCACTGCCGAGGACAACCAGCCGGCGGTGACGGTGCACGTGCTGCAGGGCGAGCGCGAACAGGCCCGCTACAACAAGTCGCTGGCCAAGTTCGACCTGACCGGCATCGAGCCGGCGCCGCGCGGCCTGCCGCAGGTGGAGGTGAGCTTCGACATCGACGCCAACGGCATCCTGCACGTCTCGGCCAAGGACAAGAAGACCAACAAGGAGCAGAAGGTCGAGATCAAGGCCGGCTCGGGCCTGTCCGAGGACGAGATCGCGCGCATGGTCGGCGATGCGGAGAAGCATCGCGAGGAAGACAAGAAGTTCCAGGAGCTGGTGGCCGCGCGCAACCAGGCCGATGCGCTCGTCTACACGGTCCGCAATGCGATCAAGGAACACGGCAGCAAGGTCGGTGGCGACGTGATCGGTGAAGTCGAGGCCGCGCTTGCCAGCATGGATACAGCGATGAAGGGCGACGACAAGGCGCAGATCGAGTCCAAGGCCCAGGCGCTGGAGCGTGCGGCGGCTCCGCTGCTCTCGGCGGGAGCGGGGGAGCAGGCCGGCGGCGGCGAGGCCCGCCACGAGGCGCCCTCCGACCCGGACGTGGTCGATGCGGATTTCACCGAGGTCAAGGACAAGGACTAGGAGGGCGTTGGCTGCGGACGGCCCCATGGAGGTCGTCGGGTTCCCTTCGACCTCCAACCCGCGCGCAGCGGATGAACTCCGTTGCGCCTTCTACCCGGCAGCGGGGTATCCCGTTTGTAGTGCGAGTGCCCCACCGATCCTGGATGAAAGCGCGGCGGCGCATCTGATCCAGCCCTCTTCGTGCCGGTGGATGGCACCGCCTCGCGTGGCGTTCGATGTTTCGACAGGCCCTCCGGATTCCTGCCGCGATGGGGCCGCCGTTGCTTACAAGGCGGGGTCTGCGGCCGGGCCGCGCGCATCGTCTTGGCTGGAGGCGCTTTCCGCCAGAGCCTGTCGCGCCCGTTGAACATCGGTCGGCGTATTGACATTGGTGAGCGCCGAATGGGCGTCGATCTCCAGCAGCCTGACCCGAAGGCCTTTCAGCGCCTGCTGGAAGCTTCCATTGCCCCGCACGAGGGAATCCTCGATGGCCCCGGCCGACGAGGCTTCCCATATCGCACAAAGGGGTTCCGGCCTGGCGTCCGGGAATCCGCCGTACAGGGTCACGTCGCCGGCGACGAACCGGGCGGCGATCAAGGTCTCCAGCGTCGCTTGGTCCAGCAGCGGCAGATCGCAGGCTACGACCAGCCAGCCGGCATCGGGCCGGCTGCGCTGCGCGGCAAGCAGGCCCGCGGCGGGGCCCTCGCAGCCCGGGACATCAACGATGCAGGGAAACGTCGAGCGCAGCGGATCGGGTTGCTGGGTCGCGCGGATCGAGACGTAGCACTGATCGACCAGGGGAGCCAGGAGCGAATACGCCCGCTGCAGCTGGGACTGGCCCTGGTACTGGATGTAGGACTTGTCGCTGCGCATGCGCCGGCTTTCCCCGCCAGCCAGGATCAGCCCATTCAGGGGGGAAGGTGATCGGTTCATGGCGATCGGCAATGCTGCCCGTCAGGCTCCCAGTTCCTGGAAGACATGGCCGTTTGCCTCCAGCTCCTTGAGCGTGTCGGGAGGAATCTCGTTCGACCAGATCTCGCCTTCCAGCGTCCAGTTCGAAGGATCGGCCAGGTCGGGGAGGCCGGCGCCCTTGCGCACGTAGAGGGCGAGCGTGGGGCGGCTCGGATTGGTGTAGAGGTCAAAACATTCCGGGGGCATGGTCAGATCCTCGAGGGTGGCGGATGGGAACGCGGGGACGCCGGGGTGCGGCAAGCCCTCACGCGACGCCGTGGCCGGGCTCCATGCCCAGCAATCGTTCGGGGTGGGAATAGATGTTGAATCCGTTGTGCCGCGCGAACCCGATCAGGCAGATGCCGGAGGCCTTGGCCAGGTCGATGGCCAGCGCGGTCGGAGCCGACACGGCCGCCACGACCGCCATTCCCGCGTGGGCCGCCTTGCTCACCATTTCATAGCTGGCACGGCTGGAGATCAGGAGCAGGCCATTGTCCGTGGCGTGGGAGCCCCGCCGCATCGCGCCGGCCAGCTTGTCCAGCGCGTTGTGCCTGCCCACGTCCTCGCGGACCAGCAGGATCTCGCCGTCTGCCCGTACCCATGCGGCCGCGTGGGTGGAGCCCGCCACTGCGTTCATGGGCTGCAGCCGATTCAGGGAGTCCAGGGCGAACCGCAGCGACGCGGCGGGGAAGGTGGAGGGCCGCTCGATGGGAGGCGGCATCCGCATGACCTCCTCCAGCCGGCTCGCGCCACAGATCCCGCAGCCGCTGCGTCCCGGCAGGGCCCTGCCGGCATCCGGCGCCAGCGATGCGGCCGGCGCCTCGTCCGAGACCTGCATCAGCAGCTCGATGCCTTCCAGGCAGGGCTGCACCGTCACCCCGGTCAGTTCCGACGGGTGCCGGACCAGGCCTTCGCTCATCGAGAAGCCGAGCGCGAAATCCTCCAGGTCCGAGGGGCTGGCCATCATCACCGAGAAGGGAATCCCGTTGTAGACCATGGCGATCGGGACTTCTTCGGCGACGCTGTCGACGATCGCGCTGCGCTGGCCGCTACGCCAACGGATCGTGTGCCGGCCCACGATGCCCTGGGGCATCTCGGCGGCGGGAGCGTGAGCTTCGGACATCGGGGCGGCGACCTGGCTGGCTGTTCGCGATGGGGCGGCGTTCGGCTTCTCCATCTGGCCGGAGAATAGCCCAAACCGCTGCCCGGGCCGTGCCGGAAGCGGCCAATCCACAGGGATGGACGGCTTGGGAGCCTGGCGTGGACAGTTTGGCCGGCGGAGGCCGATGGTGGCGTTTCCCGCTTCCGCCACGCGGCAAACAGGGGCAGCCCGATGGATTCGTCCAACGCATGTGATGCCTGCGTGACGATTCGATCATCGGCGATCCGGTCGAGGTGGACGCTCGACTGCCGCTGCAAGTGCGTCGTCCAGCGCGCAGGTCGAATGGTTGGACGTGCTGTCCTGGAAACACGACATACTGTCCGTGGAAGCGCTCGACGTTGCATGGTTAACTTTATGCACGACCCCGCGAACCCGTGTCCCCGAGTGCCACGCCATGACTGAGCAGAAGCCGCCCCGCTACAAAGCCTACGATCATCCTGCCGGCGGCTGGGGAGCGGCGGGCGCGACCGCCAAGGTGCTGATGCAGCAGAGCGTCATCACCAAGGGCTCGAAGGCGCTCCTGGCGATGAACCAGCCGGGCGGCTTCAAGTGCCCGAGCTGCGCGTTCCCCGATGCTGACCACACCAAGAAGCTGGAGTTCTGCGAGAACGGAGCGAAGGCATTGGCCTGGGAAGCGACCCAGCATCGGGCGTCGCGCGAGTTCTTCGCCCAGCACACCGTCGCCGAACTGATGGCGCAGTCCGACTACTGGCTGGAGATGCAGGGGCGGCTGACCGAGCCGATGCGCTACGACGCGGCCACGGACCACTACGTTCCGTGCAGTTGGGACGAGGCGTTCGCGACGATCGGCCGCCATCTGCAGGCGCTGGACAGTCCGCACCAGGCCGAGTTCTACACCTCGGGCCGCACGCCCAACGAGGCGGCCTTCCTGTATTCGATCTTCGTGCGCGAGTTCGGCACCAACAACTTCCCGGACTGCTCGAACATGTGCCACGAGCCGACCAGCCGCGGGCTTCCCCCGGCGATCGGCGTCGGCAAGGGCACGATCGTGCTCGATGACTTCGAGCACGCCGAGGCGATCTTCGTCATCGGCCAGAACACCGGCACGAACTCGCCGCGCATGATGAGCAACCTGGTGGAGGCCAGGAAGCGGAAGGTGCCGATCGTGGCGGTCAATCCGATGCCGGAGCGGGCGCTGATCCGGTTTGCCGAGCCGCAGGACGTGGTCCAGATGGCGACGTTCGGCTCCACCGAGATTTCCAGCGAATTCGTGCACATCAGGATCGGCGGCGACCTGGCGCTGATCAAGGGCATGATGAAGGTCATGTTCGAGCGCGAGGCCAACGGCGAGACGGTGCTCGACCATGAATTCCTGGCCGAGCACGTCGTGGGGCTGGAAGCCCTGCGCGAGGACGTGATGGCGCAGGACTGGAGCGACATCGTCCGGATCTCGGGCATCAAGGAGGAGCAGATCCGGCGCTGCGCCGAGATCTACATCCGTTCGCGCGCCACGATCATCTGCTACGGCATGGGCCTGACCCAGCACCAGCAGGGCTCGCGCCTGCTCCAGCAGGTGGCGAACCTGCTGATGCTGCGCGGCAACTTCGGCAAGCCGGGCGCGGGCATCGCGCCGATCCGCGGCCACTCCAACGTGCAGGGCGACCGCACCGTCGGCATCGACGAGAAGCCCTCGCAGCCTTACCTGGACCGCGTGCGCGATGTGTTCGGCTTCGAGCCGCCGCGCGGGCACGGGCACCACGTGGTGGAGTCGATCGAGGCGATGCTGGAAGGCACGGCCAAGGTCTTCATCGGCATGGGCGGCAACTTCATCCATGCGGTCCCGGACACGGAGCGCGCCTACGCCGCGATGCGGAACCTGCAGCTGAGCGTCGGTGTCGCGACCAAGCTCAACCGCGGCCACCTGGTGCATGGGCGCGAGGCGCTGATCCTGCCGGTGGTGGCCCGGTCGGAATGGATCCGCACGCCCCTGGGCGAGCAGTTCATCACCATCGAGGACGCGATGTCCAACGTGACCGCTTCGCGCGGCGTCCTCGAGCCGGTGAGCGGCGACGTCCTGCCCGAGGTGGAGATCGTCTGCCGCATGGCGATGGCGACCCTCCCCGGCAGCAAGGTGGACTGGGCGGCGTGCATGCACGACTACGACCGGATCCGCGACCTGATCGCCGCGGTCTACCCGGACATCTACAGCGGGTTCAACGAGCGCATCCAGAATCCCCGCGGGTTCCACCTGGACATCCCGCCGCGCCGCCGGGTCTGGCCGACACCGAACGGCAAGGCGAACATCCTGGTGATGCCCGGGCTGGAGGTGAACGACGTGGTCGAGGACCCGGCCATGCTGCGGCTGGCGACCGTCCGCTCGCACGACCAGTACAACACCACGATCTACAGCTACAACGACCGCTACCGCGGCGTCTACAACGACCGGATGATCCTTTTCATGAACCTGGAAGACCGGGTGGCGCGCGGCATCGGCAAGGAAGGGCTGGTCAGCCTCGAGACCATCTCCAGCGATGGCGTGCCGCGTCGCGTCGACGGGCTGACGGTCCTCGACTACCCGATGCCGCGCGGCGCGATCGCCGGCTACTACCCGGAGCTCAATCCGCTGTTGCCGCTGGACTACTATGACCGCATCAGCGGTACGCCGGCGGCGAAGTCCATCCCCGTCAGGGTGGTCATCCCGCAGTAAGGGCGACAGGCAGACCTTCGCCAGGAGCAGTCGAACATGTCCGCTGAACTCGTTCCGGCGACCCGGGCCGCCACTGAAATAATCCGGTTGGCGCCGCCCCGGCGCCAACTCGTCGACGGTTTCGGGCGCAGCTTTCCGTACCTGCGCCTGTCGCTGACCGAAGCGTGCAACTTCCGTTGCAGCTACTGCCTGCCCGACGGCTACCAGGCCGACGGCCGGCCGCGCTTCCTGCAGGTGGACGAGATCGCCCGGCTGGTACGGGCCTTCGCCGCGCTGGGCATGAGCAAGATCCGCCTGACCGGCGGCGAGCCGAGCCTGCGCAAGGACCTGGCGGAGATCATCGCCACCGTGGCGCAGGTGCCCGGCATCCGCAAGGTGGCCATCACCACCAACGGCACCCTGCTGCCGCGGCGCCTGCCCGGTTGGCACCGCGCTGGCCTGACCGCGCTGAACGTGAGCGTGGACAGCCTGCAGCGCGAGCGTTTCCACGCCATCACCGGGCACGACCGGCTGCCGGAGATCGAGCAGGGCCTGGCCCTGGCGCAGGCCCTGGGCCTGGCGTCGATCAAGCTCAACGCGGTGCTGCTGCGCGGCCTCAACGACGACGAACTGCCGCAGTGGATGGATTTCCTGCGCGAGCGTCCCTTCAGCGTGCGCTTCATCGAACTGATGCGCACCGGCGAGAACGAAGCCTATTTCCAGCGCCACCACCTGCGCGCCGACCACATGATCGAGCAGCTGCTGGCCGCCGGCTGGCGCGAGCGTCCGCGTGCGGCCGATGCCGGCCCGGCGCGCGAGTTCGGCCATCCGGACCATCGCGGCAGCATCGGCATCATCGCGCCGTACTCGCGCGATTTCTGCAAGGGCTGCAACCGCCTGCGCGTCACCGCCCGGGGCGACCTGCGGCTGTGCCTGTTCGGCGACTTCGGCGTGCCGCTGCGGCCGCTGCTGCAGTCCGACGACGACCACGATGCGCTGCTGGCGCGCATCACCACCCAGCTCGGCCTGAAAGCGGCCGGGCATGGCTTGCACCAGGGCCAGACCGGGCTGACCCCGCACCTGGCCTCGATCGGAGGATGAGCAACACGATGAGCGGGGAATTGAACGCGGCCTTCCACATGGCCGATGTCCGCGACAAGCGCATCACCCGCCGCCGCGCGGTGGCGGCAGGCGAACTGCATGCCGGGCCGGTGGCCTATCCGCTGATCGTCGAGCGCCGCCTGCCCAAGGGCGATGCGCTGGTGATGGCCGAGATCGCCGGCCTGCAGGGCGCGAAGATGGCCTCGATGCTGATGCCGCTGTGCCACCCGCTGCCGCTGGAACTGGTGCAGGTGTTCTGCGCGCCGGTGCCGGAACGGCAGGCGATCCGCGTGTGGTGCGAGTGCGCCAGCGAGGCACGCACGGGCGTGGAGATGGAGGCCTTGGCCGGCGTCAACGCCGCCTTGCTGACCCTGTACGACCTGAGCAAGCCGGTCGAGCCGGCGCTGCGCATCGAAGGCATCCGCCTGCTGTTCAAGGAAGGCGGCAAGCGTGGCCTGTGGCTGCATCCCGAGGGCATGGACGAGGCCGAGCGCGAGCGCTTCAAGCCGCGCCCACCGAAGGGCCTGGACGGCGCGATCTGCGCGGTGCTGACCCTGAGCGACCGCGCCAGCGAAGGCGCCTATGCCGATGAATCCGGCCCCCGGCTGGTGGCCGGACTGCAGAAGCTGGGAGGCGAGGTGGTCAGCGCCGACGTGCTGCCCGACGGCATCGAACCGCTGGCCGGGCGCCTGCGTGCGCTGGCCGAGGCCGGCGTGCGCCTGTGCCTGTGCACCGGCGGCACCGGACTGGGCCCGCGCGACCTGACCCCGGAAGCGCTGCGTTCGCTGAATGCACGCCCGGTGCATGGCCTGGCGCAGATGGTGCGGGCGCTGAGCGCCCAGCACACGCCGCTGGCCTGGCTCAGCCGCGCCGAGGTGGTGCAGCTGGGCGGGATGCTGGTGTTCGCGCTGCCTGGCAGCCCGCGCGCGGCTGCACAGTGCCTGGACATCCTGGCGCCGGTGCTGGGCCACGCGCTGGCGATGGCCGCGGGCGGCGACCACGGCCACGGCCACGGGAGCGCGGCATGATCGCCTACGGCGAAGCGCTGCGGCACTTGCTGGACGCGGCCGCGCCGCTGCCGGCCGAACGGCTGGCGTTGCAGCAGGCGGGCGGACGCACGCTGGCCAGCGACATCGTCAGCGGTCAGTCGCTGCCGCCGTTCGACAACGCGGCGATGGACGGCTTCGCGCTGCGCGCCAACGGCACGCCGTTCGAGAGCGGCAGCGAATTCGCCGTGCAGGGCTGGCAGGCGGCGGGCGATCCCGGCGCCGAAGGCGGGCAGGGCGCCTGGGAAATCATGACCGGCGCGCGCATGCCCGCCGGCCTGGATACGGTGGTGCCGGTCGAACAGATCGAGATCCTCGCCAGCGAGGACGGCCGGCCGACCCGCATCGCCCTGCGCGCGGTGGTGAAACCCGGCCAGCATGTGCGCTTGCGCGGGCAGGACGTGGGCGAAGGCGAGCGCGTGCTGCAGGCCGGCCAGGTGCTGGACATCAATGCGCGTACCCTGCTGTACGCCATCGGCGTGGGCGAGGTGGCGGTGGTGGCGCGGCCGCAGGCGGCGGTGATCGCCACCGGCAAGGAACTGGTCACCGAGCCGGCGCAGGCGCTGGAATCCGGGCAGATCCGCGACAGCAACCGGCCCTACCTGGTGGGCCGGCTGCAAGCCGCCGGCGCCGAGGTGGTGTGGCAGGGCACGGTCGGCGACGACGTGGCCGCCTTCGACGCGGTGCTCGACCAGGCGCTGGCCGCCGGGGCGCGGGTGCTGGTCAGCACCGGCGCGGTCTCGCAGGGCCGCTACGACTTCATTCCCGATGCGCTGCGGGCGCGCGGCGCGCGCATCGTCTTCCACAAGGTGGCGATCCGCCCCGGCAAGCCGCTGCTGTTCGCGGTGCTGCCCGATGGCACGCTGTATTTCGGCCTGCCGGGCAACCCTGTCTCGGCGGCGGTCGGCCAGCGCTTCTTCGTCGAGCCGGTGCTGCGGCGCCTGCTGGGCATGGCGCCGGAACCGGTGCTGCAGCTGCCGCTGCTGGCCGATGTGCGCAAGCCGGTGGGCCTGCGCTTCCACGCCCGCGCGCGGGTGGAGGTGGACGCGCAGGGCCGGTTGAGCGCGCGCGTGCTGTCCGGCCAGGAATCGTTCCGCCTGATGTCCATGGTGCAGGCCAACGCCTGGGTGGTGCTGGACGGCGAGGGCGACCTTGCCGTGGCCGGCACGCCGGTGCGGGTACAGGGCTGGGGCCATCTGGATCCGGTGCGACTGGAGGGCCGGACGCCATGACGAAACAGGTGAACCTGCAGTTGTTCGGGGCGTTCTCCGACCTGGATGCCACCCGCGAGATCGCGGTGGACGTGGCCGGCGACACCGTGGGCGACCTGCGCCAGGCGCTGCGCGAACTGCTGCCGGCACGCTGGCCCGGTTTCCGCGCCGGCCTGCTGGACTATTCGGCGTTCGCCGACCAGGAACGCGTGCTGCGCGATCGTGACGCCCTGCCCGAGGACGGGCGGGTGGCGATCCTGCCGCCGGTGAGCGGGGGCTGAGCCATGGGCACGCAGGCAATCGCAAAAGTGGTGGACCGCGCCCAGGCGGCGATCGACCCCGCCGAGGGCATCGCGGCGGTGTCCGATCCGGGCTTCGGCGGCATCGACGTGTTCATCGGCAAGGTGCGCGACCTCAACCAGGGGCGACGGGTGCAGGGCATCACCTACGACCTGTTCGAGCCGCTGGTGCTGAACGAGTTCCAGCGCCTGGCCGCCGAGGTCCAGGCCGCGTTCGGGCCGAAGCTGAAGCTGTACGTGGCCCATGCCAAGGGCCGGCTGACGGTGGGCGACGTCGCGGTGGTCGTCGCCGCCGGCACCCCGCATCGCGACGAGGCGTTCCGTGCCTGCCGGCAGCTGATCGAGGCGGTCAAGCACCAGTGCCCGATCTGGAAGCAGGAACACTACGTGGACGGCGACAGTGTGTGGAGCGAGGGCTGCAGCCTGTGCCACGACGATGAGCCCGGCCCTCCGGTTGCGGCCGACGGGCACCACCACGACCACACCCACTGACGGTACCGGGCTTCCGTTTTCATCGAGCCACCGTTCCATCGAGCCACCGAGGTCAGACCACATGAATCGCCCAAGGCGTTCCCCTCCCTCACGTCCCGGCCGCGTGCACCGGCCCGGTTGGCTCGTGCGCCTGCTGGCGGCCGCGCTCGTCCTGGTCGGCACGTCGGCGGGCGCCGCCGAGCTGACGGTGTCGGCGGCGTCGAGCCTGACCGAGAGCTTCCGCGAGCTGGGCACGGCCTACGAGAAGGCGCACCCGGGCACCAAGGTGGACTTCAATTTCGCCGCCTCCGGCGTGCTGCTGCAGCAGATCGCCCGCGGCGCGCCGGTGGACGTGTTCGCCTCGGCCGACGAAACCACGATGGACCAGGCGCAGCAGCAGGACCTGCTGGCCGCCGGGACGCGCGAGGTGTTCGCGGTGAACACGCTGTGGGTGGTGGTGCCGCCGCAGGCCAAGGCCACGCCGCGTGCGCTGAAGGATCTCACCGGCCCGGACGTGCAGCGCATCGCGCTGGGCAACCCGGACAGCGTGCCGGTGGGTCGCTATGCCAAGGGCGCCCTGCAGGCCGCGGACCTGTGGGCGGCGGTGCAGGACAAGGTCATCACCACCCAGAACGTGCGCCAGTCGCTGGACTACGTGGCGCGCGGCGAGGTCGACGCCGGCTTCGTCTACGCCACCGACGCGCAGGCCATGCCCGACCGCGTGCGGCGCGCCTTCCAGGTGCCGGTGTCCGGCCGCATCGCCTATCCGCTGGCGGTGCTGAAGAGCAGCGCGCAGCCGGCCGAGGCCCAGCGCTTCGCCGCCTTCGTGCGCTCGGCGCAGGGCCAGGCGATCCTGCATCGGCACGGGTTCGGCAAGCCCTGACGGATGGACCTGGACTGGAGCGCGCTGGGGTTGTCGCTGAAGGTGGCCGGCTGGGCCACGGCGATCAATCTGGTGCTGGGCGTGGGATTGGGAGCGCTGCTGGCGCGGCGGCGCTTTCTCGGCCGCGAGTTGCTGGATTCGCTGCTGACCCTGCCGATGGTGCTGCCGCCGACCGTGCTCGGCTATTACCTGCTGGTACTGATCGGCCGCAACGGGCCGATCGGCGCGTGGCTGCAGTCGTGGTTCGGCATCAACCTGGTGTTCACCTGGCAGGCGGCGGTGATCGCCGCCGCGGTCGCGTCGTTGCCGCTGGTGTTCAAGCCGGCGCGTGCGGCGTTCGAGGGCGTGGATGGCCAGCTGGAACAGGCGGCGCGGACGCTGGGCGTGTCCGAGGCGGCGGTGTTCTTCCGCATCACCCTGCCGTTGGCCTGGCGCGGCATCCTCGCGGGCCTGCTGCTGGCCTTCGCGCGGGCGATGGGCGAGTTCGGCGCCACCCTGATGGTCGCCGGCAGCATTCCCGGCCGCACGCAGACGCTGTCGATCGCCATCTACGAGGCGGTGCAGGCGGGGCAGGATGGCAAGGCCAACGCCCTGGTGATCCTGACGTCGGTGGCGTGCATCGCGATCCTCCTGCTGGCCGCGCGGCTGGCCGGCAATCGCCGCCAGGAGCTGCGCGATGTGGCTTGACCTGCAGGTGCGGCGCCGGCTGCGGGCCACGGGCCAGGACTTCCTGCTGGACGTGGCGCTGCAATGCATGCAGCGGCAGGTGGTGCTGTTCGGCCCTTCCGGCGCCGGCAAGAGCCTGACCCTGAAGGCGGTGGCGGGCCTGATGCGTCCCGAACAAGGCCACGTGAGGCTGGACGGGCAGGTCCTGTTCGATGCGCAGGCCGGCGTGGACCTGCGCCCGCAACGGCGCCGCTTGGGCTACGTGTTCCAGGACTACGCCCTGTTCCCGCACCTTACCGTGCGCCAGAACGTGGCCTTCGGCCTGCGTGGCGGCTGGTTGAACCCGGCACCCGGCCGGCGCTGGGAGAAGGTGGAGCATTGGCTGCAGGC
The DNA here is from genome assembly GCA_023399815.1 of Pseudomonadota bacterium. Taxonomy (GTDB): domain Bacteria; phylum Pseudomonadota; class Gammaproteobacteria; order Xanthomonadales; family Xanthomonadaceae; genus Stenotrophomonas. The sequence continues at coordinate 21,443 of JAEWOJ010000167.1, read as the reverse complement.
GCTGCGCATCGACCACGTGGCCGACCAGTTCCCGTGGCAGGTCTCGGGCGGCCAGCGCCAGCGCACGGCATTGGCCCGGGCCCTGGTGACCCAGCCCAGGGCGCTGCTTCTGGATGAACCCTTCGCGGCCCTCGACCACGACCTCAGAAAGCACTTGCGGAAAGGGCTCCAGTCGGTCCTGAATGACACACAGGTCCGCCTGCTGCTGATCAGCCACGATCCCGACGACATCGAGATGTTCGGGGAGCAGGTCATCCACATGGAGGAGGGCAGGGCCAGCGTCGGGAACCGCTGCCGCCCGCAACCGGGGCATGGTTGTCCGGACGGCCCGATTGAAGCGGTTTGACTCCCGGCGCGACCGCCGGCTTACCGGCGCCGGCGCCACGGAAACCTTCCAGCGCCCGGTTCCCGGACCGCACCCGCAACGACGTTACCCACACGGTTGAGCCCACATGCACGGCATCGATACCAGCCTCACCTTCACAGCCCTTCGCATCGGCGTGTTGACCGTCTCCGACCGCCACAGCGCGGACACGGATTCCTCCGGAGACCTGCTCGCGCGCCGGGTGGAGGACGCGGGACACACCCTGGTGGCGCGCGCCATCGTCCCCGGCGACGTCGATGCGATCCGGAGCATCCTCGACGAGTGGATCCGGCGCAACGCCATTGACGTGATCATCTCGAACGGAGGTACAGGCTTCTCGCCACGGGACGTGGTGCCGGAGGCGGTGCGCCCCCTGCTGACCCGCGAGATGGATGGGTTCCCGGTGGTGTTCCACACGGTCAGCCTGGCCTCGGTCGGCATTTCGACCCTGCAGTCGCGGGTCCTGGCCGGCCAGATCGAACGTACGTTCGTATTCTGCCTGCCGGGTTCGAGCGGGGCCTGCAAGGACGGCTGGGACGGGATCCTGGCGATGGAACTCGACAGCCGCTATCGCCCGTGCTCCCTGGTCGGGCACCTGGGCTGAGCGACGCGGGATGGCGAAAGGGCACAGTGGCTTGGCAACGGAAGGACGTCCGGACCGGATGGCGGAAAGCGAGGGCGGGATGAAGCACTCACTCCACGATGTCGAAATGCGGATGCGCCGGCAGCCCAGCATGTGGGACATCGCCTTCGCGGTGAAGGGAACCATCCTTCCCAGGATCGCGCGGCACCTGCTGCTGATCGCACTGGTCAGCGTCGGCGCGATCCTGGCGTCGATGGAGCACCCGGGCATCTTCGCGCGCTTCGGCTCCATTCCCTTCACGCTCATCGGCATCGCGCTGTCGGTCTTCATGAGCTTCCGCAACAACGCCTGCTACTCGCGGTGGTGGGAGGGGCGCCATCTCTGGGGCGAACTGATCATCGCCTGCCGCTCCCTTGCCCGGCAGACCGCAGGCCTGGGCTTCGAGGACCGGGCGGCGATCATCCGCGGCCTGTGCGGTTTCACCGCCGGGCTCTCCGCGCGATTGCGGCGGAACAACGAGGCCGACGCCATCCGGCTCTGGTGCGATATCGGCGACGCGGCGTACGGCCCCAACCCGACCGATGCGGTGCTGCAGCGCGTTGGCGAACGCTGCCTCATGCTCGAGCGGGAAGGGAAGATCAACCCGATCCAGTACTCCGTGCTCGACGGGCAGCTGGGCAGCCTGGCGCGCATCCAGGGCGGCTGCGAGCGGATCCTCAACACGCCGGTGCCGTTCTCGTATTCCCTGCTGCTCCACCGCACGGCGATCGTGTTCTGCACGACGCTCCCGTTCGCGCTGGCCGGCACGCTGGGCTGGTGGACGCTGCTGCCGGTGCTGATCGTCGCCTACACCTTCTTCGGCCTGGACGCACTGGGCCACCAGCTGGAGGAACCCTTCAGCCTGGCGCCGAACGCGCTGCCGCTCTACACCATGCGGCAGACGGTCGAGCGCGAAATGATGTCGATACTCGACCTCGCGGATCCCGCGAGGGCATCCGCCCAGCCCGATGACGGCGGGGAGCGGGAACGGGAATCGACCGATGCCTAGGGTCGTCCCTGGCGTGTGGTGAGCGCGTACCCGGCGCCATGGCCGGGGCGAAGTACAAGAAAGAAACATCGATTCATTCTTCGAGGGAAACATGTCGCCAAAGCGCACCGTCCAGGCATCCGATGAACCGCTCAACGCCGATACCGCGTGGCCGGACCTGTCCGAATCCTCGATCCTGATCGTCGACGACGAGCCGGGCATGCGCAGTTTCCTGGTGCGGGCCCTGCGCCCGCGCTGCAAGGTCGTGGCGGCAGCGACGGACACCGTGGAGGCGGACCAGCACCTGGCCGCGCAGCACTTCGACGTCGTGGTCGTCGACAACCTGCTGCCCGGCAAGACCGGCATCGCCTGGCTCGAGGAGCAGCGCAAGGGCGGCGTGCCGGCCGATTTCATCCTCATCACGGCCTATGCGGACCTGGACTCGGCCATCGGCGCCATCCGCGCCGGCGTTGCCGACTTCCTGCTCAAGCCGTTCCGGACGGGGCAGCTGCTGGCCGCCATCTCCCGCTGCCTGGAGCGCGGCCGGCTGCAGCGGGAGAACGCGATCCTGCGGCACGAGCTCAACGCCTCCGGATCGCCCGTGCTGCTGCGGGACAGGCTGACGGGCAGTTCGCGTGCGATCCAGGCCACCCGCGACCTGATCGCCAAGGTGGCCCCGCTGCCGAGCAGCGTGCTGTTCACGGGGGAATCGGGCACGGGCAAGGACGTGGCCGCGCGTTCCCTGCATTCGCTGTCCACGCGGGCACAGCACCCCTTCGTTCCCGTCAATTGCGCCGCGATCCCGGCCGACCTGATCGAGAGCGAACTGTTCGGGCACCTGAAAGGCGCTTCCAACTGGGCGCAGGCTACCCGCCAGGGCCTGGTCGCCTACGCGCAGGGCGGCACGCTGTTCTTCGATGAAGTCGCGGACCTGCCATTGGCCTTCCAGGGAAAGCTCCTGCGGATGCTGGAAGACCGGCGGATCCGCCCGGTTGGGTCGGAGCGCGAGATGCCCATCGATGTCCGGTTCGTCTTCGCGACCAACCGAAGCCTGGTCGCGGCGGTCAAGGACGGGACCTTCCGGTCCGACCTCTACTTCCGGATCAACGTGATGGAGGTTTCCCTGCCGCGGCTGCACGACCGGGGCGCGGACGTGATCGAGCTGGCCGCGGGCTTCATGCGCGAACTCGCGCTGCATCTCGGGCTCCAGCCGATCCCGATCGACGAGCGGACGAGGAACTACCTCCAGGGCTACACCTGGCCTGGCAATGTCCGCGAACTCCACAACTACATCGAGAGGAGCCTCATCCTCGGGCATTTCCCGACCCAGCTCGAACGGCTCGAATCGCTGTCCGATCCGCGCAGCCGCCTGCTGTCGGAGGTGGAGCGCCGGCACATCCTGGCGATCCTTCGCGAGACCGGGGGCGACCGCGAACAGGCCGCCAGCATCCTCGGCATATCGCGGAAAACCATCGACCGGAAATGCTCGCGCTGGAACGTGTCGGCGTAGGGGGCGGGGATGGCACGACTGCATTCCGTCCGCCACCGGCTCCTGCTGATCGCGCTCCTGCCGATGGTCGTCATTCTCCCGCTCATTGTGGGCGTGCTGGTCCATCAATGGGACAAGCGCTTCGCCGGCCTGCTTTCCGCCAAGGTCGGCAGCGACCTGAAGATCGCCGACCAGTACATGGACCAGCTCATGGGCGACCAGCTCTCCGCCCTGACGGCCATCGCCGGATCGGCGCGCTTCCAGGAGGCCCTGCAGGAGCCGGGAAGCCGTGATGCGCTGGACATGCTGCTCGCCGCCAAGGCCAGGCGCAACGCGCTGGACTTCATCGTCCTGCTGGATCGCGATGGCGACCTGCTCGCCGGCAGCCAGGGCATGCCCGCATCCCGGCTGGCGCTGGCATGGCCGTCGCTGGAGTCGGCCTTCGCGGGGCGGGCCGACGTGGCCGTGGGGCTGGTGACGTCGGGCGATCTCGCCGCCCTGTCCCCGGTCCTGGCGTCCCGCGCGGAAATCAGGGCTCCCTCCAGTGGCAGCGCCGCCGCGTCGGGCGAGGCGGTGGAGCGGCGCGGGCTGATGATCCAGGCCGCGACCCCGGTGGCCTTGCCCGATGGCCGGACGGGGGCCCTGGTCGCCGGAACGCTGCTGAACCACAACACCGGATTCATCGAGCGGATCACCAACCTCATCTACAGGGACAACGACCTGCGCGAGGGCGCCAACGGCATCGCCTCGATCTTCCTGGGGGATGTCCGGATCGGCACGAACGCGACGCTGCCCGGTGGAGGCTCGGCCGTCGGCACGCGGGCCTCCGCCGAGGTCAGCCAGGCGGTGCTGGGGCAGGGCCGGACCTGGCTCGACCGGGCCTACGTGGTCGACGACTGGTACGTCGCCGGCTACAAGCCGATCCGGGATGCGCATGGCGCGGCCGTCGGCATGCTCTTCGTCGGCTTTTCCGACCAGCCCTTCGCCAGCGCGCGGAGGACGACCATTGGCGCCATCGTGCTGGGTTGCCTGCTCGTCTCGGCGGTGACGGTGCCGCTGTTCCTGCGCATCGCCCGCGGGGTGTTCCGGCCGCTGGAACTGATGGACGAGACCATCGGGCGGGTCAAGGAAGGCGAGCGCGGCGCCAGGACCGGGCCGGTGGCGGCCGACGACGAGATCGGGCGCGTGGCCGCGCACCTGGACCGGCTGCTGGGGGACCTGCAGGACAGCGAGCGGCAACTGCTGGAATGGAACGAAGCGCTCAACGCGCGCGTGGAGGAACGGACGGCGGGCCTGACCCTGGCCAACCAGCGGCTGGAGGAAACCACGCGGCACCTCGTCATGCAGGAGAAGCTGGCCACGATCGGCGAGATCGCCGCCGGCATCGCGCACGAGATCAACAATCCCCTGGCGGTGATGCAGGGGAACCTGGAGCTTCTCAGGGATGCCGTCCAGCAGGGGCAGGGCCTCGGATCGGAAGAGGAGTTCGGCCTCATCGAGGACCAGATCCAGCGGATCAGCACGATCGTCGCCAAGCTCCTGCAGTTCTCCAGGCCCGGGGAATGCTGCGGCCACGATGAACTGCTGGAGCCGGCGGCGCTGATGCTGGAGACGCTTCCCCTGGTCCAGCACCTGACCAAGCGCCACCCGGTGGCGATCGGGAAGCAGTTCCTGTCGACCCGGCTGGTCGCCGCGAACAGGGGCGAGATCCAACAGATACTGGTCAACCTCATGATCAACGCGATCCATGCGATGCCGGACGGAGGCGAGCTGCTGCTGACCACGCAGGATGCGGACGGCATCCACGGCGCCGCGGGCGTCGCCCTGCGGGTCTGCGACACCGGATCCGGAATACCGGCCGAGGTCCTTGCCCGCGTCTTCGAGCCGTTCTTCACGACCAAGCACCGCCAGGGAACCGGACTGGGCCTGTCCATCAGCCAGATGCTGGCCACCCGTCATGGCGGCACGCTTTCGGTCCTGAGCACGGGGCAGAATGGAACGGTCATGGAACTGTGGCTGCCGGAGGCCGGCGCCGATCGGCACGGCGATGATCGACACTTGGTCTAGCCGCATCATGCAAACAGGGAGACTGGAGTGAGCACCCCCTACGAAACCTTGGGCGTCAGTCCTGACGCCACGACGGAGCAGATCAAGAAGGCATACCGCCGCCTTGCCCGGAAGCTCCACCCCGACCTCAATCCCGGCGACAAGGCCGCCGAGGAGAAGTTCAAGGACGTCTCCAACGCGCATCGCCTGCTGACCGATCCCGAGAAGCGGGCGCTGTACGACCAGGGCGTCATCGACGAGACGGGAGCGGAACGGCCGCGGCGCGACTACTACCGCGACTACGCCCAGTCGGACCACGGCTACGGGGATGCCGGCTTCGGCGGCTATGCGGACTTCGCCGAGGACGGCAGCCCGTTCGCGGAGTTCTTCCGCCGCGGCGCGCAGGCGCGCGCCAACCGGCGCGGGCAGGATCTGCGCTACCGCCTGCAGGTCAGCCTGGCGAGGGCGATCGAGGGCGGCAGGGAGCGCGTCGTCCTTGCCGACGGCGATACGCTGGACGTGAACGTTCCCGCCGGCGTCGTCGACGGACAGACGCTGCGGCTGAAGGGGAAGGGCGCGCCGGGGCTGGGCAGCGGCGGCGCCGGCGACGCCTTCATCGAACTGGAGGTCGTCCCCGATCCCCGCTTCCACGTCGAGGGCGAGACGCTCACCGTCGAGGTGGCGGTATCGTTGCGCGAGGCGGTGCTGGGCGGCCGCATCGAGGTGCCGACCCCGACCGGCCACGCCGAGGTCAGGGTGCCCCCCGGTTCGGACGGCAACACGCGGCTGCGGCTGAAGGGACAGGGCTTGCCGCGCCGGCCGGGCGGGCGCGGCGACGAGATCGTCCGGCTGAAGATCGTTCTTCCAAAACCGATGGATCCCGAGCTTTCCCAGTTCGTCGAGAACTGGCCGGCCGGCGCGTCCTTCAATCCCCGCGAAGGAGGTGGAGCATGAACATGCCCAATGAAGTCGTGGGCCTCCAGGAGTTTCTCGTGGAGGTCGGCGTGGAGAAGGCGCTGCTGGAGCACTGGCTCGAGAAGGAGTGGATCGCGCCGCAGCGGAGCGCCACCGGCATCGTGCTGACCCGGCTGGACCTCAGCCGGGCGCTGCTGGTCCGGGACCTGACCCTCGACATGGAGGTCAACGACGCCGGGGTGGACATCGTGCTGCAACTGCTGGAACAGGTGCATGGACTGCGGCGGCTGCTGCTCGCCGTCGATGGGCGTCCCGGTTGAATCGACTACGGCTGCGGAAAGGCCGGCAGGAGTTCCTGGTGGACATAGTCCTCGGCGGCCTGCGGGGTGAGATCGTCGCCGGTGATGTCCGCGTGTTCCGCCGCTGTTTTCAGCAGGGCGAATAGCTCCGTTTCCGTCAGCACGCCTTTGCGCAGGAGCGTCCTGATGAGTTCCTGCAGGATGAGGTTGGTGACGATGGGATTGTCGGGAAGGCGGGCGTAGTTCATGGCGATGGCTCCGGAACATCACGCGAAGTAGAAGTAGAGGCGCCCTGTTGACTGGCACCTCGGGGAAGCGGAAGCGGCGCAGGGCGCAGGTTCTGGCGGTCGGGCCGCTTCAATCTCCCATGTCAATCGCCCATGCCGGACAGGACGTCCTTCGATGGAACGAAGAACGCAACGCCCGTCGCGGCCCTGGAGAAATCCAGGATGCGGTCGTGTAGGGGAGGCGGCGCGCCCACGAACATGCGCTCGAGCATCCGCTCGATGACCCACAGGTGCCGCGAGTACCCGATGAAGTAGGTGCCGAACTCATCGTAGGCAGGGCGGGCGAAGGGCATGTTGTCGCGCAGGATGTCGTGCTCGACGCCGTCCTCCTCGATGGTGCACAGGGTCTTGTGCGACTTCTGCGCGTTCTCCGCGGCATCGGGAAGCTCGGTGTTGTCGAACTTCCTGCGGCCGATGATCTGCTCCTGGATCTCGGTACTCTGCGCGCGCCAGGCCTTGAGGTCATGCAGGTACTTCTGGATGACGACGTAGCTGCCGCCGGCGTGCTGGGCGTCCTCGGCCCCGACAATGGTGCAGGCGGGGAGGGCCAGGCCGACGGGATTGGCGGTGCCGTCGACGAACTCCAGGAGGTCGCGCCCGTCGAAGTAGCGGAAGCCGGCGACCTCGTCGACCACCGTGGCCGCCTCTCCGAGCGCGTCGAGCAGCATCTGCTCGAACGCCACGACGAGATCCATGGACCCGGCGCGGACATGGAACAGCAGGTCGCCCGGGGTTGAAACGGCGACGTGCGTCGCGCCCCGGATTTCCTTGAACGCGTGCAGTTCAGCGGGGAGGGGGCTGCCGACCAGGCGGCTCCACACGCGCGCGGAAATGCCGGCGTTGCAGGTGAACGTGCCGGTGATGTCCCGCGAATTCACGTTCTTGATCAGGTCGTCCATGCTGCCAAGCACCGAGCGGACGGTGGAGGTCGAGCCGTCGTCGTCCTTCACCGACAGGACGAGGAACGCCGCCGCGATGGACAGCGGCGCGTCGATGTTCTGGGGTTCCGGCCGGGGTGCGCCGGTTGCGGCGGCGGTCGACGAAACTTGCTGGTCCATTCGGCCCTCGTTCTTCGGTCGTGAAAGTTGACCCGTGGCGTCCATGCCGCTGCCACGGCCTCCATCGGTACTCCCGCCATGAGACAGGGCATCCGCTGCGTCCTCCCATCCGGCAACGAAGAAGAGGAGATCGGATCGGCAGTCAATCATGTTTCCGGGATCTTCTCCATAGCATGGACGCATGGCGCGCGAAACCGTGGGGCACGTCAGATAGCTTGGGAAAAACCCCGGGATCAGCCGGGCAGACGATGGCAGCCGTGACCTGCGCGGGTGCTAATCTCGCTTTGGGCCGGGCCTTCCCTTGGGGAACGTCCGGGCGGAGGATGGCCGGCACAGCCAGAGGAGCCACAGATGACTCATTCAGACACGGCCAGCGGAATCCTGCAGGCGGGTGCCATGGCGCCGGACTTCGCGCTGTCCAGCAGCCCGGAACGCAGGACCAGGCTCAGCGAACTCCGCGGCAGGCCCACCGTGCTGGTCTTCTATCCAGCCGACTGGAGCCCTGTCTGCAGCGACGAGCTTTCCGTCTTCGGAGCCGCGCGGCCGTTGCTGGAAGCACGGCAGGCCCAGGTGCTGGGGATTTCGGTGGACAGCGTCTGGAGCCACCAGGCGTTCAAGCAGGCGCGGGGAATCCAGTTCGACCTGCTGGCGGACTTCGAACCGAAGGGCGAGGTATCCCGCGCCTACGGGGTATACGACGCGGCCGGCTTCAGCAAACGGGGATTGTTCGTGATCGACAAGGACGGCCGGATCGCCTGGAGCTACCTGTCGCCGGTGAGCGTGAACCCGGGCGTCGACGGTGTGCTGGACGCGCTGGACCGTCTGGAAAAGTAAGGCAGATCAACCAACCCGTGCACCCCATCGAGAGGGATTTCAGCCATGTCGCAGTTACGCGTTCCGGTCACATCGCAGGACCATATACAGGGCGATGGCGATGCCCGCGTCGTCCTTGTCGAGTACGCGGATTTCCAGTGCCCGTACTGCCGCCAGGCGTTCTCCATGGTGAAGCAGCTGCAGCGGCGCTTCGGGAAGGACCTGGCGCTGGTCTTCCGCAGCTTCCCGCTCGTGGAGGTCCATCCGCAGGCCCTGAACGCCGCGGTATTCGCGGAGTTCGCTGGAACGAAGGGGAAGTTCTGGGAGGCGCACGACGCGCTGTTCGAGAACCAGGATCTCCTGGGCGCGGACTATTACGAGACGTTGGCGGGGCAGCTGGGCCTGTCGCTGGCAGAACTGCAATCGGCCGCCGCGGGCGGCGTGCTGGCGGCCAAGGTCGAGCGCAGCCTGGAAGGCGGAGTACGCAGCGGTGTCAATGGCACGCCCACGTTCTTCATCAATGGCACCCGCTTCGACGGCGGTTTCGACACGCTTTTCCGTGGCATAGAGGAAGCGATGGGCGGAACGTGATGCTCGACATCGCCTTCGCGACCAAGGTCTTCGCCGCGCTGTTCGCGATCATGAACCCGATCGCCAACATTCCTGTTTTCCTGTCGCTGACCCAAGGCCAGTCCCCGCAGGCGCAGAGGAAGGTCGCCGTCACCGCGTCGCTTGGCGTCACCGTCGGCTGCGCGATCTCGGCCATCGCCGGTGGCGCGATCCTGCGGATGTTCGGGTTGACCCTGGACGACTTCCGCCTGGCCGGGGGCCTGCTGGTCCTGCTGATCGCCATCGCCATGCTGCACGGCACGGCGAGCCGCCAGCACGCGCCGGCCGGAGACGAGGCCGCGACGACGGACGGCAACGACAGCGTGGCGATCTATCCGCTGACGATTCCGCTCCTGGTCGGGCCCGGCACCATCGCCACCCTGATCGTGCTGGGCCAGACGGCCCGCCATACCGGCCAGGTGATGGGGTTCGCGATAGGTACGGCGTCGTTTCTGGCGGTGCTGGCCGCCGCGCTGCTGTCGGCGCCGTTCATCGGCCGCCACCTGTCCACGAAGGCAACGGCCATCACGCAACGCTTGATGGGGATGATTCTCGCGGCCATCGCCATGCAGATGATCGTGACCAGCGTGAGAAACCTGTTCCAGGCAGCCTGAGTCGTCCTTGCGGGGATGACGCGGTGCCGTGGGTTGCTGGTTCTTGACCAGCCTGGGTTTGCAGCAGGCTTCATCCACGTTCAGGCCAGGCGCCAGCCCTCCCAGGCGGTGAACGCCGCTGCCGCGAGCAGCATTGCGCCGACGCCGCGCGCGGCCAGCAGGTTCGCCGCAGGGCGCGATTCGAGCCAGGCCCGCACACCGTCCCCCGCCAGCGCCATGCCGCCGTACACGCTGGCCTGGCAGACGGCGATGATGATCCACATCACCAGCGCCTGCAGCCACAGGGGGCCGTAACCGGGCTTCAGGAACTGCGGGAATACCGCCAGCATGAACAGATAGGCCTTGGGGTTGAGCAGGCAGGTCGTCATGCCCTGGCCGAAGGTCGTCGCGCCGCTGCGCGCGGGCATCGACGGCAACGCGCCGAAGGCCGCCCGGCTGCGCACCAGCGACCAGCCGATCCAGGCGATGTAGAGCGCGCCGGCCACCAGCATGAGGTTGAACGCGGCCGGCACCAGCCTCAGTACCGCCATGATGCCCAATGCGCCCATCAGCACGTGGCACGCGCCGCCCGCGATCACGCCGGCGGTCGCCAGCAGCCCCGAGCGCCGTCCGCCGACCAGGGAGCTGGCCATGACATAGGCCATGTCCAACCCGGGCAGCAGCACCACGCCCAGCACCATCGCGAAGAACAGCCACAGGTGGGCGGTCTCGGTCATGGCGCGTCCTGTTCGCCGGCGATATCGAGAGCAGGCCAGCGCAGCCGCGAGCGCGGCGTGGGATCCATCACGATGCGTTCTACCGGGCCACGCACCGCGTTGCCGTCGGCCAGTTCGCGCTCGACCGCATCCATCTGCCGCGACAGCACCTGCAGTGCCGCGTCGTCCCGGCACGTACCCAGCCATACCAGCCAGGGACCATCCTCGCGAATCGGCAGCTGCGGGAAATTGTTGGGCAGGTCCAGCGACACCAACAGGCCGGCGGTGCGTACATCCTGGCCGTCGTAGGCCGCGAATGCGCGTTCGGCACGCACGGCAAACGCCTCAACGGCGTCCTTCTCCACCGGGAATACCTGCGCCACCACCACGCCGTGGGCACCGTCCGGCTCGAGCACGGGATCGACCGCCGGCAATACGCTGACGCTGCGCCCGGGATGCAGCGGGCGCATCAGCATCACGTTGTCGCTGTCGGGCAGGATCGCGTTGACCTTGGCGCGGTGCTCGCGCCACAGCGGCCCGTAGTAGAAGGCGGCGTTGACCACCGGTCGCGCCTGGATGTCCTTGAATCCGCGCAGCCAGGTGAAGCGGTCCGGATCGCCGCGCTCGGCGAACTGGCCGACCACCATGGCTCCCAACTGCTCGAACGCCTCCGGGAAATAGGCATCGAAGTAGCGCACGAAGTCGTCGCGCCTGCCGGGACTGGTGACGTAGCGCCGGAACTCGATGACCTGGTAGTCCTGCAGGTGCGCCACCGTTTCCATCGGAAGCTCGTTGCCGGATGGGACCGATGCGTGCGTCGCGAGGGCGAGGGAGCCAAGAGTGGCGGACAGGATGAGAGGGGCAGCAGGTGTCATCGCAGGTTTCCAGGACGAAGGAGGGATCGGCCAAGCGGGGCGACGGCGGAATCGCCGGTCGGACCGAGCCCAACCTAGAGGTGAATCAGGACGGAATGCGCCCTGATTCAAACTACAATCGGGACCATGAGCCTCCCGACCACCCGCGTTCTGACGGTCCTTGAGCTGTTGCAGGCCCATGGCCGCATCAGCGGCCCGGAGCTGGCGCGGCGGGTGGGGGTCGATGGCCGCACCTTGCGGCGGTACATCGCGTCGCTCGAAGAAATCGGCGTGCCCATCACCGCCGAGCGCGGCCGCCATGGCGGCTATGCACTGGTGCCGGGTTTCAAACTGCCGCCGATGGTCTTCAGCAACGACGAGGCGCTTGCCCTGGCGCTCGGCCTTCTCGCCGCGCGCGGCCTGGGGCTGGCGGGAACGGCCCCGGCGATTGCCAGCGCGCAAGCCAAGCTCGAGCGCGTGATGCCCGACGCCCTGAAGCGGCGCGTTCGCGCGATCGATGAGACGGTCGCGCTGGATATCGCCGGTACCGACGCGCGCAGCGGCGCCGGTGGCGACAACGCCACGCTGATGGTGCTCAGCCAGGCGGCACAGGTACGCCAGCGCGTGCGCCTGCGCTACCGCGCCGCAGGCGGCACCAGCGAGCGCGACTTCGATCCCTGGGGACTGGCATGGCGCGGGGGCCACTGGTACGCCGTGGGCCATTGCCACCTGCGCGACGGCATGCGCTCGTTCCGGCTCGACCGCATCGAGCACCTGCATGGCATCCCGGCAAGCTTCGGCCGCCCGGAAGGCTTCGACATCCTCGCCCACCTGGTCTCCTCGGTGGCCGCACTGCCGCGCACCCACGCCATCGAAGTGCTGCTGCATACCGACCTCGCCACCGCGCGGCGCGGGACCTTCGACACCATCGGCATACTCGAGCCGGCGGGCGAGGGCACGTTGCTGCTCGCCCAGGCCGACGACCTTTCATGGTTCGCGCGCGAACTCTCGCGGCTGCCGTTCGACTTCGAGATCCATCATCCCGAGGCGCTGCGCGAGGCGCTGCGGGCGCAGGTCGCGCGTCTGCAACGCTTCGCGTCGTAGAAAATCGAGGGCCGTGCGAGCGAGTCGGGGGAGGGGCAGGACTTATTTTCCATGCGCATCAGCGACGATATTGCAGGGGTAGGGCGTTCGCATCCATCACCCACAAATCTCAGGCTACAGTCGAACTCCGAGCGCATCGAGCGTTGGAGTGGTCATGGTGCCGGTTGCGCTGATTCCGTGGGCCTGCTGGAACGTGCGCAGCGCCGACTGTGTCTGCGGCGTCAGCGTGCCATCGATGGCGCCGGGATCGTAGCCCTTTGAATAGAGGGCGGCCTGAACCCGCATGATGAGCAGCTTGAGCGCATCGGAATCCCGGCCTTGCGAGGAGAGCCTGGTGGTCGAACTTGGTTCCAGAGAGAGTGTGTTGCTTGCCGGCGAGGTGGATTTGGTTGCCGGCTGCAAACTCTGGCCATACGACGTGCTCGAACTGCTATCGCTGCTTCTTGAACTCGATGGGGACGTGTGGGTGCTCGGTGGCGGTGTGTAAGTGGCCGGGGGCGGGGAATAGGAACGGTAGGAGCTGCCGGAGCCAGAAGAGTGCGACCGGTGCGAACTATGCGATCGGTGCGAACTGTGGCTGCGGTGCCCGGCATAGAGGTTGTGGCGACCAGCATTGAGCGACGTGCTCAAGACGGTGGCGTATTTGCCGTCGATCTCGGATAGCCTGGAGAGGTCCGATTGACCCTTGGGTGGTTCGGTGCCGAGGGAGCCCAATGTGGCGGCGCCGACGATCATCAATGCATTGGACATGATCAGGCTTCCAGGATGGGGGAGACGGCACGGCTGGTCCATGCTGGCGTCACCCATGAGAAGAACCCGCCGCAACGCTCCCGGATGGAGCAAGCACTGCATGCGGGAAGGTAGTCGTTCTTCCAGGTCGAAATGCTCTGGACCGCATAGGGCCAGAGTGATCGGTCGAGCGTGCAGAGCGGCAGGTTGTAAAGGGAAACAGGAATGTTCCCCTCCACAAGTATCTCAACGGCCTCTGCAAGCGTTTCGGCGTAGTCGGCCGGGTCCGCCCATAGTTCCCGCGGGTGGGCTTTGGCGAACCCGATAGGCTCGATGCCCATCAACGCAACGTGCTCCACGAAGGGAAAGTTGCGCCAGATATAACGCGCCAACTGTGCCAATCGGTCGAATGTCGGCTTTACCAGTACGACGCGGATCTCGATGCGCTGCTGGGCGGCCCGTAGGGCATACAGGCCGCGCAGGGTTTCGGCGAATGCCCCTTCGCTCTGCACGACGTAATCGTGAAGGGCATAGTGGTCGCCATAGAGGGGGATACCCCAACTCAAGTTGGGGTGTATGCCTGCAAACTTGGCGTGCAGCGCAGGATCCCGCAAGCGGCCATTGGATAGGATGTGGATGTGCGTGTCCGGCAGGACATCCGCGCATTTCCGGGTGATGTCGAGCAACCCGTCCCCCAGCAGTGTTGGTTCGCCGCCGCTGATCGCCAGAGACGGCTCGGTCACGTCGATCAGGTCAATCAAGTCCAATAGATGCCTGACGCGCCAGCCATCTTCGATTTCCCGCGGTGGCTGCGAGCACATCAGGCAATAGCTATTGCAGCGTTCCGTGGCGAACAACACATTGCCTGTGTCGCCTCGCCGGTAGCGAATGGCAACCTTGCGTTGGATGGGATTGAGCTCGATGACATCCCCGGCCTTGCAAAGGTCGGACGAGCCCTCCAGGTAGATAAGGGGGAGCGTTTCGGACCAGTTCGAGCCTTCAGGTGGTGGAATCACAGCGCCCCAGGGAAGCCCCAGCATTGCTTCACTCACCTGTTGGGGCTTCATGTCCCGCAGATCCAAGGCCATACGTTCCAGGGGCAAGCTGGATTCGGCGAACTCTCCCAGGTTGACGACCTTCAGCAAAGATGCCCGGACAGAAGGAGAGAGCCGTGCCTTGGTCTCAAGCGGCAACATCGGAAACCTCAGCTGTGGTTCCGGGAGAAGCCCAGGAGCGCATCAGGCGCTGGGTCCCTTGGTCAGCGGTCTCGTAATGCTCCAGCAGGAAATCGAAAAGGCCCATGTTCCGCTTGCAGAAATCGCTGGTTGGTCGATGGCCTACGAGGTCTCCCTGGCGTGCATAGTGCTCGATGGGGTCAGCACCACACATCGGGACGAAGGCGCAGTCGGAGCAGGTCGGCAGGGCTTCGGCTACGCCAGCTTCCAACAGACGGGTCATGGCCGGGGACTCCAACCACGTGGAAACGGGCTCGGATACGTTGCCCAATACGAATCCGTCATCGCCCATCGCGGCCAGCATCCTGGCTTCATCGGATGGGTAGATCCGTCCATCGTGATCGTAAATGACCGCACCCAGCCCGGCGCCCGAAGGGGAGCGAAGATCGACGTAGCCGTGGCCGAATGAGGTGAAGAGCTGAGAAAGCAACAGGGAGGCGTAGGATTCCTCCATGGCATGGCCCGAGTGGTTTACCGCCACCATATGCTCAAACGCACGCCTGTAGAAGGCGAGGTAATCGTCTGTCGTGTAGCCGGTGCGTCGAGCCGTTCGAGTGGCGAAGCCATAAGGACTCAAGGGGCGCAGCGATATGGAGTGAAATCCGATCTTGCGATATTCATCGATGATGGCTTCGGGCACATCCAGACTTTGCCTGGTCAGCGTCGTAAGTGCGGAAACGCCATCGTCTCCCAGCCATCTGCGCCCCAGGTCGATACCATCCAGTGTTCGGCGGTAGCTGTCACGGCCTGGGCGTGGCCGGTTGGCGTTATGGAGCCATTCGGGACCATCGAGCGAGGTGGACAGCTTGAACCGGTGCTCGGCCAAGAAGGCGAGCTGGGTTTCCGTCAGATCATGCAAGGTGGAGGCCAGCACGAACCTCAGGATGCGCCGCTCGGAGCGATTGCGCTCAACGATGAGGTTCGTGATGCCGATGACCTGCTCGAAGTTGAGCAGGGGCTCGCCGCCTTGGAACTCGATGGTGAGTTCTCGGCTTGGCCATTCAAAAAGACGCTCGACAGCTTGCTCGGCGTGCGGGCCAGCCATGTCGAACGTGGTGGCAGTTGTTTCCTGGCGGGACACCTGGCAATAACTGCAGGTGTGATGGCAGCGCAGGGAGACCACGAAGATGTGCAGTGCCGGCCCTCCCAGGATGTAGGACTTCCGACTGCGGATCTGGCTCAGCAACGTTGAAATGCTGCTGTGATCTGCGCCCGCAAGCACCAAGTGGCGAGCCTGTAGATCCGCGAACAAATGGGAGTCTGGAGGAAGCTCATGGGCGACGAGTTGCTGGAGATCGTCCATGCCCATGAGAAGCCAATCGCCGCCCATGGACGATACAAACGCACGATCTGGATCCCAGGGAAGGCGCCGGAACCGGAATGGCAGCAGCTGATATGAGGGGGAAGCGACAAATGCTTGTCGCGACCTAAACCGGGACATCAGGCGCCATCGGAAGTTGAGCCTGAGCCAGTGCGGCGCGGATCAGTTCCTGCTGCAATCCCGCCGTCTCTGCACGGACTGAGGCTCGAAGACGCTCATCCAGCAGATCACGGGTAAAACAAGCGGGGAGGTCGAGGGGAAGCGAGGTGCCGCTGATGCCGGAGAAAAAAACCACCGCGGTATGGCCTTCGATCCGCATTTCTACTGCGCATCGGCCTGTATGGCGGTGAGCCGCTCGAGCCACCACCTCGTCGCTATATAGGCGACGATCCACGACATATTGATATTGCGAGCGTTCCATTGCTCATCCCCCCACTGGATGGGAAAACTTTGCACCCGAGCGCTACTTGTTGCAAGTAGTCATGCTTGAAAGTCCATCATTTCGGGTATATGGGCAGAAAGCATGTTGCAAGGAGCACGTCCACGTTGGACACGCCAAGAAGTGCCGTTCGCCGAGTGTTGGCGTGATTGTGGAGGTTGGGCTCGTATCGGTCTTGGGTGACCTCGGTCGGGAAATCAGTGCGATTGAAGCGTCGTCGCGCAAATCGTGATCTGTCACAAGATAGAATCTTGCCAGCCTGGTGGCGGGCTATCATGGCCTCTCGTCCAGCATGGAACGTGGGATGGTCAGGGGGATTTTCGTCGTGGCGCCATTCGCCATGACCGGGTCAGTGATGGCCCAACAGGTGTTTAAGTGCGTGCACGCCTGGCGCAGATGCAGCGGGAGGTGGATGCGCGCCGGGCGGCGGACGCTGCACGCGGGCCATACATGGCTGGCATCCGTGGTGGTGGCGTTGGGGCGGCTATTCCAGCCGCTCCCTTCGCGTTCCATTTCTCGGAATTCGTCCAGCTACGCGTGCGAAAGCGCCAGGCGCCAGCGCGATGCTGTGTACAGCGGGGCGGGTCATCGCCGTTCGTTCGCTGTCTCGCGTGCGATGGATAACGCGGTATACGATGCCTGCAAGTAAACGGGGTGCAGGGGCGTTGCCCCTGCGGTGACGCTTACCCGGCGCGCGTTCCGAAGTGGCGCTCGCGCCAGTCGCCAAGGTCCACAACAACGACTTTCACCATCGACTGCTGACGGGCCTTTCTGGCCACGTTCCGGGCGCGTGTGGCGTCCCGTAGGTCTGTGGCGTCTGCGCGCCATAGCAGGCCGCGCAAGCGGCGTTCTGGGATGCGTTCGCCGCTGGGGGCCACCAGGTCGCGGCCGGCGAGTCGCCAGCCGGCCCATGGCCCGTGCAGGTCTACGTGGTTCTCCAGCACGTGCCGCGCGTGGTCGCGGGCGCAGCTGTTCGGGCACGGCTGGCCAGATGGCCAGCACGGCGGCCTGCCGTCAATGTCGTAGGTGTCGCTCACGCCTCAATCTCCGTATCGGACGGTGGACGTTGGGGCAGGCAAGAGGTGATCCAGAGCCAAATCCAGCTGATTGACGCCAAGCATTCGCCCTTTCGTCAACTATCTGATTTCAAAAGAGATGGGGAAATCGAGGGGGCATTTCGTTGGAGCTTTTGCCGCCAACAAGTCGCCCTTGTTTCCCAGAACTACCAACAGTTGCCCGATATTTTCCCGAACCGCCGACGATCTGCCCCTATTTCTTCCGCCGCGTTCTGCCTGCCCGGCGCACCATTCGTTCCGGCGGACTTATCGGAGATGGCTGAGCCGCGAACTTAGCCTTCGTGGAATGTGAGAAGGGAGTGGGGGTCGCGGCTGTACGCTTCGAAGATGGAGAGCGTGTCGGAGTCCAGCAGACTTTTATCGAGCTGATAGCATCGTCGTTCGCAATGACGATCTCTGCGGTGGGCAAGGACCAATGCCGGCACTTCAGCGAGTCGTCGGCGGTCATCATCGACCTGAGCACCATCTCAAAGCCTTGGGCATACGCCCGGGCAAGGATAGCTTCCAGCGCCTTGGCTACATGACGTCGGCCCGCGATCTGATCTAGCGCATGAGATCGTGCAGCTTGCAGAGATCGCCCACCCCCATCGTCGTACACCGTCAGGCCTGAGATCGCCTTGTCTAGCAGTTCACCGCAGAAATAGGTTGCCATGGGGTCGACGGCCGAGAGATTGAGCCAAGTGTTTCGGCCGTTGGATAACCCGTGAGGAGCGATTACGCGTTCAGGACGGTTAACGAAGTTCTGTTGGAGTGTTTTTCCTTCCTCTAAGCCATGCATGGTCGCGAGCTCGATCGGAGTGGTGGTATCGGCCGGGAACGCCGCCACCGCATCCTGTGTCGCCTGGGTGAGCTTGGCGTGCATCGTGGTGGGGAGCGGCACAAACGTCAGTGGGCGTTCGCCCCCCAGAAGGCTCCAACCCCAGAACTCGCCTTCGGGTGGATCCACTCCCATGCCGGAAAACTCCTCGAGTTCCGCCGTGGGCTCCGCGGACGTGAGCACCCCCTCTAGTTCAAGGGACTTGCGGGCCAGTGCCCCATATCCTGATATCCAATTGGTCTGCGGAGCCGGTATTACCAGAATACGGGACTTCCGTTCCTCGGCAGCCCAACCCAGATATCGATTTGCCCAGGCGTTGACGTCCGATGTCGGGAAATGCCACATGTTGATTGAAGCGGTCTTGACTTCGAACGCATCGTACCCGCACTCGCAGCGACCAAGCCGAAGATCCGAGGGGAAGCGCGCCCAGCAGGTCCGACCACACCGAGGACAGCTGGTATGCAGCTTGGCGGAATGCCATGGGCAAGATTCGATGAAAGGCAGCTGAAAGAGCGCACAGTGGTAGCCATGTGCTGCGCAGAGCGGGCAATCGCGGAGCGGTAGATTGTGTTGTTCGAGTGCATGCCCGGTGCGCAGCGGGCTCCAAACTTCTGGTGACCAGTAATCACCGACACCTGTCGTTTGCAGCCCAAGTGCCTGGAGCAGTCTCGTTTTTGGGGCGCCATACCTTTGGGTTGCGGCAAGCGCATCAGACGTTACCCGATTCCGAATTCCAAGTGCAGTCAGCTCAACGCCCATCAGTCGACCAAGACGCGTCATCCGTCGGAGCAGCCCATATCCTGAGATAAACGGATAGGGTTCGAGTTCAGCCCCGAGGAACAGCGGCAATGCCGGCCCTCCTCGGATGATAGTGCTCCAGGCCATCAAGCAATCTCGTCTTGACGTAGATCAGGCATCCGCATCTTGGCGCGGACGAACTCCAAGCGGAGATAGCCACTTGCCAGCAGAGCGTGCCTAACCTGTTCTGGCGTGAAGCCGTTGAAGTCCAGTTGCTTGTGTGCAATGTCGGCAAGGAGTGAGTGCACGACCAAAGTAAAAGTTGCCATCGGCCATGCGTCGGTTTCGGGAAGCTTGTATTCTTTGCGCAACGAGCGAACGCCCTCGAAGATCACGGGTGCATCCTTCGAGAGACACCAACCACGGTCGAATGCGTCCTTGGCGAAGTAGCGAGAGAAGGGCATGTCTGGTGTTGGCCAAGTGACTGAACGATCATAGCGAGCCAAGGCGTGCGTAATCTCCGTAACTCCTACCAGCGGTCGGAACGGAGTGGTATCCATGAACCAACGACGCACGGTGTGTGACGGACGCTCCAACCAGTCGTCGCCGACATCGACGCCTTCGGCGTCACTCTGGCGAACCAGAACGAGAAAGAGACTGAGGTTCTCGTCAAGCACCAGGCTATCCAGATCCTCCAGGTACTGGTATTCGGCCTCGGTAATGCGCTGAGCATTGTCAATGAACAGCACCATACGGCGTTGCCGTGCCTGCCCGCAGCGCGTGCGGATAAAGTTCACCAGACGCTCGAGACCTAAGCCCGGATCCATGCGAATCGCATTGACGAGCTTCAGGCGCCGATTCATTGCTGTCCAGAACGCGCGGTCTGAGCGACGGATGCCACTGGGCATCACCATGCGCGTTGCGACGCCAATCTGCTGTTTCGTCTGCTTGTTGACCAGCCAGCGCGACGCGTTGTCGGTCAGGTACTGCTGCGCGGTCGTTTTGCCGAGCCCGCCGCCCCCGTACACTGAGCAACCATGGTGGCCCTGACTGATATTCGAGAGGATGAAGTTGGCGAGGTACTCCGTTGGCTTGGTGTTTATTTGGTAGCTGTTGGGGATGAAGATCGGATGCTCATTGCTGTCCATATAGGTTATCCTGGGCGCTAGCACACCACGTAGAAAGGTGGAAAACTGGATCCTCAGATGTCGTTTTCTTCGTCGAGGCTGATCCAGCCGCCCGGAGGAATCTTCATAGGTACCAAGATCGCTGGGGGGCGTGCGCTAGGTGGGCTGCCGTTGTGAATCTGCTCCATGCGGGCAAGTTGGTCCACGGCCTGCTGTGAGGTGGGCGCCAGTGCACGCAGGAATGAAACGTAGGCAGCGATCGCGCAATCTGAGCCGGTGATGGAGAAGCCAGCTCTTAACTTCGACCATTGCATAATCATGGCGCGTGTGGTTTCGTCGTGCGCAGTACGGTTCCACGGAGCTGCCGCCCTGACTACGCACAGGGGCTTGGTGGCGGTTCGCATCAGTACGAATGAGCGAAGGTCGTGGCGATAAACACGAGCCAAGACCGTTTTCCCGATCAGTTCCCATTTGTTGTCGAGATCAGCGCTGCGATAGCGCACGTACATGTAATTGACGTGCGGCATCACGCCTTCGTTGCGATTACCATGAACCGTCAGTGGTACCAGTACGCTACCCATGTCGCTAGCGTCTTGCTCGGCAGTGTCTGGCATGAATGCGAATGCCTTCACCCCCTGTGTCTGCAGGTACTGCAGGGGGCTGAGGTCGCCCAGCGCGCTATGTGGTGTTGCGTTGTAGTTGGCGATGATGACATCCAGCAGTTCTTCGAACGCATGCAGTTGGATTGGATAGTCATTCGGCGCGAAGTTGCTGATACGGATCTTGTTCTCGCCAAGGCGTTTGGCGGGCTCGAACCCTCCCGGGACATCGCGGAGTGCGCCGCGTTCCAAGCGCGAGAAGAACTGCTCAACGATCGGACGGGAGCGTGGCTCGTGCGCTCGCCCATAGATCAGCATGCCACCGCGGGCACGGCAAAACGCTCGCTCGAAGTCAAAGGCTGAATGCGCCTTCGCGTTGTCTAACGCCAGCAGACGTGAACGCCATGATGAGTTCACCCCTAGTTGTGTAAACCCAGCACGTTGTTCAGTGGTATGCGGGAGATGGGCGGTTTGTAGTCGAGGCTGGCATGTGGTCGGTGCCAGTTGTAGTGGTGGAGCCAGCCAAGGAGGGCGTGGGCACGCTGCTCGGAGTCGGTATAGGAGCGGGCATAGGCCCATTCCCGCAGGCTGGTCTGTACCAGGCG
>JAEWOJ010000165.1 GCA_023399815.1 Pseudomonadota bacterium | reverse complement strand
GTACGCGTCAGACCGGGAATGTATATCGGTTCTACGGATGAGCGCGGTCTTCATCATCTGGTTTATGAAGTTGTGGACAATTCGGTCGATGAGGCACTGGCCGGAAGAAATGATTTTATCGAAATTGTTTTGGGCAAGGACGGAAGCTGTACCGTTACCGATCATGGCTTCGGAATTCCTGTGGAAACGCACCATCAGACAGGAAAATCTACCTTGGAGACGGTTTTGACCATCCTGCATGCGGGAGGAAAATTTGATTCGGAGGCATATCAGTTTTCGGGAGGTCTGCACGGCGTCGGCGTATCGGTAGTCAATGGTCTTTCCAAGAGGCTGGATGCCTGGGTGCATCGGGATGGCTATGAGTATCATCAGGCATTTGAATATGGAAAACCGGTGACTTCTCTCGAACGCGGCAAGAAGGTACGGGATCACGGAACAAAAATCCGGTTTTATCCGGATGAAACCATTTTTGAAACAGTAGAATTCTCTAAGGAAACCTTGGAACAGCGCTTCCGCGAGATGGCGTTTTTGAACGCGGGCGTTAAGTTTCATTTAATCGATGAAAGAGAGGAAAGCGAAGAAACCTTCTACTATGAGGGCGGAATTCGTGAATTCGTAAAATGGCTCAATCGCAATAAAACGCCTCTCTTTACGGAAATCCCTCATTTTAAGGGAATGCAGGATGGCATTGAAGTCGACATTGCAATGCAATATACCGATTCTTATTCGGAGGTAGTCCTCGCCTTTGCCAATAATATTCTGACGCCGGAAGGAGGAACACACCTTACAGGATTTCGTTCCGGACTGACAAAGGCATTGAATGATTATGGAAGAACCTTCAATCTGATCAAGGAAAAGGATGAAAATCTTTCCGGTGAGGATGCTCGTGAGGGTATTACCGCTATTGTCACCGTAAAGGTGTCCAATCCTCAATTTGAGGGTCAGACAAAATCCAAGCTGGGAAATAGCGAGGTTCGCGGTATTGTCGATACTTTTCTGAACGATCATCTTTCTACTTTCCTTCAGGAAAATCCGAAGGTTGCGAAAGTGATCATTGAAAAAGCCGTCAGCTCTCAAAAAGCGAGAGATGCCGCACGCAAGGCCCGAGATTTGGTTCGCGGGAAGAGATCCGTGTTAGACAGCACCACGCTTCCCGGAAAGCTGGCGGATTGCCAGGAAACGGACATTTCCGTCAATGAAATTTTCCTCGTAGAGGGAGATTCAGCGGGAGGTTCCGCAAAGACGGGCAGGGACAACAGAATTCAAGCCATTCTTCCATTGCGCGGCAAGATTTTGAATGTTGAGAAGGCATCGATCAATCATATTTTGAATTATGAAGAGATTAAATCAATGATTACCGCATTCGGCACCGGTATCGGAGCTGATTTTGATATCAGCAAGCTTCGCTACGGAAAGATCATTATTATGACCGATGCGGATGTCGACGGCGCGCATATTCGCACCTTGCTTCTGACGTTCTTTTACCGATACCTGCGCCCGTTAATCGAAGAGGGACATGTGTATATCGCACAGCCTCCGCTTTTCCGTGTGGTGCAGGGCAAGAAGGAGCGTTATGTTTATGATGAAAAGGAATTGGAGCATGTGCTCAAGGATCTGCCTGAGGGCTCCTATAAGCTCAACCGATATAAGGGCTTGGGAGAAATGAATGACGATCAGCTTTGGAGCACAACGATGGATCCGGAGCACCGAGTTCTGCTGCAGGTGGAGATGGATCCGGAATCCACGTCGACGGATGATACCTTTTCATTGCTCATGGGAGATCAGGTTGCACCGAGACGTGAATTTATCATAAAAAATGCCAAGCTTGCAGAACATATTGATACGGTAGGATAAGAGGAGATGCGATGAGTGAAGAATTGAACAAAAGTAATATTTTAGGGGCGGATCTCGAAAAAGAAATGCGAAGCTCGTACCTGGATTATTCCATGTCGGTAATCGTAGGTCGTGCATTGCCCGATGTTCGAGACGGTCTCAAGCCGGTTCATAGACGTATTTTATACGGAATGAGCCAGCTGGGACTCACGCCGGACAAGCCGTATCGTAAGTCTGCACGTCTGGTCGGTGATGTGATGGGTCGTTTTCACCCGCATGGAGATTCCGCAATTTACGATGCTGTCGTGCGTTTAGCACAGCCGTTCAATACCCGATACATGCTTGCCGACGGACAGGGAAACTACGGCTCGGTTGATGGAGACGGTGCGGCTGCTATGCGTTATACCGAGGTGCGGATGACAAAGCTGGCACAGGAAATGCTTCGGGATCTGAATAAAAATACGGTGGATTTCCAGCCCAATTTCGATGAGGAAGAGAAGGAGCCTGTCGTATTGCCTTCTCGTTTTCCGAATCTTATTGTCAACGGATCTTCGGGAATTGCTGTCGGCATGGCTACAAATATGGCTCCGCATAACCTGAAAGAGGCCATCGATGCCTGTATCGCCTACATGTATAACCCGGATATCACAAACGAGGAGTTGATGAAAATTATCCCCGGTCCTGATTTTCCGACGGGCGCTCAGATCATGGGGCGGAAAGAAATTGTGAAAGCCTATGAAACGGGACGTGGAAAAATTAAAATGCGTGCTGTGGCACGTGTGGATGAGATTCGTGGACGAAACCGCATTGTCGTTACGGAAATTCCCTATCAGGTCAATAAAGCGGCGCTGATTAAGAAAATTGCGGATCTGGTCAAAGAAAAACGGATTGAGGGAATTT
>JAEWOJ010000146.1 GCA_023399815.1 Pseudomonadota bacterium | reverse complement strand
CACCCCCTCGCGCACCAAGGTGCGCTCCTACGGCGAGGTCAGCGTGCCAGCTCGTCGGCGATGCGCTGGCGCAGGGTGTGCAGGTCCTTGGCGAACGCATCGATGCCGGTGGCCAGCTTCTCGGTCGCCATCGGGTCGGCGGCCATGTCGGCGTCGAAGCGGGCTTCGTCGATCGGCGTCACGCTCACCGCTTCGGCGGCGCCGGGCACCAGCTTGCGCGGCAGCGGGCCGAAGTCGGCGTCGAGCTTCTCCAGCAGGTCCGGCGAGATGGTCAGGCGGTCGCAGCCGGCCAGCGCCTCGATCTGCGCGGTCGAGCGGAACGAAGCGCCCATCACCACCGTGGCCGAGCCGCGGCGCTTGAACTCGGCATACACGCCGCGCACGAACTTCACGCCAGGGTCCTCGTCGATGCTGGCCGGCGCCTGGCCGTTGGCGACGTACCAGTCGAGGATGCGGCCGACGAACGGCGAGATCAGGAACGCGCCGGCTTCCGAGCAGGCCAGCGCCTGGGTCGGGTTGAAGATCAGGGTCAGGTTGCAGTCGATGCCCTCGGCCTGCAGCACGCGCGCGGCTTCCACGCCGGCCCAGGTGGCGGCGATCTTGATCAGCACCTTGCCGCGCGGCACGCCGGCCGCCTCGTACATGGCGATGAACTGGCGCGCCTTGGCGATGGTCGCGGCAGTGTCGTGGGCCTGGTCGGCATCGACCTCGGTGGAGACGCGGCCGGGCACCAGCTCGGCTAGCATCGTGCCCACGCCGATGGTCAGGCGGTCGACCACGGCCTTGGCGACCGCGTCGCGGTCGCCGGCCTGGGCACGGCCCCACTGCAGCTCGCGCTCGATCAGCCCGGCGTAGACCGGCAGGTCGAGCGCCTTCTTCACCAGCGTCGGGTTGGTGGTGCAGTCGACCGGGCGCAGGCGCTTGATGGCGTCGTAATCGCCGGTATCGGCGACGACGACGGACAGTTCACGCAATTGGGCGAGCTTGGAAAGGGACATGGCTGGTTCCTGGAGCAGGGCCGGCGCGATGCGCTCAGCGGTGGAAATCGCCCGCGGCTTCGGGCTGGTAGTGGACGGCGGTCACGCGCAGGCGCAGCTGGCGGCCACCGGGAGCGGTCCAGTCGATGGTCTGGCCGACGGCCAGGCCCAGCAGGGCGCTGCCGACCGGCGCGAGCACCGAGACACGGCCCTTGTCGAAATCCGCCTCGTGCGGATAGACCAGGGTCAGGGAATGCTTTTCGTCGTGGAGTTCGTCCACGCAGTCCACGCGCGAGTGCATGGTGACGATGCCTGCGGGGATTTCCTCCGGCGGCAGCACCTGCGCGCGCTCGAGCTCCTGGGACAGGGCGACGGCGGCCGGGTGCCGGCTCAGGGCCGGAGAATCGAGCATGGCCTCGAGGCGGGCCAGGTCGCGGCTGGACACGATGATCGATGGGGGCAGGCCGCTGTTGGTCGGCATGGGAAAACTCCTGCAGATGTTGAAAGACAAGCAAAAGGCGGCGCCAACGGCACCGCCTGGACCTATTGTGCGGGGAACGGAACGCGGATGCGAGACACCCCGATCATGGGGGCGGGGCGACAGGGATGCAATGCGGCGACGGTGGCCTGCCCTGTAGTAGCGACGTCAGTCGCGAAGAGGCTTTCACGCAGATTCTTCCGCACGAAGGCCCGAAGTTCGATGGACCAGCCCGGTCGCGACCGGCGTCGCTCCTACAGGGGCTGGCGAGTCACGCGGCGAGCAGGTCCGGCGGCAGGTTCTGGAACAGGCCCGCCAGCTGCTGCAGGAAATCGCCCATCGCCGAGCTGCGGCGCCAGACCATGGCGATGCGCCGGCTGGGGGCGTTCTCGCCGTCGAAGCCGAGCAGGCGGATGTTCTCCGAGCGCGCGACCGGCGGCTTCACCGCCAGCATCGGCAGCAGGGTGACGCCGACGTTGGCGGCGACCATCTGCCGCAGGGTCTCCAGGCTGGTGGCCTGGAATTCCGATTTCTCCAGCGCGCCGGCCAGCTGGCAGACATCCAGCGCCTGGTCGCGCAGGCAGTGGCCGTCCTGCAGCAGCAGCAGGCGCTGGTCGGCCAGGTCGTCCATGGTCAGCGCGGCATGCGCGGTCAGCGGGTGGCCTTCCGGCGCGGCCAGCACGAACGGTTCCTCGAACAGGAACTCGGTATGCAGCTGTTCGTCGTGCAGCGGCAGTGCCAGCAGTGCGGCATCGAGCTGGCCGTTGCGCAGCTGGGTCAGCAGCACGTCGCTCTTTTCCTCGACCAACAGCAGTTCCAGCTGCGGGAAGCGCTCGCGTATCGCCGGCACCACGTGCGGCAGCAGGTACGGCCCCAGCGTGGGGAAGATGCCCAACCGCACCGTGCCGGCCTCGGGATCGCGGCTGCGGCGTGCGGCCTCCTTCATCTGCTCGACCTCGGCGACGATGCCGCGCGCGCGCGCCGCCGCCTCGCGCCCGGCAGGGGTCAGCATGACCTTGCGCGGCGCGCGCTCCACCAGCGGCACGCCCAGTTCTTCCTCCAGCTTCCTGATCTGGGTGGAGAGCGTGGGCTGGCTGACGAAGCACGCGGCCGCGGCCCGGCCGAAGTGCTTGTGCTCGGCCAGGGCCACCAGGTATTTGAGGTCACGCAGGTTCATTTCGATGGCCTCGGGTTGGCAGGAGGAAGCGTGCTTGAAGGGCCGTTTCGGCATCTGGTCCGCAGGCCCTTCCGGTCATGCGGGACCGCGCCCTCCCTTTCGTGCGAAGCACGAAGGGGAGGGTTGGGGAGGGGTAGTTCCTGGTTCCCCGCGAAGAGCATCCCCTCCCAGCCTCCCCCTGCCCGCTGCGCGGGCAAGGGGAGGGGTGCAACCGCAGCCTCAGGCCGTTTCAGCCACCGCCGCGGCCGGCTGCGGCGCCGACGTACGGATCAGGTGATCGAACGCACTCAGCGCGGCGGTGGAGCCGGCGCCCATGGCGACGATGATCTGCTTGTACGGCACCGTGGTGCAGTCGCCGGCGGCGAACACGCCCGGCACGCTGGTCTGGCCGCGTTCGTCGATCACGATCTCGCCGCGGTTGCTCAGCTCCACCGTCTCGCGCAGCCACTCGGTGTTCGGCAGCAGGCCGATCTGCACGAAGATGCCTTCCAGCTCCACCCGGTGCGAATCGCCGCCGACGCGGTCGGTGTAGGCCAGGCCAGTCACCTTCTGGCCATCGCCCAGCACTTCGGTGGTCTGTGCGTTGAGCACCACCTTCACGTTCGGCAGGCTGTTGAGCTTGGCCTGCAGCACCTGGTCGGCGCGCAGCTTGCTGTCGAACTCCAGCACGGTGACGTGGCTGACGATGCCGGCCAGGTCGATGGCCGCCTCGATGCCGGAGTTGCCGCCGCCGATCACCGCCACGCGCTTGCCCTTGAACAGCGGGCCGTCGCAGTGCGGGCAATAGGCCACGCCCTTGTTGCGGTACAGGTCCTCGCCGGGCACATTCATCTGCCGCCAGCGCGCGCCGGTGGACAGGATCACCGTCCTGGACTTCAGCGAAGCGCCGTTTTCAAGCTGCACTTCCACCAGCCCGTCGCTGCCGGCCGGCACCAGCTTCCTGGCGCGCTGCAGGTTCATGATGTCCACCTCGTACTCGCGCACGTGCTGCTCCAGCGCCGCGGCCAGCTTCGGGCCCTCGGTGTGCTGCACCGAGATGAAGTTCTCGATCGCCATCGTGTCCAGCACCTGACCGCCGAAGCGCTCGGCCGCCACGCCGGTGCGGATGCCCTTGCGCGCGGCATAGATCGCCGCCGCCGCGCCGGCCGGGCCGCCGCCGACCACCAGCACGTCGAACGCGTCCTTGGCCGCGATCTTCGCCGCCTCGCGCTTGGTCGCGCTGGTGTCGAGCTTGGCGACAATCTGCTCCAGCGACATGCGCCCGGAATCGAACATCTCCCCGCCCTGGAACACCATCGGCACCGCCATCACCTGGCGCTGCTCCACTTCCTGCTGGAACGCGCCGCCCTCGATCACCGTGGTGCTGATGTTCGGGTTGAGGATCGCCATCAGCGCCAGCGCCTGCACCACGTCCGGGCAGTTGTGGCAGGTCAGCGACATGTACACCTCGAAGGCGAACTGGCCGTCGATGGCCTTGATGCCGTCGATCACCTCCTGCGACACCTTCGGCGGGTGGCCGCCGGTCCACAGCAGCGCCAGCACCAGCGATTCGAATTCATGGCCCAGCGGCAGGCCGGCGAAACGCACGCCCTGGTCCTCGCCCTCGCGGGCAATCACGAACGACGGCTTGCGCGCATCGGTGCCCGAGGCGTCCAGCACGATCTTGCCGTTGCCGGCGGCGACGATGTCGTCCAGCAGGCCGCGCATCTCGGTGCTCGCGGCGCTGTCGTCGAGCGAGGCGACCAGGCGCAGCGGCTGGCGCAGCAGGCCCATGTACTGCTGCAACTGGGTCTTGAGGGTGTCGTCGAGCACGGCGCAACTCCTTGTTCGAGGCAAAACGGGGGGAGGACGCGGTTGCGGCAGGCAACGCGCCGGGAAAGTAGGGGTGAACCGGAGCCGACTGCAGGCTGGCTGGCATGCCGCGGCTGGCGGGCGGCAGAGGACTGCGGTTCACCCCCACGCCCGCCGCAGGGGCGGGGTGGGAGCGAGGGACGGCTTAGATCTTGCCGACCAGGTCCAGCGACGGGGTCAGGGTCTTCTGGCCTTCCTTCCACTTGGCCGGGCACACTTCGTTCGGGTGCGCGGCGGTGAACTGGGCGGCCTTCAGCTTGCGCAGGGTCTCGGACACGTCACGGGCGATCTCGTTGGAGTGGATCTCCATGGTCTTGATCACGCCTTCCGGGTTGATCACGAAGGTGCCGCGCAGGGCCAGGCCTTCTTCCGGGATGTGCACGCCGAAGGCGTTGGTCAGCTGGTGGGTCGGGTCGCCGATCAGCGGGAACTTCGCCTTGCCCACGGCCGGCGAGGTCTCGTGCCACACCTTGTGCGAGAACTGGGTGTCGGTGGTGACGATGTAGACCTCGGCGCCCGCCTTCTGGAACTCTGCGTAGTTGTCGGCGGCGTCCTCGATCTCGGTCGGGCAGTTGAAGGTGAAGGCCGCCGGCATGAAGATCAGCACCGACCACTTGCCCTTCAGGCTTTCCTCGGTGACTTCGATGAACTTGCCGTTGTGGAAGGCGTTGACCTTGAACGGCTGGACCTGGGTGTTGATAAGGGACATGGAACTTCCTCTTGGTTGAAGGGACGGGTGGTGAACCGTGAAGCACAGGCTAATAGGCAGTGCCTAATAAAACAAATGAATTGAATGCATCGCATCAATAGATATTGGCTATTGATTCAGTGCCGAAAGAGGTCTTTGAAGCCGATATCGGGCACTTTCCCGACTTTCCAAGCCGCCGCGCCCGCCAGGCTGAACGGATAGGCATAGGCAGGATCGATCCTAGCCGGCGCCGCCGCGGTAGGCAGCGACAGGCCGGGTGACTATCCTCCCGGTCCCGGAAACGTCCCGCGAAGAGGTAGTGAAGTGTCCAGCCCGAAGGTTGCCGAGCTGTTGCGGGAAGGCGCCGCCGCCCTGCCCGGCGAGGATGCCCGCCATGAGGCCGAACAACTGCTGCTGCACGTGCTGGGCGTGGACCGCGCCTGGCTGTTCGCCCACGCCACCGACCCGGTGGACGACGACGCCCGCCAGCGCTTCGAACTGCTGCTGCAGCGCCGCGCCGAAGGTCACCCGCTGGCCTACCTCACCGGCCGCCGCGGCTTCTGGACCCTGGACCTGCAGGTCAACACCGCCACCCTGATCCCGCGCCCGGAGACCGAACTGCTGGTCGAACAGGCGCTGGCGCGGCTGCCGCCAGACCACATGGCGCGCGTCGCCGACCTGGGCACCGGCAGTGGCGCCATCGCCCTGTCCATCGCCAGCGAACGCCCGCTGGCCACGGTGATGGCCACCGACCTGCTCGGCCCCACCCTGGCGGTGGCGGTGAAGAACGCCCAGGCCCACGGCCTGGACAACGTCTGGTTCCGCCGCGGCCACTGGTACGCCGCGCTGGGCGCGGACCGCTTCGACCTGATCGCCAGCAACCCGCCCTACATCGCCGCCGGCGACCCGCACCTGCAGCAGGGCGACCTGCGCTTCGAACCGTCCCCGGCCCTGGCCTCCGGCGCCGACGGTCTGGACGCCATCCGCGAAATCATCGCCGGCGCCCCCGACCACCTCGTCCCCGGCGGCTGGCTGCTGCTCGAACACGGCTGGGACCAGGGCCCGGCCATCCGCGCGCTGCTGGAGCAGGGCGGCTTTGACGAAGTGGAAACCGTGCAGGACCTGGAGCAGCGGGATCGGGTAACCCTGGGGCGGCTGCGGGGGATTGCCTGACGTTGACCCTGCCGGAAGGCAGTGTTTAGATCCTGCGCAGGTGCTGAACACACCTTCGTAGGCGGAAGCCACTCCCGACAGCCCAGTGGCTTTTTTGTACCCCGCGCTTTCTATGGCCGGGTGGCGCGCAGTCATGCAAGACCCGAAAGGGAAAAGCTGCGGGCGGCCCTACGACCGTGTTCAAGCACCCGGCCGCCTCTCTGAACAGGAGGCGAAATAGACAGAACGAATCGTAGGAGATCGTCATGACCGAACAGGCCGAACCCCGGTTTACGTCGCGCATCCTGAAAGTCGGCTGCCAGTATTACGAGAGCCGAGCCAAGGAAAAGGACCGCCGCTTCAAGACCCGACAGGTGCCCTACCTGCGACTGTGCGGCGACTGGCTGGAGGCCGCAGGCCTCAAAGTCGGCCAGAACGCGCGGGTGATAGTGACCCGGCGGGGCATAGTGATTGCTGCTGAGGAATAGCTTGCTTCATGCCGTGGGCGGACGAAAGCCGCCCATGGCATTTGCCTATGTGAGCCTAATGCGCGGTGTGAAAATTAGGCCGTGCCGCGAAGCAGCGTCGGCTTGGATGAATTGTTAGGTCGCCCCCGATGAATTGCAAGCTCCAAAATCATGTAACCAGCTGCCAACGCCAATCCTGCTAGATCTGCATACCACTGTCCGTACTGGAAGTAGCCACGAGCGGCACCGCCGTAAACCCCAGAAAATGCCTGATCATGTTCGAATAGATAGCTGCCGATGGCGTACCCGATTGCGAACAAACCAAAGAAGCAGGCCAGCATAACTTGTTGTGCTTGGCTACCTGAGGGAGTTCTACCGAGGTTCCTGAACGTACCAAGAAAGATCAAAGCAAGTGCTAGAGATAAGCCGAAAGCGGCAAAGACATGCTCGGCAATTGCTCGCCACTCATACCCAATTAGTGAGCTGGCCCACTCCCTAACAAAGGAACCCCTCGCTACGCGCAAATATAATGCGAAGGCGAGAGATAGTAAGGCAATCAGCAAGGGGCGGCGGACTCTCACGGCAACCTAACGGTCAAAGCGAACGGCCTACGCGGTTTTTCGCGCAGGTCCGGTTGACTGTAGGGTTGGGCCTCACGGCTTAACGAGCCCGAATTGAATATTCAGCCACTGGCCAAAGATTGCAATGGCTAATCCGAGCAGGACAAGGCCTGTCGGCCGCTTATACCACTGGTCTTTCTGTTCCAACTCAATGTTAATTTGAAGTACGTCGGGCTTTGTCCCTGCAATTTGTCCACGCTGCGCCATGAGTTCTTGTTCCCACCCAAACTCTTCGACTTTCAGAATGGTTTTCTTGATTCGTGATGACAGGCTTGATGCACTATCCCAAATGACGCGTCCAATAGCCCCGCAGACGACAACGAAGAGAAATCCGAGGTTGCCAGGTGTGTTGGGCTCCTTCGGATTGATGACGGGAGCCCACTCCCAGAACCACGAAACAAACTGTGTTCTCTCGTAGATGAAATAGATGAGCCGTTGAACCCAGCGGCTTAGAGATGAGAAGGTAGTTGTGTCACCGGTCATATAAAAATAGATGCTCTTTAGCGCTGCACATGCAAAGAACAATATTGAAAAAACCATGACGACTGTGGCGAGGACTCGCTGTCTTGTGATGTGTTTCTTGGCCTCGTAGATTTTCATGTGTGTAATGATGCCTGACGCCTGAATTGATCCGCGCCGCAAAGCGGCGTCGGCTTGGAATGAATTGTTAGGGGACATCCTTTTTGGGCTTCGGACGCGTGATCCCGTAGTACGTTTTTAGCAACTCGTCTGGGAGGCCGTGCTCACTTCTGAAGGCAGGATCATTTGCGAGTCGTTCAAGCATCAAGCTGTGGAGGGTCTGCTCGCTGAGCGGAGTGGGGGAGTGCATGCCTGAATTGCCAAGCCGAATCGTTTGCTCTTCCAACTTTCTTATGCGACTAGAAAGAGATCTCGTGTTGTCAAGAATCTCTGAAAGCATGTCATCTTTAGCTCTCGGCTTAGTCTGAGTGTTTGGCGTTGAAGTGAGAATCTCTGAGAACTCTGATTCAAACTGCGGCCAGTATGTATCAAACACCCTTCTCAGTACCTGATCATCAAGAAGTTTCGTTCCTGATGCCACGTTTAATGTTGACACTAGGTCAAGGATGCCCGCCTTATCTGGGGCCGTGTGATTGAACTGAGCGAGAGGATCGCCAATATCTTTCGGCTCAAGATCAATAAGCAGCGTGCATACACGATTTGAGTTAAGTCCCTTGGCCAGAGCTCCCGCCTCAAAAAGAATCCACGGCTTCTCTTTGTTCTCTTGAGTGAGGCAAATGATACCGACAGCAGTCTCACCCAGCTTTTGACTTATCTCGGAGAACCATAGCGATCCGCGATCTATATCCTTGGAAGACACCCATGGATTAACGTTTTGTAGGACACAGGAGAGCCACTCCCTAAGAAAGAGCGCAACTCTTTTGCTGCGCTCCCCAGACCAGCTAATAAAGACGTTTATGAAACCTCCTATGCCCCCTAACGCCTGAGTTAAGCCGCACCGATTTGCGGCGGCGGCAATGCTACAGTCTTACGAGGCTTTGCCGCCGCCGCGAAGCGGTGTCGGCTTGAACGAATTGTTAGGGTGATCTATCTAGCAGCTCTACCGGGGATCATGAATTCCTGGCCAGTGATCTCTGCAGAGATCTCGTCAATGAACTGAGAGGGTGCAACTTGAATGAATTCGCTTAGTAGCCAGTTGTGCTGGCTGTCAAAGTGTCTACTCAAGTACTCCGGGCTATAGCGAGCAAGTTCACTCAAGCGATGCATCAACGAGAACGTTAGTGCCATTGGGTGCCGGTCAATGTAGCCTTTAACTCCAGCGCCCTTCCGTTTGAGGTACCAAAGGCGCATTGGAGCGTAGATGTAGTGCAGATACTTCCGGGTGTCTCGATGGTAATCACTAAGTCGAGTCAAATTGGCATTCTTGTGTGCTTTTCCACGAATCCAATCAAATCGTTTCTTGCGGCGTGCGACAAAGCAAGTGGCGTCGCCTTTGTCGCGCTCAAATGTGGGCGGAAGAATGGCGACTGTTTGTGAATGAGCATAATTGGCGTCTATCACAGCAGAGAACCATGACTTCTTTGAAGCCGGGGCATGAACATATTTTCCTTTGGAGATTGGAATGAATAGCTCGGGCTGACTTGTGAATGTCAAATGATACGCGCGATGAATGTAAGCAAGGTTGTAGAGAATGTCTTTTGCGGAGTAGACATTGTTGTTTACATTTTCGCCAAGATAGCGGCATAACTCTGGAAGAATCCCCTTGTTCTTAAACTTAACGAACTCGCGAGCAAGACCAGCCGAGCCCTTTTTCGTCCAGCCACTGACTCCGTGCCGTTCATCAAACGGAATTTTCTTGACAGTGAGTAGGCATTTGACAGCATTGAGGAAGCAGTAGTAGGAGGTGAGCGGCGCCGATGTCTTTGGCAGAGACTTTGTTGCTTCGTAGAACGACCTTGATTGCTCCCAGAAAAAGAGCGCGCGCTTTTGTTTTTCGCGCGCCAACCAAAGGGCAACATAGTCCCATGTGCTCTCAACTAGAACGGTTGGTTCGCCCCAAGATGGCTTGCAGGTTGATTTGTGGAGATGTACTTCTTTGCCGTTGATCTTGTGAGTAATCGGCATAGATGGTCCTAACGCCTGAATTAAGCCGCGCCGCGAAGCGGCGTCGGCTTGAATGAATTGTTAGGCCGCTGGCTCATGGCTGCTAAGCCTGACTTGATAGTTAAGTTGCCTGTCAACAGTGCCCACTGCCTCTACGGCACCAGCAGCCACAAGCTTGCGCAGACGGTATGAGAAGAAGACGTCTGGCACCGCTGGAAAACTTGAGAGCAAGGAAGCGTATGCGCTTGCAACTACGTTCTTTGCGTCACTCCAAGACAGTGTTAGCGCGTCGATGACAGCCGCATCAATGGCTTGAACGTCGCTGCCACTGATCGATGCCACATGCTCAAGGTCAGACTCTCTTGGCTGTTCTGATGGATTCACGACTGTTTTCTTCCTGCGGTCTAACGCCGGAATTAAGCCGCGCCGCGGAGCGGCGTCGGCTTGAATGGGTTGTTAGGTGCCCTTCTGAGAGCATAGCAAACGCATTTTGCGAAGCCTTTCAATCTTCTGCTCCAAGGTGTTGTTTTTGCTGTAATCCTGTGGGTCTATGGAAACGAGAGAGGATCCTCGAATCTCTTCTATTGTGTATGTATGCCCGGCTTGTAGAAATCGGTTGTTCATCATACCCATTAAATTCAGTCGCCATGACAAAGGAATGTGGTCGGATGAAATGCGTTTCCATTTATTCTGTTCATAGGCATACGCAACAAGGCTATTTTCCGGATTACCAAAGTGTGGGCATTGACCATCTACTACGGTCATTACGACAACAGGCGTATCGCCGAGTAAGTGGAACGCATCTGGGAAAAGGCTCCCTGTTCTGCGGCCTGACTCAGGCACAGTTCCAGGCCAAACGACGTCCCCTGCTGGCGAACTGAAGGTGACCTCTAGTTGTTTTGTCGGGCCCTGTCCCGGCAAAAGGAACTCATTAGGGCCAACAACAGTTTCATACTTTGCATGAATAATTCGACCGTCACTTAGCAGGACTTGCTGCCCATAGTCTCGCTTAACATCACAGCTGGTCAGGAGTAATGAAAAAATAAGAATCGAGACAAGTCGCATGGCACCTAACGCCTGAGTTAAGCCGCCCCGCAGCGGGGCGGCGACTGCGTGCTAGCGTAGCGTAAAGCACGCAGGCGCTGCCCCGATGCGGGGTCGGCTTGAACGAATTGTTAGGCCCGTGCCTGCGAGTTGACCGCAAGCCGGTAGGAGGCTAGATTGGCCCAAGGTACTCAACATACCTTCCGCTAGCAGTGCCCGCGACTGAAACGCGGTTTTTTTGCGCCCATAGTTTCTATGGCCGAGTAGCGTCCAGTCATACAAGACCCGGCTTGCCGGGGAAAGCTGGGGGCCGTCTAGCGGCGGTGTTGAAGTACTCGGTCGCCCTCTCAACAGGGGCATAACTCAACAATCCGCTAGGAGGCCACTATGGCCGTAAAGAAAAGTACTGTGCAGCCGGAGCCGCGGTTCTTGACCGTTGGCTATCAGATCTACGAAAGCCAGCACAGGGACATAGAGCGTCGAACCCGACCACGACAAGTACCATTTTTGCGTTTGAGTGGCGATTGGTTGCAAGCGGCAGGATTCACGGTAGGCCAGAAAGCGCGCGTACAAGTGACTGAACGCGGCATCATGATCGTAGCCGAAGAGTAATGCGGAAAATGCCGCAGGCGAACAACCATCGCCTGCGGCATTCTGCTTTTTACGGGCCTAACGCCTATTCGGCCGCCTAATCGCGGCGTTGCCCAAGTGTCCCGCTTTCTGGCGCCAATGTGAAGATGCGGTGATGCTGAAATATCAATGACTTGGGAGGAATGAGGGGGTGGTGTTGCCACGAAGCCGGCGGTAAACACCGCGCGTTTGCGGCCATATCGGTTACACCCCGAATTGCTCGGCATAACGCAAGCGCTCAAGCCCTTGAGGTGATGAGTTGCTTGGGCCGAGTGCCTGCGGTGTCCCTTCCTCCAGATGGATAGAAGGGACCAGCAATCCTCAATACAACCCTTGCGCCAACATCGCATCAGCAACTTTGACGAACCCCGCGATATTCGCGCCATCAACATAGTTGACGCTGCCATCCGCTCGCTTGCCATGCTGCACGCAGTTGGCGTGGATCTCCTTCATGATCACGTGCAGGCGTTCGTCCACGTCGGCGTGGCGCCAGGACAGGCGCAATGCGTTCTGGCTCATTTCCAGGCCGGAGGTGGCAACGCCGCCAGCGTTGCTGGCCTTGCCGGGGGCGTAGAGGGTGCCGGCCTGCAGGAATACGTCCACCGCTTCCAGGGTGGAGGGCATGTTGGCGCCTTCGGCCACGCAGAGGGCGCCGTTGTGCACGAGGGTGCGGGCGTCGCTTTCGTCCAGTTCGTTCTGGGTGGCGCAGGGCAGAGCGATGTCGGCGGGGATGTGCCAGGGGCGGCGGCCTTCGAGGAACTCGAAGCGTTTGTCGTCGGCCAGTTCAGAGAGGCGGCCGCGGCGTTCGTTCTTCAGCGCCATCACGTCCTGCATGCCCTGTTCGTCGAAGCCGTCGCGGGCGTAGAGGGTGCCGCCGGAGTCGGAGAAGGTGAGTACCTTGCCGCCGAGTTCGGCGGCCTTGAGCGCGGCGAACTGGGCGACGTTGCCGGAGCCGGAAATCAGCACTTTGGCGCCATGGGTTTCGCGGCGGGCGTGGTGCAGCATCTGTTCGACGAAGTAGACGGTGCCGTAGCCGGTGGCTTCCGGGCGCATCAGGCTGCCGCCGTAGGCCAGGCCCTTGCCGGTGAACACGCAGGCGGCGTCGTTGCTGAGTTTCTTCATCATGCCGGCCATGAAGCCGACCTCGCGCGCGCCCACGCCGATGTCGCCGGCCGGCACGTCGGTGTCCGGGCCGAGGTGGCGGTACAGCTCCAGCATCAGCGCCTGGCAGAAGCGCATCACTTCGCTCTCGCTCTTGCCCTTGGGGTCGAAGTCCGAGCCGCCCTTGCCGCCGCCCATGGGCAGGGTGGTCAGGGCGTTCTTGAAGGTCTGCTCGAAGGCCAGGAACTTCAGGATCGACAGGTTCACCGAGGGGTGGAAGCGCATGCCGCCCTTGAACGGGCCGATGGCCGAGCTGTGCTGCACGCGGAAGGCGCGGTTGACGTGGGTGCGGCCGCTGTCGTCGGCCCAGGCCACGCGGAACTGGATGACCCGTTCCGGTTCCACCAGGCGCTCGAGCAGGCCATGCTGCGCGTACTGCGGGTGCTGTTGCAGGAACGGCCAGAGACTGTGGGTGACTTCCTTGACCGCCTGCAGGAACTCGGGCTGGTAAGGATCGTGGCTGGCGACGTAGGTCAGGAAGGCGTCGGGACTGCGGTGGTTCAAGGGCATTCCTCCTGAAGACGGGGAAGGGACCGCAAATGGACAGCCGGAACGAAAACGCGGCCCGTAGGCCGCGTCATGGAGTCATTGCAGGCGGGCGAGAACCGCCTGCGCCGCCTGGGATGTGGAAAGCGCTCGTCCCTGCGCGGCGAGGTCGGCGGTGAACAGGCCGTCGTCCAGCGCGGCGGCGACTGCCTGCTCGACGGCCGCGGCTTCGGCCTCCAGCCCCAGCGAGTGGCGCAGCAGCATGGCCGCGCTGAGGATGGTGGCGTAGGGGTTGGCGATGCCCTTGCCGGCGATGTCCGGCGCCGAGCCGTGGATCGGCTCGAAGATGCCGACCTTGCCCTGCTCGCCCAGCGAGGCGGACGGCAGCAGGCCCAGCGAGCCGGCCAGCATCGAGGCCTCGTCGGTGAGGATGTCGCCGAACATGTTCTCGGTGACGATCACGTCGTAGGCGCGCGGCTTGGCGATCAGGTGCATGGCCATGGAATCGACCAGCTGGTGTTCCAGTTCCACGTCCGGGAATTCCTCGCGGCCGATGCGCGCGGCCACGTCGCGCCACAACCGCGAGGTCTCCAGCACGTTGGCCTTGTCCACCGAGGTCAGTTTGCCGCGGCGCTGCTGCGCCAGGCGGAAGGCGCTGCGCAGCACGCGCTCGATCTCGGCCACGGTGTAGCGGCACAGGTCGCTGGCGCTGTCGGCGTTGCGGGTCTTGTCGCCGAAGTAGATGCCGCCGGTCAGCTCGCGTACGACCACGAAGTCCACGTCGGTGAGCAGCTCGGCCTTGATCGGCGAAGCATGCAGTGCGGCGGGGTGGGTGCGCACCGGGCGCAGGTTGGCGAACAGGCCCAGCGCCTTGCGGATCGCCAGCAGGCCCTGTTCCGGGCGCACCTTGGCGTTGGGGTCGGACCATTTCGGCCCGCCGACGGCGCCGAGCAGCACTGCGTCGGCCTTGCTGCACGCCTCAAGCGTAGCGGCCGGCAGCGGTTCGCCATGGTTGTCGATGGCGATGCCGCCGATGTCGTGCTCGGCGAAAGTGAAGTCATGGCTGAAGCGGTTGGAGATGGTCTTGAGCACGTCCACCGCGGCGACGGTGATCTCGGGGCCGATGCCGTCACCCGGCAGTACGACGATGTTGGCTTGCATGGAAGATTCCGGTGAGTTGCTTTCAATGCCTGCGGTGACGCGCGTGGCGCAACGCAGGCGGTGCTTTGGGCTCCCTCCCTTGCGCTGCAGGCGCAGGGGAGGGTTGGGGAGGGGGGAGCTTTGGCTTTGTGTGCCTGGGCGCAGGCGGAAAGCGGACCCCCTCCCAACCTCCCCCTGCCCGCTACGCGGGCAAGGGGAGGGGCATCAGGCCGCGCGCGACGTCTCGTACCGCTCGATCTCCGGTACGCGCCCCAGCAGCCAGCCCAGCTGGTCCACGCCTTCCAGCAGGCAGGTCTGCGAGAAGCCGTCCAGCGGGAAGACATACACCTTGCCGGCCGGCGTGCGCAGTTCGCGCGTGGCCACGTCGATGGTCAGTTCGTCGTCCGGGCGCTGCATCAGGTCCTGCACGTCGGCCTCGTCCAGCACGATCGGCAGCAGGCCGTTCTTCAGCGAGTTGCCGCGGAAGATGTCGGCGATCTCGCTGCTGACGATGGCCCGCAGGCCCAGGTCGGTCAGCGCCCACGGTGCATGCTCGCGCGAGGAGCCGCAGCCGAAGTTGCGCCCAGCCAGCAGGATGCTGCGGCCGGCGTTGTGCGGCTGGTTGAAGGCGAATTCCGGGTTCGGCGAGCCGTCGGCCTGCCAGCGCCAGTCGTTGAACGCGTTGCGGCCCAGGCCGGCGCGCTCGGTGGTGGAGAGGAACCGCGCCGGGATGATCTGGTCGGTGTCGATGTTGGTCTGGCGCAGCACCACGCTGCGCGAGACGAGTTGGGTAAAAGCGGCCATCAGTGCGGTTCCTGGGCTTTGCCCTTCTCCCTGCGGGAGAAGGTGGCGCGCAGCGCCGGATGAGGGTGAGATTGCGCGGTTGGCTGGATGGTCGGAGAGATGCCGGGAGTGACGGCCCTCATCCGCCCCTTCGGGGCACCTTCTCCCGCAGGGAGAAGGGTAAAGGCGGGGGCTATCACGCCACCTCCTGGTTGAACAGCTCGCGCGGGTCGGCGACCTTGCCGTTCACCGCGGCCCAGGCCGCGCTCAGCGGCGAGGCCAGCAGGGTGCGCGAGCCCGGGCCCTGGCGGCCCTCGAAATTGCGGTTGCTGGTGCTCACCGCCAGCTGCCCCGGCGCGACCAGGTCGCCGTTCATGGCAATGCACATCGAGCAGCCGGGTTCGCGCCATTCGGCGCCGGCGGCACGCACGATCTCGTGGATGCCCTCGGCCTCGGCGTCGCGTTTGACGATCTCCGAGCCCGGCACCACCAGCATGCGCACGCCGGCGGCGATGCGGCGGCCGCGCAGCACCTGCGCCACCTCGCGCATGTCGCTCAGGCGGCCGTTGGTGCAGGAGCCGACGAACACCACGTCCACCGGCGTGCCGGCCAGCGCGTGACCGGCGGCGAACTTCATGTAGTCCAGGCCCTTCTGCGCGGCGGCGTCGTTGGCGGCCGGGATCGGCGCGTCCACGGCGATGGCGGTGCCCGGGTGCGTGCCCCAGGTCAGGGTCGGGCGGATGTCGGCGGCGTCGATGCGTACGTCCACGTCGAAACGCGCGCCTTCGTCGCTGCGCAACGTTTTCCAGTAGGCGACCGCCTTGTCGAAGTCGGCGCCCTTGGGGCCGCGCGGGGTCCTGGCGACCCAGTCGAAGGTGGTCTGGTCCGGCGCGACCATGCCGGCGCGCGCGCCGGCCTCGATGGACATGTTGCACAGGGTCATGCGCTGTTCCATGTCCATCGCCGCGATGGTGGAACCGCGGAATTCCAGCACGTGGCCGGTGCCGCCGTTGACGCCGATGACGCCGATGATGTGCAGCACCACGTCTTTGGCGCCGACGCCCGGCGCCAGTTCGCCGTCGACGGTGATCGACATGGTTTTGGCCTTGCGCTGCAGCAGGCACTGCGTGGCCAGCACGTGGCCGACCTCGCTGGTGCCGATGCCGAAGGCCAGCGCGCCGAACGCGCCATGGGTGGAGGTGTGGCTGTCGCCACAGACAATCGTCATGCCCGGCTGGGTGAAGCCCTGTTCCGGCGCGATGACGTGGACGATGCCGCGGCTGCTCGAGGCCATGTCGAACAGCTCGATGCCGTACTCGGCGCAGTTCCTGGCCAGCATCTGCACCTGCGCTTCGGAGGCCTTGCTCGCGTAGGGCAGCTTGCCGTCGGCGCCGGCCGGCAGGGTCGGCGTGGAGTGGTCCATCGTCGCCTTGGTGCGGTCCGGGCGGCGCGGCGTGAGGCCGCGCTCGCGCAGTTCGGTAAAGGCCTGCGGCGAGGTGACTTCGTGGATCAGGTGCAGGTCGATGTACAGCACGGCCGGCGCGCTGTCGCTTTCGGGGACGACGACGTGGGCGTCCCACAGTTTGTCGTACAGGGTGCGTGGCTGGGTCATGGTTTGGACTTCACGAAATTCCGGGGCGGAGGCGGTTTTCTCCTCCCCTTTGCGCGCAGCGCAAGGGGGAGGTCGGGAGGGGGTTGCTCCTGGCGGGCAACAGCACCCCTCCCCAACCCTCCCCTTCGCCTGCGGCGAAAGGGAGGGGGCTTGTCTTCAAGTGGCTGCAACAGTCTCGCGGTTCCGCATTTCTTCGCGCTGGCGCAGCAGGCGGTTGGTGACGTCCAGCCAGGCCAGCGCGCTGGCCTCGATGATGTCGCGGCTGGTGCCGGTGCCTTCGTAGATGTTGCCCTCGTGGCGCACGCCCAAGTTGGCCTCGCCGCGCGCGTCGGCGCCGATGCCCACGCTGTGCACGTGGTAGCTGTCCAGGGTCAGCTGCACGCCGGTGGCGGCCGACAGCGCCGAGAACAGCGCATCGACCGGGCCATCGCCCTGCGCGGTCTCGGCCACGCGGTTGCCTTCCGGGTCGGACAGTTCGACCAGCGCGTTGGCGCGGCTGCCGACGTCGCTGATGGTCATCGACGCCAGGCGGTAGCCGTCGCTGCCGGAGTTGCCCTGCATCAGGGTCTGCAGGTCGGCGTCGGTGACCACGCGCTGCTGCTCGCACAGGGCCTTGAACTGGTCGAACACCAGTTTCAGCTCTTCCTCCTCCAGCCAGTAGCCCAGCGCGCGCAGGCGCGCCTCGACTGCGGCGCGGCCGCTGTGGCGGCCCAGCACCATCTGCGAGGACTCCCAGCCCACGTCTTCCGGACGCATGATTTCGTAGGTGTTGCGGTTGCGCAGCATGCCGTGTTGGTGGATGCCCGATTCGTGCGCGAACGCGTTGGCGCCGACGATGGCCTTGTTGCGCTGTACCGGCATGCCCACCAGGCGCTGCAGCAGCTGCGAGGTCGGCACGATACGGCGGGTGTCGAAGCCCGTGTCGAAGTTGTAGAAGGCGTTGCGCACCTTCAGCACCATGGCGATCTCCTCCAGCGCGCAGTTGCCGGCGCGTTCGCCGATGCCATTGATCGAGCCTTCCACCTGGCGCGCGCCGCCTTCGATGGCGGCCAGCGAGTTGGCCACGGCCAGGCCCAGGTCGTTGTGGCAGTGCGCGCTGAAGATGACCTTGTCGGCGCCGGCAGCGTTGCCGATGACGTGCTGGAACATCGCGCGGATCTCGTCCGGCGTGGTGAAGCCCACGGTATCGGGCAGGTTGATGGTGCGCGCGCCGGCGGCGATGGCGACCTGCGCCACCTCGGTCAGGAAATCCAGCTCGGTGCGGGTGGCGTCCTCGGCCGAGAACTCGACGTCGTCGATGTAGCCGCGCGCCATGCTCACATGCCTGTGCACCGATTCCAGCACCTGCTCCTTGCTCATGCGCAGCTTGTGCTCGCGGTGCAGCGGGCTGGTGGACAGGAACACGTGCAGGCGCGGCCTGGCGGCCGCTTCCAGCGCCTTGACCGAAGTCTCGATGTCGCCCGGCAGGCAGCGCGACAGCACCGCCAGCACCGGGTCGCGCACCTCGCGGCCGATCAGCGCCATCGCCTCGCGGTCGGACTGCGAACTGGCCGGGAAGCCGGTTTCGATCACGTCCACACCCAGTTCGGCCAGGGCGCGTGCCATCACCAGCTTCTGCGGTGGGGTCATGCTGCAGCCCGGGGATTGTTCGCCGTCGCGCAGGGTCGTGTCGAAGATGGTAATTCGCGGGATGTTGATGGTTGGAGTATTCACCAGAGGGTCTCCTCGACGGCGTTGGCGGTAATGGGGGTGGATTCGGGTTTGGCGGTGCGCAGCGTCGGTGGGACTGCGCGGCTTCTAAGTCGTTCGGCGTTGCGCCGTCGCGGCTTGCGTGGCGGGCTGGGGCGCACTTCGGACAGCAGCGTGGACAGCACGGCAGCGTCGATGTTGCCGCCGGAGACCACCGCGCACTTGCGCTTGCCGGCCACGCGGCGGCCGGCGGCCAGCGCCAGCGCGCCGGCGCCCTCGGCGATGACGTGTTCCTCCAGCGCCAACCGCACCAGGGTCTCGCGCAGCTCGGCCTCGCGCACGATGACCACGTCGTCGAGCAGGCTGGCGCACAGGCGGCGGGTGAGGAAGCCGGGGATCTTGACCTTGACGCCGTCGGCCAGCGTGGCCACCGGCGCGATCTCGCGCACGTCGCCCTTGATCGCGCGCGCCATCGAATCCACGCCCTCGACCTGCGCGCCGATGATGCGCACGCCCTGCGACTTCAGCGCCAGCGCGACGCCGGAGGCCAGGCCGCCGCCGCCGATCGGCACGATCACCACGTCCGGTGCATGCGGGGCCAGTTCGATGCCTAGCGTGCCCTGGCCGGCGATCACGTCGGGATCGTCGAAGGCGG
>JAEWOJ010000136.1 GCA_023399815.1 Pseudomonadota bacterium | reverse complement strand
CGGGGCCCGGGTATTCCCGGGTAAAGGCCCGGTCGGCCGGCGCGTCGCTCCTACAGGAACCTGAAATCAGCAATCAGCCGATCGGATTGCGCTCCAGGAACGCCCGCACCGCCGGCACAATCACTTCGTGCTTGTCTTCCAGCACGTAGTGGTTGGCGTCCTCGAAGGCCATCACCTCGGCCTGCGGCAGCGCCCTGCGGAAGCCGGCGAGGAAATGGTGGT
Source organism: Pseudomonadota bacterium (assembly GCA_023399815.1). Taxonomy (GTDB): domain Bacteria; phylum Pseudomonadota; class Gammaproteobacteria; order Xanthomonadales; family Xanthomonadaceae; genus Stenotrophomonas. The sequence continues at coordinate 12,272 of JAEWOJ010000136.1, read as the reverse complement.
CGAAGCAGATATCACGCAGGCCCCAGGCGATGAACGCCGGGCGGTCGGCGAAGGACGGCAGCGCCGCGGCGGCGCGTTCCAGCAACGACCACGCCTTGTCGGCCGGCGACAGCGGGATGTCCTGCATGAAGCGGATGGTGGCGATGCGGTTGTCCCAGCTGTCGTACGGCGCCACGTAGGCGCGGCGCACGTCGGCCGGCATGCGCCGGCTCACGCCCAGCCACGAGGCGCCCGCCGAGAACGCGTTGAACGTGCGGATGAACCACTCGCCCGGTTTCCAGTGCCGGCCCATCGCGATCTGCCACGGCATCGGCTTTTCCGGCGGCAACGGGAACGCGGCGGTATTGGTAATGACCAGCCGCTTGACCTGCGCATTGTGCGACAGCGCCCAGCCGAAGCCGATCATGCCGCCCCAGTCGTGCACGGCCAGCGTGACCGGGCCGGTGATGCCGAGGTGGTCGAGCAGCGTGGTGACGTCGTCCACGCGCGATTGCAGCGTGTAGTCGTAGCGGCTGTCGTCCGGCTTGTCGGACAGGCCCATGCCAATGTGGTCGGGCACGATGCAGCGGTAGCGATCGGACAGGCCATTGACCAGATGCCGCCACAGATAGCTCCACGACGGGTTGCCGTGCAGCATGACGACCACCTCGCCATCGCGCGGGCCTTCGTCGATGTAGTTCATCGACAGGCCGGGGCGGACCTCGAAACGGTGGGTGGTGGCGGAGTAACCGGGAAAGTTCAAGCGCGGACCTGTCTGGATCGGATACGCCCGCCGCGGACGCTGCCGGCGGCGGACGATGGACGGATGGCCCCTTGCGGGCGCGCCAGATTGTCGTGCCAAACCGCCGGATTGACCAGTTCGGACGCGCCGGTCAGCCGCAGCTCGTCTTGAACGAGGCCGACGAGGCGGACCCGATCGACAGCAGGATCACCCGGCAGCTCTGCCCAGCCGCGCTCTGGTAGGCGATGGAATCCCCGCTTTTCAGCCACCTGGTCTGGTCGTCCTGCCCGCCCGCGCTGACGCTGACCTGGGCGCTGTTGGAATGGATCGTCTGCACGCCCAGCACCGAGGACGCATCCAGCGCCATCCCGGTGTTCTCGGACAGGATGATGTCGTAGCCGCCCTGGACCCCCGCCTGCCGGCCGGCCACCTGCGACAGCCGCTCGTTCTCCTGCCTGGCCAGCGCCAGCTGGGCGAACAGCCCCGCGTTCATGGCCTTCATCTCCCCGACCGCTCCCTTCACCTCGGCCAGCGCCGCGCGTCCGCCGCCGTCCACCGAACTGCCGAGCGCGCCGAGGCTGTCCTGCAGTTTCTTGAACGCGGCGTCCTGGTCTTCCTTCATGCGCACCAGATAGGCGTCCGGATCGCGGAACTTGTCGCGTACATGGCCATAGGCCTCGCTGCCCGCCACGCCCACCGCGAGCAGGGCCAGCGCCACCAGCGTGCGCTTGACCGGCTCGCCCTTGCTCGCGCTGTCGCGTTGTCCCCAGTACCAGCCCAGCGCGCGCCGGATCATCCCCTGCCTTGTCGGTGGACCGCCCTTCTCCACCGCAACACCCTTGTCGTTGTCCCTGCTTTCCATGACACCCCCCTGATGGCTTGATAGGGCGAAGCTGGCATGCGCGCTTCGCGCTCCGAGCATAATCCAGGCACAGGCGTACCGCCCGCGCACGGTTCCAGCCATGGGAGAGGAAGAAGGACATGCACGACTTCGATGCGCTGATGGCGCGCATCCGCGCCTGCCGGCTCTGCCGGGCGCAGTTGCCGCTGGGCTGCCGGCCGGTGCTGCGGGCCGCGCCGGGCGCGCACCTGCTGATCGTCAGTCAGGCGCCGGGGCGCAAGGTGCACGAGACCGGCATTCCCTTCAACGATCCCAGCGGCGAGCGCCTGCGCGACTGGCTGGGGATCGACCGGCCGACGTTCTACGACGCCGACAGGGTCGCCATCGTGCCGATGGGTTTCTGCTTCCCCGGCACCGGCAGGAACGGCGACCTGCCGCCGCGCCCCGAATGCGCCCCCACCTGGCATCCGCAGTTGCTGCCACGGCTGGAACAGCTGCGCCTGACCCTGGCGATCGGCCAGTACGCGCAGGCCGGCCTGCTCGGCGACCGCCGCGGGCGCACGCTCACCGAGACCGTGCAGGCCTGGCGGCAGCACCTGCAGCGCGGCGTGCTGCCGCTGCCCCACCCCAGCCCACGCAACCGGCTGTGGCTGGCGCGCAACCCGTGGTTCGAAAGCGAACTGCTGCCGGTATTGCGCGCGCGGGTGGCTGACGCGCTGGCCGGCTGAACCTGCGGAACAGCGCAATCCCCCCAAACGGTCGGCACCGGATGCCGCAGAAGCGGAAGAATGCAACCGCCAGCCCGATCCGCTGTGGTCGGCCCGGATGCGGGATCCTGACCCGCAGCGACTACCATGCACGCCCACCCCACGACAGCGGCCGCCATGTCCACGCCTCCTCCTTTCCTCGACGACAACCAGATCGAACGGCTGTCCAGCCTGCTCGAGCAGCGCGCGGTGCCGTTCAAGGGTCTCAATCTCGAAGCGCTGGACGGCTTCCTCTCGGCCCTGGTGGTAGCGCCGGTGGCGGCACCGCCCAGCCAATGGCAGCCGCAAGTCTGGGGCGGCCAGCCGCCGCGCTGGAACAACGAGGACGAAGCCCTCCAGGTCCAGCAGCTGCTGATGGGCCACTGGAACATGTGCGCCGCACGCGCGCGGTTCGAGGGCGAGGACCTGCCCGATCACCTCGCGCCGCTGATGTGGCTGCCGGAAGACCCGGAGCAGGACGAGGAGGCCCTGGCCGAATCCGAGCTCGACGTCGGCCGGGACTGGGCGCTGGGCTTCTTCACCGCGGTCATGCTGCATGAAGCGGAATGGGACAAGTGGCTGGACGAACACGAGTGGATCGAGGAGATCTTCGACCTGCTCGACCAACTGGCCAGCGGCGAACGGATCGACCCGGAGAACCCCGAGGCCCCGCCGGCCAAGGTCACCTACCGCGAGCGCCTGGACATCACCATGGAGCTGCCGGCGATGCTGGCCGACCTCAACCACCATCGCATCGACGCCCTGACCCCGCGCGTGCCGATCCGCCGTGAAGCGGAACCGGGCCGCAACGACGACTGCCCCTGCGGCAGCGGGAAGAAATACAAGAAGTGCTGCGGGCTGAACTGAGCGGAGTCGTCGGCTCCGTCGCCCGACGCCATGGGCCGGGGCAAACGCCCGACGCTGGATTCCCCATGGGTGCCGGGCTCGCCCGGCGCGCCCCCTCCCCGGCAAGCCCGTGCGGGGCAATCCCCGTACCTGCGCGGCACGACGCGGCAATTCCGAACGATTGCCCGGCGATACCGATGGCATCCGGAAGTGCTCCCCCCAATGCCATCGCCGCCAAGCGTGACCGCATGGCAGCTGGCCGAGGCGATGAAGCAGGCGGGCATCGGCATGCATGCGTACCGGCCGCGCGGCGATGCACCGGGCGCTGGACGGGAACGACTCGACGCTGATGCGGGTACACCCTGAGCAGAGCGACCGCCGCCGCGGGCCGCGCGCTCCGCTTCGAACTGACGGTCGTGCAGGCCACATGCAGAACGCCCGCGGGAAAACCCGCGGGCGTCTGCGTTGTTACCGGGATCGGGCGCCCTGGCTTACCAGACCACCTCGGCCATGGTGCAGTTCAGGCCGGAACCAATCCCCATCAGCGCGACGCGGTCGCCCTTCTTGAGCTTGCCCAGCTGGCGCAGCTTGCTCAGCACGATCGGCACCGAGGCCGGACCGACGTTGCCGTGCTCGCCGAAGATGGTCATCACCTTCTTCGGGTCGATGCCGAAGGCCTTGATGAAGGCGTTGGTGTGCGGCTGGCTGACCTGGTGGATGACGAACTGGTCGATCTCGTCCACCGCCCAGCCCAGCGCCTGGCGGGTGGCCTCGAAGGTCTTGGTGGCCAGCTTGATGCCTTCGATCAGCAGCAGGCGGGTATCGGTGACCATGCGGTCCAGATTGCCCACGCACAGCTTGTTCCACTGGTTGGCCGCACGGGTCACGCCGCCCTTGTAGCGCGGCGCGTCGGGCACCAGCTCCGAGCGCGCCAGCACCATGGCCGCGGCGCCGGAACCGGTGGTCAGCGCGGCGAACTCGTCGCGCAGCTGCTGCGCGGTGACGTCCGGGGCGCTCATGCGCTCGAGGGTCTTTTCATAGACCAGGTTGGAGCTTTCGCCATCGACGATCAGCGCGTAGTCGATGTCGCCGCGCTCGATCATGCGCGCGGCCACGTCCATGCCGTTGATGAAGGCCAGGCAGGCGTTGGCGATGTCGAAGGTGACGCAGTCGTCGCCGATGCCCAGGTTGCCCGAGACGATGGAGGCGGTGGACGGCTCCAGGTAGTCGCGGCTGACCGAGGTGTTGACCAGCAGGCCGATGCGGTCGGCGGCCACGCCGGCGTCTTCCAGCGCCTTGCGCCCGGCCATCGTGGCCGCGTCCGAGGCCTGCGTGCCCTGGTCCCACAGCCGGCGCGCATGGATGCCGGCGACATCGCCCAGCATGTCGGCGCGGATCCCCAGGCGTTCCAGCGTCGGCTGCAGGCGCTCGTTGATTTCCTTGGAGGTCAGCGTATGCGGCGCATCGACATGCGCCAGTCCCGCGATCGAGACATTCTGGAAAGGCATCGGGAGGCGCCAAGACTCAGGCGAAGGGGGCGCTATTCTAGCGGCTGCCAGCCCTTGACGCATCTTTAACGATTCGGGACCCCGGCGTATGGAACCGGCGCCTCATGGTCCGCAGGGCCCTTTGCCCCCTTGCTTCATGTCCCGCGTGCTTCGCGGCTACCCTCGGCCCGGGCCGGGAACGCCCAATGCCGACGGAAACTCAGCGCACCGGGCACTGCCAGGCGCTGAAACGCTGGCTGCCGTCGGCCGGCGGGCTCATCGCCTGCACCGCGTTGGCGCCGGCGCTGGGGCCTTCGTTGCGCGCCAGGGTTTCCAGTTCTTCCTGCACGCGCAGCGGGTTGCGGTTGTAGAAGCCGACCTTGCTCTTGACCGAGACCACGATCTCGCCCTTGGCCACGCAGCCGGGCGCCACCGGGCCGGCCGGCAGCACGCGCACCGCCTTGCCGCCGCTTTCGATCGGCACCCAGGTGCAGGCGGCGGTGCTGGCAAGCAGGGCGGCGGACAGGATCAGGATGCGCATGGGCGGGGCCTTGTGGGGATCGGGTTGGATTGTGCCTTGGATGGATGAACGCGTCATGATCCGTTTGGCTGGCGATAGGGGCTGGCCGGAGGCTGGTGTGGACTGAAGTGGGCGCTCGATAGGGCGCGGATGCCATTTGCCCCATCGGGTGTCGCTACCGCGACCTTGGGCAGCGTGTTGTCGGGCACCGCGGCTTCGTTCTGCCCTCTCCCCAACCCCTCTCCCAGAGGGAGAGGGGCTTGAGTGACGTTGCCTGCCTGGTCGCAGGTATCGCGCTGCTTGCCGCTTGGAACAGCCTGTGCGATGGCGGGCAACGCGAGGCTGCGCCCTGCCCTCACCCCAGCCCCTCCCCCGAAGGGAGAGGGGCTTTTGGGGCAATGGGGCCTGGAGCTGTCGCCCACTTACTTGGCGGCCGGCACCGGGTTGCCGTCGCCGTCGATCACGATCACCTCGCCCAGGCCCAGCGCGCGCACCGGCGCCTCGGTGTGCTTGAGGTCGCCGACCACCACCCAGGTGAGCTTCGACGGGTCCAGCGTCTTCGCCGCTTCGGCGACCTGCGCCGGAGTCATCGCCTCGATCTCGGCCTTGCGCTTGAACACGTAGTCGTCCGGGCGCTGGTAGCGGACGATGCCGCCGATGGTGCCCATCACCGCCGAGGCGGTTTCATAGGCGCCGGGCAGGCTCAGCGTCTGGATGTTGCGGATGCGGGCGACCTCGTCCGCCGTCGGCGGACGCTGGCCGCTGGCGAACTGGCCGATCTCGGCCTGCATTTCCTTCAGCGCCTCGCCGGTCTTGTCGATCTGCACCGGCGCGATCGCCATCCACGGCCGCTGCCCCAGCGCGCTGCCGGAGGTCGAGCGGGCACCATAGGACCAGTGCTTGTCCTCGCGCAGGTTCATGTTCAGGCGCGAGGTGAAGTCGCCGCCGAGCACGCCGTTGGCGATGTCGAAGCGGGTCGCGCCCGGGTCCATGGTCGAGGGCACCACTTCGCCGGCGAACAGGTTGGCCTGCACCGCGCCGGGCTGGTCGATCAGGTACACGCGGGCCGTGTCCGGACGCGCGACCGCGGCCGGCGCGCCCACTTTCGGCGCGGCGCCCTCGCCCTTCCAGCCGCCGAACTGGCGCTCCAGCAGCGGCACGATGTCCTTCAGCGTGGTGTCGCCGACCACGATCAGGGTCGCGTTCTCCGGGCGCACCCAGTCCTTGTGGAAGGCCACCAGGTCGTCGCGGGTCAGCGCCTGGATCGCCGCCTCGTCGCCGCTGCCGGTGAACGGGATCGCATACGGGTGGCCCTTGCCGTACAGCAGCGGCGGCAGCACGCGCATCGCCACCGCGTTCGGGTTGGCCTTCTCCTGCTTGATGCCGGCGATCCAGGTGGCCTTGATGCGGTCGATCTCGCTCTGGTCGAAGCGCGGCGCGCGCAGTGCATCGGCGTACAGCGCCAGCGACGGCGCCAGGTTCTCCTTCAGCGCCGACAGACTGACGCTGGCGCCGTCCAGCGAGGCGCCGGCGCCGATGCGGGCGCCCAGGGCATCGGCGGCATCGGCGAAGGCCAGCGAACCGAGCTTGCCGGCGCCCTCGTCGAGCATGCCCATGGTGAAGTTGGCGGTGCCCGGCTTGCGGCCCTGGTCGGCGGTGAAGCCGCCCGGGAACTCGTAGCTGAACTGCACCACCGGGATGTCATGGCGCTCGGCCAGGATCACCCGGGTGCCGTTCTTCAGCGTGGCGCGCTGCAGCTGCGGGAATTTCAGTTCCGGGAAGGTGGTGGTCTGCGGCACGCCGGCGCTGCGGTCCACCTGCGAGGGCAGCACGCGGTACCTGGGGTCGACCGCCGGCACGTCGAACGGCGCCGGCGTGCCCGAGGGCAGTTCTTCCAGCGCCACGCGCTCGCCCGGCTCGACCACCACGGTGTGGTCGCCCACACCCAGCCACTTCGCGCCGACCGCCTTGAGATCGGCGGCGCTGGCGTTCTGGATGGTGGCCAGCGAAGTGCGGAAGCAGCCCGGGTCGCCTTCGTACACGGCGCACTCGGCCAGCGCGTCGGCCTTGCCGCCGAAACCGCCGATGCGCTCGATGCCGCGGATGAAGCCGGAACGGAACGCGGTCTTGGCGCGTGCCAGCTCGTCGGCGGTCGGGCCGTCGGCGATCAGCTTCTTCAGTTCCTCGTCGATGATCGCTTCGACCTTGGCCGGGTCCACGCCCTGCTTGACCGTGGCGAAGACCAGGAAATTGGAGCCCAGCTGCGAGGCGTCGGCCATCGCGCTGATGTTGTCCACCAGTTTCTCTTCATGCAGCAGGCGCTGGTCCAGGCGCGAGGACTTGGCGCCGCCGAGCACGCGCGCGAACAGCTGCAGCTGGTCGATGTCGGTGGTGCCGACCTGGGCCACGTTCCAGGCGCGGTAGATGCGCGCCTGCGGCACCTTGTCGGTCATCACCTCGCGGGTGGAGGCCGGGCGCGCGGCCACGTCCACCTTCGGCTGCGCCATGGTCGGGCCGGCCGGGATGTCGCCGAAGTACCTGGCGACCTTCTCCTTGGCGGTGGCCAGGTCGATGTCGCCGGCCAGCACCAGCACCGCGTTGTTCGGGCCGTACCAGGTCTTGAACCAGGTCTTCACGTCGTCCAGCGAGGCGGCGTTGAGGTCGTTCATCGAGCCGATCACGCCGTGGTGGTACGGGTGGCTGGCCGGGTACAGCGCGCGGGTCAGCTTGTCCCAGACCTGGCCGTAGGGCTGGTTCTCGCCCTGGCGCTTCTCGTTCTGCACCACGCCGCGCTGTTCGTCGAGCGCGGCCTGGTCGATCGCGCCGACCAGGTGGCCCATGCGGTCGGACTCCATCCACAGCGCCATGTCCAGCGCGGTGGTCGGCACGTTCTGGAAATAGTTGGTGCGGTCGCTGTTGGTGGTGCCGTTCTGGTCGGTGGCGCCGACCTGCTTGAACGGCTCGAAGAACTCGCCGTGGTGGTTCTCGCTGCCCTGGAACATCAGGTGCTCGAACAGGTGCGCGAAGCCGGTGCGGCCGGACGGCTCGTCCTTGGCGCCGACGTGGTACCAGATGTTGACCGCCACGATCGGCGCCTTGCGGTCGGTGTGCACCACCACGCGCAGGCCGTTGGGCAGGGTGAACTCCTCATAGGGGATGTCCACCGCCGGCGCGGCGGCCGGGGCCTTGGCCATGGCGGTCAGCGGCGTGCCGGCGAATCCTCCGAGGGCAACGCCGAGCGCTGCGGCGAGAAGGGCGGTACGGGGTGTAGCTGCTTTCATCCCACTTTCCTTGAGCAATGAATGTGAACGCCGATCCTAACCGGCGCCGCCACCAGGCGTCATACGTCATGCGTCATGGCTGCCTGGACGCTCCCGCGGTGTCCGCGGACGCCGGCCAGCAGCCGCGGGTGTCCGGACAGCGGACACTTCCGTGCAGGCGAATATCCTTTGAAATCAACTTGATGTAGTTGGCACGCATCCTGCTTGATACCTGTCGGCAGCCAGGAAGGCCCGAACCAATAATGACTGGATGCTGAACAAATCAAGGGAAAGCGAAAAATTCCTTGCATCCCGAGATTTGGTGTATTACTTTACTACCACACCACCGTTCACACACACCAAACAGGTCTCGCCATGAACGCCAAGTCCTTCGCCATCGCTCTCGCCATCGCCGCCGGGTTTGCCGCTTCCGCCCATGCCGGCGACATCGTCACCCTGGAAACCGTGCAGGTGCGTCCGTCCGCCGACCAGCTGGCCCAGGCCGAACACGAGCGCACCAGCGCCATCCCGACCCTCTCCGCGGTGCAGGTCCGCCCGACCGTCGGCCAGATCGTCGAACTGGCGGCCGAACAGGCCGCGGCCCAGCTGGCCGCCTACACACCGGCCGCCCTAGGCACCAGCGTCGGCCAGTGGATGGTCTCGCTGCCGGCCATCACCGTTCGTCCGGACGCGCAGCAGGTGCAGGCGCTGGCCGCGGAACTGGCCGCCGACACCCTCGGCCAGGTCGCCAACGGGATGGTCGCCAAGTGAGTCGCCGTCCCGATCGGGAGGCGGCCACGGCGTAAACTCCGCCGATGACCGTCTCCCCCGTTTTCCATGTACTGCTCTACCAGCCCGAGATCCCGCCCAACACCGGCAACGTGATCCGGCTCTGCGCCAACACCGGCGCACGGCTTCATCTGATCGAACCGCTCGGCTTCGACCTCAGCGACCGGCAGCTCAAGCGGGCCGGCCTGGACTATCACGAATACGCGCACATGCAGGTCCATCCGGACCTGGACACCGCGCTGCAACGCATCGCGCCCCATCGCCTGTTCGCCATGAGCACCCGCGCCAGCGTGCGCTACGACAGCGTGCGGTTCGCCGATGGCGACGCCTTCCTGTTCGGGCCGGAAACCCGCGGCCTGCCGCAGGAACGTCTCGACGCGCTGCCCGACGGCCATCGCCTGCGCCTGCCGATGCAGCCGGACAACCGCAGCCTCAACCTGTCCAACTCGGTCGCCGTGGTCGTGTTCGAGGCCTGGCGCCAGCACGGGTTTCCCGGCGGCGCCTGACGGCGGGCGCGCCTACGCGCTCCCCTCTCCCACCACTCCCTCCGCCTGCAGCTCCCGCAGGCGCTCGGCATCGAGCGACAGCACCTCCGCCAGCACCTGCGCGGTGTGCTGGCCCAGCACCGGGGCGGCCTGCGTGTACCGCAACGGCGTGGCCGAGAACCTCAGCGGGTTGCGCACCATCGACACCCTGCCGCCACCGGCATGCGGCAGCTCGACCCGCAGCCCGCGCGCCCGCACCTGCGGGTCGTCGAACACCTGGTCGATGCGGTTGACCGGGTTGGCCGGTACCCCCACCTGGTCCAGCGCCGCCAGCCACTCGGCCGCCGGCCGCGCGCGCAGGCGGTGCTGCAGGTACGGCACCAGTTCGGCCCGATGCGCCACGCGCGCGGCGTTGGTCGCATAGCGTGGATCACCGGCCAGCCGTGGCTCGCCGATCACCCCGCAGAAACGCGCGAACTGCGCGTCGTTGCCGACCGCGAGCATGAAATGGCCGTCGGCCGCCGGCATCACCTGGTACGGCACGATGTTCGGATGCGCGGTGCCCTGCCGCTCCGGCACCACGCCGCCGACCAGCCAGTTCGATGCCTGGTTGGCCAACCACGCCACCTGCGTGTCGAGCAGGGCCAGGTCGATCTGCTGGCCCTGTCCGGTGCGCTCGGCATGGCGGAGCGCGGCGAGGATCGCGCTCGCCGCGTACATGCCGGTCATCAGGTCGGTGACCGCCACGCCCACCTTCTGCGGCCCGCCGCCCGGCACGTCGTCCGGCTCGCCGGTCACGCTCATCAGCCCGCCGATGGCCTGGATCGCGGCGTCGTAGCCGGCGCGGCGCGCGTACGGCCCGTCCTGGCCGTAGCCGGTGATCGAGCAGTACACCAGCTTCGGGTTGAGCGCGTGCAGGCTGGCGAAATCCAGCCCGTACTTCGCCAGCCCGCCGACCTTGTAGTTCTCCACCAGCACGTCGCAGCGCGCGGCCAGTCCGCGGACCAGCGCCTGTCCCTCCGGCCGGGTGAAGTCGATGGCGACCGAGCGCTTGCCGCGGTTGGCGCACAGGTAGTACGCCGACTCCGCGGTGTCGTTGCCGTCGGCATCCTTCAGGAACGGCGGCCCCCAGCCGCGGGTATCGTCGCCCACGCCGGGGCGCTCGACCTTGATGACGTCGGCGCCGAAATCGGCCAGCACCTGGGTGGCCCATGGCCCGGCCAGGATGCGCGACAGGTCGAGCACGCGGATGCCTTCGAGCAACTTCAAGCGACCACCCCGCAGCCTGTAACAGGAAAGCAGAAGGTTGCCATGCCGGCAGCGGCGGCGACACCGCCGCAGCCTGCTCCGCTCAGTATTCCTCTTCCGCGGCCTCGCGGCCCTGCTGGCGGATGAGGGCTTCCTCGCGGGCATCGTTGATGGCCTCGCGGACACCGTCCAGGTCGACCACCCGCAGATCCGGGGTGAATTCGCCGGTCAACGCGCTGTCCGGCTGCAGGTCGCCAGCCTGGAACAGTTCCCACATCTCCTCGCCGTACCAGGTATCGAACAACTCCGGCGCCGAGCGCCCAAGCCAGACGGTGAGGTTGTTGACGTCGCGCAGCAGCATCGCGCGCGCGGCGTTGTTGCCGCCGGCGCTGACCACCTGCGGGAAATCGATGACCACCGGGCCATCCGGGCCGACCAGCACGTTGTAGGGCGACAGATCGCCGTGGATCAACCCGCAGCACAGCATCAGCTTGACCTGCTGCACCAGCACCGCATGGAACCGCCTGGCCTGCACGGCGTCGAGCTCGACCTCGCCCAGGCGCGCGGCGCTGAAGCCCTCGGCATCGGTGACCAGTTCCATCACCAGAACGCCGTGGAAATAGCCAAACGGCTCGGGCACGCGCACGCCGGCCTCGCGCAGCTGGTACAGCGCATCGACCTCGGTGTTCTTCCACGCCGCTTCCTGCTGCCTGCGGCCGTACTTGCTGGCCTTGCCGATGGCGCGCGCCTCGCGCGAGCCGCGTACCTTGCGCCCCTCCTGGTACTGCACGCGCTGCTGGAAACTGCGCTGGGCCATGTCCTTGTAGACCTTAGCGCAACGGATCTCATCGCCGCTGCGGACTACATAGACCGCCGCTTCCTTGCCGCTCTTGAGCGGACGCAGCACTTCATCGATGACGCCGTCGTCGATCAGCACCTGCAATTGTGGGGGTGTCTTCATGTCCAGTCATGCGAAAAGCGGCCCGCATGATCGCATGCGGGCCGCCAGGCATTCAGAAGTGCATTCAGAACGCGTTGATGCCGGTCAGCTCGCGGCCGATCACCAGCTGGTGCACGGTCTCGGTGCCTTCATAGGTGATCACCGACTCCAGGTTCAGCGCATGACGGATGGCGCCGTGCTCGGTGGTGATGCCGGCGCCGCCGAGCAGGTCGCGGCATTCGCGGGCGATGTCGATGGCCAGGCGGCAGTTGTTCCACTTGGCCAGCGACACCTGCTGCGGCTGCATCTGCCCGGCGTCCTTCAGGCGGCCCAGCTGCAGCACCAGCAGCTGGCCGGCGGTGATGCGGCGGGCCATGTCGGCCATCTTG
>JAEWOJ010000102.1 GCA_023399815.1 Pseudomonadota bacterium | reverse complement strand
TTTCTTCCAGGTTGGCGGCCTGCTGCTCGGTGCGGCGCGACAGGTCGTTGTTGCCGGTGGCGATCTCCGAGGCGGCCAGGTTGATGCTGGACGCGGCGGTCTGGATGCGGCCGACGATCGAGGTCAGGTTGTCGACGGTGGTGTTGGCGTCGTCGCGGATGCGCGCGAACACACCCTGGTAGTCGCCATCCATGCGCGTGGTCAGGTCGCCCCGCGACATGGCGTCCAGCAACGTCGATACCTGGCCGACGCTGCCGGCGAAGCTGTCCAGCAGGCCGTTCAGCTGTTCCGACAGCTGGCGCAGGAAGCCTTCCTTGCCTTCCAGCGCGATGCGCCCGGACAGGTCGCCGCTGGCGGCGGCGGTGACGATGCCGCTGACCTCGCGTTCGACCTCGACCTCGGCGGTACGGTCGTCCCACTCCACAACGTAGCCGATGCGCTGGCCGCCGGCATTGGTGACCGGGTTGATGATCTGGCGCATGACGTGGCCGCCGACGGTGATCTGCGCGCGGTGGGTGCCGCGCAGTTCACCCAGCAGCCTGCGCTGGTGCGGCGGGTGCTTGTGGAAGACATCGATGTTGCTGCCGACCAGGGTCTTCATGTCGAAGTTGGGCAGGTCGCGGCGCAGGTCCTGCTCGGCCTTGCCCAGCATGCCGAACAGCGGGCGGTTGGCGTAGATGATGTTGAGGTCGGCGTCGGCGATCATCACGCTGGTGGTGACGTCGTCCAGGGCCGAGCGGATGCGCAGGTTCTCGGCGGCGAGCACGGCGTCGCGCTCCAGGCGTTCGCGCAGGTTGCCCTGCATGACCTGCATGGAGCGCATCAGCTTGCCGATCTCGTCCTGGCGCCCGGCCTCGATGCGGCCGTCCAGCTTGCCGTGGGCGATGTCGTCGGCGACCCCGGCGGCGGTGGCGAGCGGGGCCACCACCTGCCGGCGCAGCAGCACGAACAGGGCGACGCACAGCGCCAGCGCGGCGACCAGGCCGACGGCGACGACGATGTACAGCAGGACCTGGGCCTGCCGCGTCAGCAGCGATTGCGGCACGATCACGCCCAGGGCGAAGTGCTGCGCGGCATCGCCCACCTGGATCGGGACGTAGACGGCCACGTCGCCGTTCGCGTCCGGTTCCAGCGCTTCGGAGACCTCGCCCTTGGCGATGCGCGCGAGCATCGCGGCGGTGGCCGCGTCCTCGCGCAGCGTGCCGACCTCGGCCGGATCGCGGCTGGCCAGCACGCGGCCGGCGGGCGAGAGCAGCTCGACGTGCCCTTCGCCCATCGGCGCCAGCTGCGAGAGGCGCTCCTGCAGCGAGGACAGCGCGAAATCCACGGTGACCACGCCGAGGAAGCCGTCGTTCTCGACGATCGGCATGGACAGCGTCGTCATCAGGACCTGCTTGCCGTTGATCGCATAGCTGTAGGGTTCCACCAGCGTGGGCTGCCTGGCCTCGCGCGGCTTGAGGTACCAGTCGCCGTCGCCGGCCACGTCGTAGCCGCGCAGGGCCTCGGTGAAGGGAACGCCGTCCGACCAGGCCCAGTAGCTCATGAAGCGCCCGCTCTCGTCATGCGCCTCGTCGCCGGTATGCGCGGCATCGGCGCCATCGAACGCATCCGGTTCCCACAGCGTGCCCATGCCGACCCATTCGGGGTGGGCGAGCAGCTGCTGCTTGAGCAGCGCCGCGACCGCCGGGCGGGTGAGGATGCCCTGCTGGCGCTGCAGGAGCAGGGTACCGGCCAGGGTATGGGCGGTGTCGTAGGCCTCGGTCAGGTCGGCGGCGACGCGCTCGGCCTCGAGCCCGGCAAGGTTGCGCATCGTGTCCTGCGAGGAGGACAGCAGGGCATGGCTGCTCTTCCAGTAGCTGATGGCGGCGGTCACACCGAAGGAAAGCAGCGCGATCAGGGCCACGCCCAGCATCAGGCGACTGACGATGCTGGAACCGGAACGGGGATGGGACATGGAGGACTCCTGCTGCCTGGGGAGCCCGGCGTGGAGACGCCGGGGCGTGACGAGGGTGAAGCGACCTGCGGGCGGTGGTGCGGCGTCGCGGGTCGGGGAAGGTCGGCAGCCATGCCAACGCGGGAGCGGGCGCCCGATGCGGCGCGCGCTCCCGCGGGGTACTTCAGAACTCCTGCAGGTCGTCGTCGGCCGTGGCCGGCTTGCCGGAGAAGACGCTGCGCAGCACTGGACGCGCGGACGGTGCCGTGGCCACGCGCGCCAGCGAGGCGGCGACGGTGTCGGCCAGGCGGAACTGCGACACCGCATCGCTCAGCTGCTGCGCCTGTTCCTCCATCGAGCGTGCGGCGGCAGTGGCTTCCTCGACCAGCGCGGCGTTCTGCTGGGTGGTCTCGTCCATCTGGGTGACGGTCTGGTTGACCTGCTCGATGCCGGCGCTCTGTTCCTGCGAGGCGGCAGAGATCTCGGCCATGATGTCGGTCACGCGCTGCACCGAGCTCACGATCTCGCCCATGGTGCTGCCGGCCTGGTGCACCAGTTGCGAGCCGTCGGCGACCTTGCCGACCGAATCCTCGATCAGCTCCTTGATCTCCTTGGCCGCACCGGCCGAGCGCTGCGCCAGCGTGCGCACTTCCGAGGCGACCACGGCGAAGCCGCGGCCCTGCTCGCCGGCGCGCGCCGCTTCCACCGCGGCGTTGAGCGCCAGGATGTTGGTCTGGAAGGCGATGCCGTCGATGACGCTGATGATGTCGGCGATCTTCCTGGAGGAGGTTTCGATCGCGGACATGGTGGTGACGACCTTGCCGACGATGTCGCCACCCTGCGAGGCCACGCCGTGCGCGCCCTGCGCCAGCTGGTTGGCCTGGCGGGCGTGCTCGGCGTTCTGGCGCACGGTGGAGGTCAGTTCCTCCATCGACGCGGCGGTCTCTTCCAGGTTGGCCGCCTGCTGCTCGGTGCGGCGCGACAGGTCGTTGTTGCCGGTGGCGATCTCGGAAGCGGCCAGCGTGATGCTCGATGCCGCGCTCTGGATGCGGCCGACGATCGAGGTCAGCTGCGCCACGGTGGCGTTGGCGTCGTCGCGCATCTTCGCGAACACGCCGTGGTAGTCGCCGTGCATGCGCGCGGCGAGGTCGCCGCGGGCGATGGCCTGCAGCAGGCTGGAGGTCTCGGCCAGGCTGTGGTCGGTGGCCTCCATCATCGCGTTGAGGTTGTGCACCATCTGCCGGAAATCGAACTGGAAGCGCGCCTCGTCGCCGCGCTGGCTGAAGTCGCCGGACGCCGCGGCGCCGCTCAGGCGCTGGATCTCGCCGCTGATCGCGGTGAGGTTGCGCTTGATGGCGGCCATGGTCTCGCTGATCTCGGCCTTCTCGCCCGGCAGCTGCGGCATGTCGCGGCTGAGGTCGCCGACGGCGTAGCGCTGCGCCAGTTCGATCACCTGCGTGTTCATGCCGATATGGCTGGCGACCAGCTGGTTGGTGCCGGCGACCATCACCCCGTAGTCGCCGGGGAAGGCAGCCTGGTCCATGCGGTAGCTGATGATGCCGGCCTCGTGCTGGCGCTCCATCTCCTGCTGCGCGGCGATGACGGCCTGCAGCTGCGCCTGCATGCGCTGCATGGAGGAAAGCAGCTTGCCCACTTCGTCGCGGCGCGAGGTGTCGATGCGGCGGTCGAGCTTGCCGGCGGAAACGTCGTCGGCCACGCGCACCGCCGCGTCCAGCGGCAGCGTGATCGAGCGGATGATGGCCCAGCCCAGCAGGGCGGCGAGCACCAGCGACAGCGCCATGCCGGTGACCACCGCGATCAGCGAGCGCTGGTGGGCGAGCTTGGACGCGGCCACGTCCTTGGCCAGCTGTTCCTGGTTGTACTGCGACATCAGCTTGAGCTGGTCGAACAGCACGCGGCGCAGCTTGCGCGACTCGTCGGAGGAAACGCGGCGCGCGCCGTCGAAATCGTCGGCGGCGATGGCCGCGGCGATGCGCTCATGCGCCTCGAAATAGGCCGAACGCTGCGCCTTGAGCTTTTCGTACATGGCCAGTTCTTCGGCGGTGTAGTCGGTCTCGATGTCGTCGTAGGCCTTCTCGGCCGCTTCGATCAGGCCGCGGGTGTCGGCCAGGCGCTTGTCGTAGTCGGCCAGCTGCTCGGCATTGCCCTGGTAGCCGAGCTGCGCCTGCTCGTAGGTGCGGAATTCGCCCAGCTGCGCGCGCATCTCGCCCAGCTGCTGGACGGCGGGCATCCAGTTGTTGTTGATCTGCTCGATCTGCGTGTTGGCCAGCATCATGCGCCACAGCGAGAACCCTCCCAGCAGCAGGGTGATCATGCAGGTGATGCAGAAGGCGAGGACCAGCTTCCGCGTGATCGAAAGGTTCTGGAACCATTTCATCGCAGACATCTCCGTGGACAGGCTTGAGCGACAGGCAGGCCCGGCGCTCCTGCGATGCTTCTTGGGTACTGGATGGGCCGCGGCGGGAGGCCCCTCACCCGGTGATGCGGGTGCACGACCGGGGTATCGGCGCAGGCGTCCGGTTCTTGACGCCTGCTTTCGGGCCGGGGGGAGATTCCGTGAGGAACGGCACGGAAAGGGGACGGCGTCGCCGTCCCGGGGCCGTCAGAAATACAGCTGCGCCCGCAGCTGCAGGGTTTCCGGCTGCACGTGGCTGCCGCCGCGGCGGGCGTCGGCGTGGATGTAGTTGGCCTGGAACTTCAGGTAGCTGTTGAGGTACCAGTTGGCGCCCAGCGTCCAGTTCGTCTCGCTGCCGCCGGCGATGCCGGCATCGTCGAGGTCGATGCGGCTGTAGCGCGCCAGCAGTTCCACCGCGCCGTACTTGCCGCTGGCCTTGGGATTGGTGACGTTGCCGCCGCTGTAGACGCGCGACTGGCCGGTGAGCAGCCAGCTGCCGAGCACGTACCAGCCGTCGCCGCTGTAGTCGGGCAGGGCGTGGCGGTGGGTGGTCTGGCGCAGGTATTCGCCCTGCAGCGACCATGGGCCGTCGATCCACAGCGCTTCCAGGCCGCTGCGGTCGATGCGGCCGACGTCGCGCAGCGTGCCCGAATCGACCAGCCGCAGCGTCGTCAGCGAGGCCTCGGGCTTGGCGCGCCAGCGCACGCTGGGAGGGATGACCACGCCCAGGCCGTTGGTTTCGGCGTCGGGGCGCTCGCGGGTGGCGGAAACGCCAAGGTGCAGCACGCGGCTGCTTTCCTTCCACGGGGTCCATGCCAGCCGCGCGGCCTGGCTGTCGCCGCGGTTGTTGCCCTGCAGGTCATGGCCGTAGGCGCCGGCGTTGAGCAGCCAGTGCGGCCGCTCCAGCGCCCAGTCCACGCCGATGCGGCGGCCTTCGTAGAACGCCTGCGTGGGCAGGCTGCTTTCCATGAAGGCGCCGCTGCGGGTGGCGGTGTTGCCCTCGAAGCCGAGCGGCAGCTTCACCTGGCCGACGCGCCACTTGCCGAAGTCGCGGCCGGTCAGGCCCTTGCTGTCCAGGCGCAGGGCCACGTCCAGCCAGGTGTCGGCCTGGAAGTCGTAGACGGCGGTGACGTCGTACAGGCCCTTGCGCTTGATGCCGATGCCGATCTCCCGGCGGCGCCAGTCCTGGTCGTCGTCGAACGCGCCGCCATCGGCGGAGAAGCGGTTGATGTCCCAGGAATAGTTGCCGGTGAGCGCGACTTCGGTGTCGTCGGCGAAGGTCAGCTTCGGCGGCCACGCGCTTGTCGTGGTGCCGGCGAGGGCCGGGGCGGCGAGGGCGAGCAGGGCGAGAGGAGCGAGGCGTTTCATGCGGGGTCCCACTGTCGGAAGCGAATGATGCGAACCCCGCTCCCGCGGGGAGTGGGGTTGGGGAGAGGAAGCGGGATGCCAGGCTGCACGCGGCCTTGCCCTTACCCTCATCCGGCGCTTCGCGCCACCTTCTCCCGAAGGGAGAAGGGAAGATGCCTTACGCCGCCTGCGGCACGCGCAGCGAACGCACCAGGCCGCCGACGTCGACGATCAGCGCGACGCGGCCATCGCCGAGGATGGTGGCGCCGGACACGCCGGCGATGCGGCGGTAGTTGTTCTCGATGTTCTTGACCACGACCTGCTGCTGGCCGAGCAGCTCGTCCACTTCCAGCGCGATCTTCTGGCCGTCGCCCTCGACCACCACGACGAGCGGTTCGGCGGCCGACGTTTCGGCCCGGGGATAGCCGTAGTACGGCCCCAGCGCCAGGATCGGCAGGTATTCGCCGCGCACGCGCAGCACCCGGCCTTCGCCGGCCATGGTGCGGATGTCCTCGGCCTTGGGCTGCAGCGCCTCGAGCACGTAGGCCAGCGGCAGGATCAGGGTCTCGCCGGCGACCGATACGGTCATGCCGTCGAGGATGGCCAGGGTCAGCGGCAGGCGGATCAGCACGCGGGTGCCGGCGCCGGTCTGGCTTTCCAGCTGCACCTCGCCGCCGAGGGCCTGGATGTTGCGGCGGACCACGTCCATGCCGACGCCGCGGCCGGACAGGTCGGTGACCGCGTCGGCGGTGGAGAAGCCCGGCTGGAAGATCAGGTCCCAGACCTGCGCATCGCTCGGGTTGTCCGGGACCGCCAGGCCGCGCTCGTGCGCCTTGGCCAGGATCTTCTCGCGGTTCAGGCCGCGGCCGTCGTCGCTGACTTCGATGACGATGTGGCCACCCTGGTGCGAAGCGGCCAGGGTGATGGTGCCCATCTCGTCCTTGCCGGCCTGGCGGCGCACGTCGGGCATTTCCAGGCCGTGGTCGATCGAGTTGCGCACCAGGTGCACCAGCGGGTCGGCGATCTTCTCGATCAGGCCCTTGTCCAGCTCGGTGCCTTCGCCGATGGTGCGCAGGCGCACCTGCTTGCCGAGGCGGGTGGAGAGGTCGCGCACCAGCCGCGGGAAGCGGCGGAACACCGCGTCTACCGGCAGCATGCGCACGCCGATCACCGCTTCCTGCAGGTCGCGGGTATTGCGTTCGAGCAGGTCCAGGCCGGCCAGCAGGCGCTCGGCGTGGGACGGATCAAGGCCACCGGAGACCTGCTTGAGCATGGCCTGGGTGATGACCAGTTCGCCGACCAGGTTGATCAGCGCATCGACCTTGTCGACGCTGACGCGGATCGAGCTTTCGGCCTCATGGCCGCCGCTCGGGGCGGTGGCGCCGGCCGCGGCGGCGGGGCGGGTGGCCGCGACGACGTCGGCCGCCACTTCCTGCACCGGCGTCGGCGCGCTGGTGGCCAGGCTCGCCGGGGCGATGATCGGCTGGATGTCCAGCTCGCAGTCGTCCACCACCCAGGCGAAGGTGTCTTCGATCTTGCTGCGCGGGATGCGGCCGGTCAGGCCCAGGTCCCAGGCGATGTAGGCCTCCAGCGGGTCCATCTGCTCGAACCCGGGCAGGCGCTCCATGCGCGCGTCGACCTGCAGCGGGCCGAGGGTTTCCAGTTCGCGGATGATGCGCAGCGGGTCGTTGCCGCTCATGAACAGCGACGGCGCCGGCACGAAGCCGATCTGCCAGCCTTCCGGCTCGACCGCGGCTTCCGCCGGCTTCGCCGCGACCGGCGCGGCGGCCTGGCCGGACAGCACCGCTTCCAGGCGCGCCTTCACCGCCGCGACGGCGGCCGGGTCGGCCGCCTGGCCGTGCTCGGCCTCGCGCAGCAGGGCGCGCAGCACGTCCACCGAGGACAGCATCGCATCGACCGCGGCGCTTTCCAGCGCCCGCTTGCCGGCGCGCAGCTCGTCCAGCAGGGTCTCCAGCACGTGGGTCAGGCCGGCAATGGCCTCGAAGCCGAACGTGCCGGCGCCGCCCTTGATCGAGTGCGCCGCGCGGAACACCGAGTTGATGATCTCCGGGTCCTGCTGCCCGTCTTCCAGGGCCAGCAGCCCGGCTTCCATCGCGTCCAGCCCTTCGCGGCTTTCCTCGAAGAAGGTGGCGTGGAAACGTTGCAGGTCCATGCTCATCGGCGCGCTATCCGGTCGGGGTTCGGGGCAGGGGAGGGCGATCAGCCCAGGACTTTCTGGACGGTGGCGACCAGCTGTTCCGGGTTGAACGGCTTGACCAGCCAGCCGGTGGCGCCGGCGGCCTTGCCTTCGGATTTCTTGTCGGCGGCCGACTCGGTGGTCAGCATCAGCATCGGGGTGAACTTGTAGTCCGGCAGCTGGCGCAGTTCGCGGATCAGCGAGATGCCGTCCATGTTCGGCATGTTCACGTCGGTGACCACCGCGTTGAACTTCGCGCCCTTGGCGCGGCCCAGGGCCACGGCGCCGTCTTCGGCCTCCTCGACGGTATAGCCGGCCGAGGTGAGGGCGAAGGCCACCATCTGGCGCATCGACGCCGAGTCGTCCACCACCAGGATTCGAGCGCTCATGCAACGTTCTCCACAGAATTCGATTTGTCAGGGGTTGCGTCCAGACCGAGGGTCTGGAGGACGCCGAGCAGGCGCGCGGCGTCGCGGAAGGTATCGGTAGCGTCGGCGAAGACGGTGTCGTGGCCGGCCTGGCGACGGGCCAGGACGAAGGCGCACAGCACCTGGATGGCGGCAGTGTGCACGCGGCCCACCTGGCTGGCGTCCAAGCGCAACGCGCCGTTCTGGCCCAGGTGCGGGGCCAGGTGT
Source organism: Pseudomonadota bacterium (assembly GCA_023399815.1). GTDB lineage: Bacteria > Pseudomonadota > Gammaproteobacteria > Xanthomonadales > Xanthomonadaceae > Stenotrophomonas. The sequence continues at coordinate 13,861 of JAEWOJ010000102.1, read as the reverse complement.
TGCTTCAGCTCGCTGGTGGACTCGATGCCGAGATCCTGCGCCAGTGCCACAGTGCTCATCGTTGCTCCGGAGAGACGGTACTGGACCAGTTAGCGGCAAAGGTGGAACGATCTTTAAGGCGTCCGCTCAAGGCGATGTGAATTCGTGACCCAGTGCGCGGAATGCGACCATTCGCCGCAGCCGTGGAACCGGCCTCCGCGGGCGCGGGGAGCGCCCCGCGCCTGGTCCTTCCGGGCGAGGCATGAGGCGGGGCGGGGCCCGCATCCCCGGTTTTCAGCGCTCGCACTGCAGCAGTTCGGAGGCATCGAGCAGGATCATCGGCTGCTGGCCGATGCGGGCCACGCCGCGGAACAGGGTGTTGGAGATCTGGCAGATGCGCGCGGTGTCGGGCGGCTCGATCTGCGATTCGGTCAGGCTGGCCACGTCCTCGACCGCGGAAACGCGCAGGCCCAGGGCCTCGCCCTTCTCCTCGAGCACGACGATGCGGGTCAGGCTGTCCTCGCCGGTCGGGGCGAAGCCCAGGTGCAGGCCGAGGTCGATGACCGGCACCACCTGGCCGCGCAGGTTCATGATGCCGAGCACCGAGGTGGCGGTGCCCCGCAGTCCCAGCAGCGGCACCGGCAGCACCACTTCCTGCACCTTCAGCAGCTCCAGCGCGTAGGCCTGGGTGCCGCAGCGCAGGCGCAGCCAGCGCGAGACGCGCTCGCTGGCGCGGCGCTGCTGGTGCTGGGGCTGGTGCGCTTCGCGGGCCTGCGCCTGCAGCGCGGCCCAGACGTTGTTGCCAGCCGGCGTTGGGACCGGTGGCGGGGGCATGGTCGCAGGTGCAGCCGGGCGCGGCGGTGCGGCTTCGGCAACCGCCGGCGCGGGCCTGGCCTCGACCCTGGGGCGTGGCGGAGCCGGCGCCGGGGCGGGCATGGCGGGGGCGACCGGAGCCACCTCGGCCGTCGGCGGGGCGGGCGGCGGTGGCGCGGCCTCCACTTCGATTGGAGCGGCAGGCGGCGTCACCGGTACCGCTTCGGCGACGGCGACTGGCGCGACTGCCGGCGCAGGAAGCGTCGCGTCGAGCAGCAGTTCGCCGAGGTAGTCGTCCAGCACGTCCACGCCGTTCATGCTGCGCGCTCCAGCTGGGCGACATCTTCGGCGCGCAGCCATTCCAGCGCCCGGCGATAGGCCGCCAGGCCGCGTCCGGGGTAGCTGTCGTCGTGCGCCGGGGCGGTCAGGGTGGCCGGGCTGCTGATGCGGGTATCGACCGGGATGGCGTCTTCCCACACGCGTTCGCCGTAGCGGTCCTGCATCTGCCTGAGGGTCTCGTTGCCGGTGCGGGTGCGGCGGTCGAACAGCGTGGGCAGGATCGATACCGGCAGCGGACGGCGGCGCGAGCGCTCGACCATCTCGCCGGTCCGCACCATGCCTTCCAGGCCGTGCAGCGCCAGCGGCTCGGCCTGGGTGGGGATGATCAGGCGGTCGGCGGCGGCCAGCGCGTTGATCATCAGCAGGCCCAGGGTCGGCGCGCAGTCGAGCAGGATGTAGTCGTGGCGGTCGCCGTGCTGGGCCAGCGCGTGCTGCAGCGCCAGGCCCAGGCCGGGCTGGTTGGCGCTGCGCCGTTCCAGGGTGGCCAGCGCGGCCTGCGCGCACAAGTAGTCCAGGCCGGGGATGTCGCTGCTGCGGGCGAGGCTGGCGATTTCCACCGGCGGGGTGGCGAACAGTTCCAGCACGCCCTGCGGCGGCGGGTCCAGCGGCACGCCGAAGGCGCGGGTCAGCGAGGCATGCGGGTCGAGGTCGACCAGCAGCACGCGGTGGCCGAGGGCGGCCAGCCCGCGGCCCAATGCCAGCGTGGAGGTTGTTTTGCCAACGCCGCCCTTCTGGTTGGCAACGGCCCAGATACGCATCAGTGCACTCCTTCTATCGCGGTGGCCGGCAGGGCCGGCCCGGACGCACGCGCCGGCGCGTCGGCTCCGTCCACGGTGGGGTTTCCGGCCGCGGTGGTCGCGCCGGTCGCCATGGCGTCGGCGCTGGCGGCCGAGTCGGCCAGGATGATGACCATCACCCGGCGGTTGCGGTTGCGGCCCTCGGCCAGCGCGTTGCTCTCGCGCGGGCGGAATTCGCCGTAGCCCATCATCGCCAGGCGCTGCGGCTGCACGCCGTGGTCGGCGAACAGGTGCACCACGCTGGCGGCGCGGGCGGCGGACAGTTCCCAGTTGGAAGGGTACTGCGCGGTGGCGATCGGTATGTTGTCGGTATGGCCTTCCACGCGCACGCCGTTGGGCACGTCCCGCAGCACGTCGGCCAGCGTGCCCAGGCTCTGGCGGGCGCTGCCCTCCAGCGTCGCCGAGCCGGTGGGGAACAGGATGTCGCTGTTGATCTCCACCTCGATCCACAGCTCGGTGCGGCGCACGGTGATCACGCCCTGGCTGACCAGCGGCGCCAGCGCCTGGCTCAGCTTCTCGGCGATCTGCCCGAGCTGGCGCTCGGCCCGCTGCAGGTGCTCGCGGTCGCGCAGCGACACCGGCTGGGTCATCTGCGAGGCCATCGACGGCAGCCGGGTCGGGTCGGACATCGCGCCGCCGGTCATGCTGGGCGCGCGGATCACCGCCGGGCTGTCGTGGCCGCCGCCCTGCACCTGCTTGTTGCCGACCTGCACCTGGGTGATGGTGCGCGGCGCGCCGCCGAAGGCGGTGGTCAGGGCGTCGGCCATGACCCGGTACTTGCCTTCGTTGATCGAGGAAATCGCGTACATCACCACGAAGAACGCCAGCAGCAGCGTCATCAGGTCGGCGTAGGGAATGGCCCAGGCCTCGTGGTTGGCGTGTTCCTCGTGGGACTTGCGGCGGGCCATGGCGTCAACCCACGAACCCGGCCAGGCTGGTCTCGATGTTGCGCGGGTTCTCGCCCTGGGCAATCGCGATCAGGCCTTCGATGATCATCTCGCGGTCGCGGCTGTTGTGCGCGATCACGCTCTTGAGCTTGGCCGACACCGGCAGGAACAGCAGGTTGGCCGAGGCGATGCCGTAGATGGTGGCGGTGAACGCGGCGGCGATGCCGTGGCCGAGCTTGCTCGGGTCGGCCAGGTTCTTCATCACCGCGATCAGGCCCAGCACCGCGCCGATGATGCCCAGGGTCGGCGCGTAGATGCCCATGCCCTCGAACACCCTGGCCGCGGCCAGGTCGCGGTGTTCCTGGCCGCTGAGCTCGATCTCCAGCATGTGCCGGATCGTGTCCGGCTCGACGCCGTCCACCAGCAGTTGCAGGCCCTTGCGCAGGAACGGATCGTCCTGCATGTCCACCTGCGGTTCCAGGCCGAGCAGGCCCTGGCGGCGGGCGATGTTGCTCCAGTCGACGATCTGCCGGATCAGCGCCTGGCGGTCGCTGGCCGGCGGCTGCACCACCCAGCGGACGATGCGGAACGCGTGGCGGAAGATCGCCGGCGAGGTGTGCAGCAGGATCGCGGCGATGGTGCCGATGATGACGATGACGAACGCAGCGGGCGACCACAGCGAAGCCAGGCCGGCGCCCTTGAGGATGCTGCCGCCCACCAGCGAGGCCAGTGCGAGGAAGAGTCCGATGATGCTGAGTCTGTCCATTTAACGGATATCGGCTTTTGCGTGGGGTACTTGAACGGATGGTTTCCTTCTCCTTCCGGGGAGAAGGCGTATTGCTTGCGAGCCACTGGCTCGCATGCGCCTGAATGCCCGGTGCCCTGCACCGGGCCGGGGCGCGAAGCGAGGTGCCCCGAAGGGGCGGATGAGGGTACGGGCGAAGCCACCACGATGTCTGGCCGCACGAGGCTTCGCCCGTACCCTCACCCCAACCCCTCTCCCGGGGGGAGAGGGGCTTCAAGGGTCACTCCTGGCCGCGCAGGCCGTCCACGTCCAGGATCAGCGCCATGCGCCCGTCGCCGATCAGGGTGGCGCCGGCGTAGCCCTTCAGGCCGCGCAGCGCCTTGGGCAGCGGCTTGATCACCACTTCCTCGCGGCCGCGCACCTGGTCCACGACCAGGCCGAAGCGGGCCTCGCCGATCTGCAGCACGACGATGGTCAGCAGGGTGGACTGCGCCGCCTCCACGTCCAGCCACTGGCGCAGGTCCACCAGCGCGAGCGTGTGCGACTTGCGGTCGAGCACGGCGCGGCCGTCGAACCAGCCCAGCGAGGTGCGCGGCGCGTGCAGCACTTCCATCACGCGCGCCAGTGGCAGCGCGTAGATGTCCTCGCCGGCCTGCACCAGCAGGGTCGGCAGGATCGCCAGGGTCAGCGGCACGCGGATCAGGAAACGGCTGCCGCGGCCCAGCTCCGACTGGATCTGGATCTGCCCGCTCAGCTCGCGGATGCGCGACTGCACCACGTCCATGCCGACGCCGCGGCCGGAGATGTCGGTGACTTCCTGCTTGGTCGAGAAGCCGGGCAGGAACACCAGGTGCAGGCATTCCTCGCTGCTCAGGCGCGCGGCGGCCTCCGGGTCCAGCAGGCCCTTCTCGCGGGCCTTGGCGCGCAGCCGCTCGGGGTCGATGCCGGCGCCGTCGTCCTGCACCTCGATGCTGACGTAGTCGCCTTCCTGCTGCGCCGACAGGCGCACGCGGCCCATGCGCGGCTTGCCCTGCGCCTCGCGCAGGTCGGGCATCTCGATGCCGTGGTCGATGGCGTTGCGGACCAGGTGCACCAGCGGGTCGGCCAGGGCTTCGACCAGGTTGCGGTCGAGCTCGGTCTCGGCGCCGATCAGCTCCAGGTCCACTTCCTTCTTCAGGCTGCGGGCGACGTCGCGGGCGACCTTGGGGAAGCGCGAGAACACCTTGCCCACCGGCTGCATGCGGGTGCGCATCACCGCCGACTGCAGGCGCGCGGTGGCGATGTCGAGCGTGGACACGGCGCGGTCGAGTTCCTCGTCCTTCAGCCGTGCGCGCAGGGTCTTGAGCCGGTTGCGCGACAGCACCAGTTCGCCGATCAGGTTGACGATGGCGTCCAGGCGCTTGGTGTCCACGCGCACGGTCTGTTCGGGCTCGACCGCTGCCTTGGGCGCGGCGGGCGCGGGCGCGGGCGTGGCCGCGCGGGGAGCCGGGCGCGGCGGGGCCTCGGGGGCGCTGGACGTCGCCGGCAGGGGCCGGGCGCCGGGAGCGGCGCCGCCATGCAGGGTGTCGAGCAGGGCCTCGAACTCGTCCTCGTCGATCAGGTCGTCGCCGGCCTTGGCCTTGGCCACCGGGGCGGCGGCAACGGGTTTGGTGCCGGGGGCGGCGCCGCCATGCAGTTCGTCGAGCAGCGCCTCGAATTCGTCTTCGCTGATCAGGTCATCGCCGCCCTTGGCCTTGGCCGGCGCCGCGGTGGCCGCCGGCTTGGCGCCGGGCGCGCTGCCGCCATGCAGCTGGTCGAGCAGGGCCTCGAATTCGTCCTCGTCGATCAGGTCGCTGGCGGCGGCGGGCGCCGCCGCGACCTGCGCGGCGACCGGGGCCGGCGCCGCATCGACGTCGAACAGCGCGATCAGCGCCGGCGGCGCGTGCTGGGGATCGGTGCCGGCCGACACTGCGTCTAGCATGGCCTGCAGCCAGTCCAGCGACTGTTGCGCGGCATCGAAGTGGTGCGCCTGCAGTACCGCCTTGCCCGAGCGCGCCATGCCCAGGGTTTCCTCGGCGGCGTGGCACAGCTCGACCATGGCGTTGATGCCGAGGAAGCCGGCGCCGCCCTTGAGCGTGTGGAAGCCGCGGAACACCGCGTTGAGCTGGTCGCTGTCCTGGGGCGACTGCTCCAGCGTGACCAGCTGTTCGCCGAGGCGGTCCAGGATTTCCTGGGCCTCGAGGATGAAGTCGGCGGCGATGTCGTCGGCGAAGGCGCTCATGGCGTCACAACCCCAGGTCGGAGAGCAGGTCGTCGGCGGCGTCCTGGGACACGGCGTGGCGGTCCAGCCCTTCCACCGCCGGGCCGGCCAGCCCGCCGTTGCGCGCTTCCTCTTCCGGCGGCGGCAGGCCGAGCGCGCCGAAGCCCTCGTGCACGCGGCGCACGATGCCGACCACGCGGCGGATGATCTGCCCGGTCAGGTCTTGGTAGCTCTGGGTCAGGGCGATCTCGGTCAGGTTGTGGCGGATGCGGTCGAGCTGCTGGGCCTGCCCCGGGTTCAGGCCATCGGCGCGCAGCTGCTCGGTCAGAGTGCGGCATTCCTCGGCCAGGTCCAGGGTGCGGTGGGTGGCCTGCTCGGTCATCTCCACCACGTGGTCCAGGCGCGCGCAGGCGTCGGTCAGTTCGCCGGCCTCGGAGGGCAGCGTCGGCAGTTCGCCCAGCGCCTGGCCCAGCTCGCGCGCGAGCCGGCCGAGCCCGGCCATCATCGGCTGCGCGCGCAGCGCGGCCAGCGCGTCGATTTCCCGGCGCCAGCCGGTCTCGTCGCCGCTCTCCAGCGCCGCCAGGGCGTCCTGCAGGCGCTGCACCAGGGCCGATTTCTCGCTCAGGGTTTCGCTGGACATGGTCATCAGGCGCTCGCCGCCAGCCGCTCGAAGATCTTGCCCAGCTTCTCTTCCAGGGTCTGCGCGGTGAACGGCTTGATGATGTAGCCGTTCACGCCGCTCTGCGCCGCCTCGATGATCTGCTCGCGCTTGGCCTCGGCGGTGACCATCAGTACCGGCAGGGTCTTGAGCTTGTCGTCGGCGCGGATCGCCTTGAGCAGTTCGATGCCGGTCATCACCGGCATGTTCCAGTCGGTGACCACGAAGTCGAACGGCTGGCTGTTGAGCAGCGCCAGCGCGGCATGACCATCCTCGGCCTCGGCGGTGTTGGTGAAGCCCAGATCGCCAAGCAGGTTCTTGACGATGCGCCGCATGGTCGAGAAGTCGTCGACGATCAGGATCCGCATGTTCTTGTTCAAAGGGTGTTCCTCTTCATGGTTCGTCGAGGCCGGCGTCGGCCGCCTCGAAAATCTTCAAGCGGCCGCGCAGGCGCAGCATGGCCTGGCCGTGGATCTGGCAGACGCGCGACTCGCTCACGCCGAGCACCGCGCCGATCTCCTTCAGGTTCAGTTCCTGCTCGTAGTACAGCGACAGTACCAGCTGCTCGCGATCGGGCAGCTGGCCGATGGCCTTGCCCAGCTCCTCGCCGAACTGGCTGCGCTCGAGCACCTGCTGCGGGGTCGGGCCGCCGCTGGTCGGGGTGTCCAGCTCGCCCTGGTCCTCGATGCGCGATTCCAGGCTCAATACCTGTCCACGCGAGGCGTCCTCGATCAGCCGCAGGTACTCCGGCAGCGGCATGTCCATCGCCTCGGCCACCTCGGTGGCGCTGGCGGCGCGGCCGGTGCTCTGCTCCAGCCGGCGGATGGTGGCGGCGGCGTCGCGGGCGCGGCGGTGCACCGAGCGCGGCACCCAGTCGCCGCGACGGATCTCGTCGATCATCGAGCCGCGGATGCGGATCGAGGCATAGGTCTCGAACGAGGCGCCCTGGTCGGCGTCGTAGCTGCGCGAGGCCTCGATCAGGCCCATCATCCCGGCCTGGATCAGGTCGTCGATCTCGACGCTGGCCGGCAGCCGCGCGGCCAGGTGGTGGGCGATGCGCCGCACCAGGTCCGAATGGCGGGCGATGCAGTCGTTGGCGCTGGCGCGCTGCACTTCGCGGTAATGGGCGGCGGGGTTCATGTCGTCACCCCGCGCTGGATGATGCGCTCCAGGAAGAACTCGACGCCGCCGCGCGGCTCGGTCGGCGCCTGCCAGCGGGCGGTGCGGCGGGCGATCTCCTGGATGGCCAGCGCCGCCGGCGCCGACGGGTACAGCTTCACCACCGGCTGCTGGCGCTGCACCGACAGGCGCAGCCAGTCGTCCTGCGGCACGCAGCCCAGGTAGTTGAGCGAGACGTCGGCCAGGAACTTGTCGCAGACCCGCACCAGCTTCTCGTACAGCACGCGGCCCTCGTTGGGGTCGCGCACCATGTTGGCCACGACCTGGATGCGGTCCACGCCGCGCTCGCGCGAGAGCACCTTGATCAGCGCGTAGGCATCGGTGATCGAGGCCGGCTCGTCGCAGACCACCACCACGGTGTCCTGCGCGGCCTGACAGAAGGTCAGCACGCTGTCGGTGATGCCGGCGGCGGTGTCGATGATCATCACGTCCAGGTCGCGTTCCAGCTCGGAGAACACGTTGACCAGGCCGACGTGCTCGGCCGGCTGCAGCTCGGCCATGTGCCGGCGGCCGGACGCGGCCGGCACCACCAGCACGCCGCCGGGGCCTTCGATGATCACTTCCTCCAGCGTGCAGCGCCCGGCGACCAGGTCGGCCAGGGTGCGCTTGGGCTGCAGGCCGAGGATGACGTCGATGTTGGCCAGGCCGAGGTCGGCGTCCAGCAGCAGCGTGCGCTTACCCATGTCGGCCAGTGCCACGGCCAGGTTGGCCGAGACATTGGTCTTGCCCACGCCGCCCTTGCCGCCGGTCACCGCGATGGTGCGCACCGGGCCGGCGGGCTGGCGGCGGGTGGCCGACAGCGGGAAGGCATTGGTCAGCTTGGCGTACTCACGCGACGGCATGGTTCAACTCCGGGTTGCAGGGCATATCGGCCGCGCGGCGCAAATCTTCAAGCCGAAGCACGAGATTGGCCGCCGAGGCCCGGTGCAGATCTTCGGGCACATCCTGCCCATCCGTCACCCAGGTGATGGGCAGGCGGTGGTCCACGGCGATGGACAGGGCCGAACCGAAGCGTCCGGTCTCGTCCAGCTTGGTCAGCACCAGACCCTGCGGATTGGCCGCGCCGAAGCGGCGGACCACCTCGTCCATGTCCTGGAAGGCCGTATTGGCCGGCAGCACCAACAGGGTACGGATCTGGCCGGCGGCGCGCAGCCACTGCAGCTGGGCGGTGAGGGCGCGGTCGCGCTGGCCCAGGCCGGCGGTGTCGATCAGCACCAGCTTGTAGTCGGCCAGGCGTTCCAGCAACTGGTTCAGGTTGGTGCCGCTGTTGGCCTCGTGCACGGCGATGCCGAGCTGGCGGCCGAAGCCGTACAGCTGCTCGCGGGCGCCGATGCGCTGGGTGTCGGTGGTGACCAGGGCCACGTCGCGGGCGGCGTGGGCCTCGGCGAAGCGCGAGGCCAGCTTGGCGATGGTGGTGGTCTTGCCGGCGCCGGTCGGGCCGACCAGGGCGATCACGCCACCGGCCTCGATCGGATCGACCGGCGCGATCGGCAGCTTGCGGGAGATCAGGCCCAGCATCAGGCCGCGGGCGCGGGCCGGATCGAGGTCGGCGGGCATCTGCACGGCCACGTCGCGGGCCAGGCCGGCGTCGAAGCCGTACTCGTCCATCAGGTCCAGCGCGTTGGCGCGCACCGGGCTGCCGCGCAGGCGCTCGTCGGTGAAGCGGTTCATCTCGCGCTCGATCAGCTGGCGCATGCCGGCCACTTCCTGGCGCAGCTGGGCGAGCTGGCCGTCGTCGCGCGGGGCCGAGGCGATCACGCTCAGCGCCGGGGCGGCAGTGGTTTCCGCGGCCGGTGCCGGAACATTGACGGCGGCCGGGGCGATGGGGGCCTCCGGCATCGCCGCCGGCGCGACGGCCACGGCAGGGTCCGGCGCGGCGACGACAGGGGCGACGACGACAGGAGGGGCGACCGGTTCGGGCTGGAACGCGACCGGCGCGGCCGGCTCTTCCAGCGGCGGGTCGATCATGAAGCGGGCGCGGTTGACCGGCGCCGGAGCCGGCACCGGCACCTCGTCGGGAGCGGGGGAGGCGAATCCTTCCGGACGGAACGCCGGCACCACCGGGGCGTCGTCGCTGCGCGCGGTGAAGGTGGCGAAGATCTGTTCCGGCAGCTCCGGCACGGCCTTGGGTTGCGGCTTGAGCAGGGACGAGAAGCGGCTGCCCTGCGCCAGTTCCAGGCTGTTGTCGATGGAGCGGCCGGTGGCGCCGACCGCCGAGCGCGCCAGCGCGGCCACGGCCGAGGCGGTGGCGACCACCGGTTCCGGTTCCGGCGCCTTGCGGCGGGTCATCGCGGCGATGATCGCCTCGGCGGCGCTGCGCGGCTTGGGCGGCGCCGGCGGGGCCGGACGCGCGGCTTCCAGGGCGCGCTGCACCACGGTTTCGTCGTAATGGGCGGCCGCCACGATCTCGACGCCCTCCTCGATCCGCCGGTTGGACAGGATGACGGCATCGGGGCCGTGTTCCTTGCGTACCAAGTTCATGGCGGTGCGCATGTCGGCGGCGACGAAACGTTTGATCTTCATGCTGGGGTACCGGGAATTCGTGTGCGGGTTCGACGTGGGAGCAGGGGCGTTGGCGGTGGGGTACATGGCGTTGCGTGCTCCTTCGTCCTTCGTTTGTGGCGGTGGCCGATCGGGTGCGTCCGGTTTTTGACGTCCGCCGTCAGCTGATCGTGCCGACCAGCTTCAGGCGCTTGTCTTCCGGTACCTCGCTGTAGGCCAGCACCGACAGCGAGGGGACGCTGTGGCGGACCATCCGGGCGAGGGCGGCGCGGACCGGGCCCGGTACCAGCACCACGGCCGGCTCGTTGCGCGCTTCCTGCTTGCCGACGCAATCGGCAAGACTCTGGTGGAGGCGCTCGGCGAGACCGGGTTCCAGTGCGGCACCGTTGCCCTGCGTGGATTCCTGCAAGACCCGTTCCAGTTGCGGATTCAGGGTGAACACCGGCAGTTCCGACGACATGCCGGCGATTTCCTGGACGATGAAGCGGCCCAGCGCGTTGCGCACGGCGGCGGTCAGCGCGGCCGGGTCCTGGGTGAGCGGGGCGTTCTCGACCAGCGCCTCGGCGATCTTGCGCAGCTGGCGGATCGGGATGCGCTCGATCAGCAGGTTCTGCAGCACGCGCGCCACGACCGAGATCGGCAGCGCCTTCGGGGTGAGGTCCTCGACCAGCTTGGGCGCGCTCTTGGCCAGGGTCGCCAGCAGCTGCTGCACTTCCTCGTGGCCGAGCAGTTCCGGGGCGTGCTCGCGGATCAGGTGCGACAGGTGGGTGGCGATCACCGTGGCCGGGTCGACCACGGTATAGCCCAGCGATTCGGCATGGGCGCGCTGGTGCGGCTGGATCCAGGTGGCGTCCAGGCCGAAGGCCGGGTCCTTGCCGGGGATGCCTTCCAGCTGGCCCATGGCGCTGCCCGGGTCCAGCGCCAGTTCGCGGTCGGGATGGATCTCGGCGCTGGCGACCGGCACGCCGTGGATCAGCACGCGGTAGGTGGTGGCCGGCAGTTCCAGGTTGTCGCGGATGTGCACCGACGGGATCAGGAAGCCGACGTCCTGGGTGAGCTTGCGGCGCACGCCCTTGATGCGCGCCATCAGTTCGCCGCCCTGGGTCTTGTCCACCAGCGGGATCAGCCGGTAGCCGACTTCCAGCCCCAGCGGATCGACCGGGCGCAGTTCGTCCCAGCTCAGTTCGGCGGTCGGCGACGGCGGCGACGCGGTCAGGCCGGGGATCTCGCCCGGCGCGGCGGCAGCGGCGCCCTGGCCGGCCTGCGCGGCGGCGGCCGTGTCGCGCTTCCACAGCTTCCAGGCCAGGAAGCCGAGGATGGAGGCCAGGATCAGGAAGGCCATGTTGGGCATGCCCGGCACCAGCCCGACCAGGCCGATGATGGCGGCGGCAATCGCCAGGGCGCGGTACTGGCCGAACACCTGGCCCATCATCGCCTCGCTCATGTCCTGCGAGCGCGAGGCGCGCGTGACCAGCATCGCCACCGCGCTGGACACCAGCAGCGCCGGCAGCTGCGCCACCAGGCCGTCGCCGATCGACAGCAGGGTGTAGGTGGCGGCGGCTTCGCCGAACGGCATGCCGTGTTGCAGCACGCCCACCGCCAGGCCGCCGAGCAGGTTGATGAACAGGATCAGGATGCCGGCGATGGCGTCGCCGCGGATGAACTTGCTGGAGCCGTCCATCGCGCCGTAGAAGTCGGCTTCCTCGCGCACTTCCTCGCGCCGGACCTTGGCTTCCGCGGCCGTCAGCAGGCCGGCGTTGAGGTCGGCGTCGATCGCCATCTGCTTGCCGGGCATCGCGTCCAGGGTGAAGCGCGCGGTCATTTCCGACACGCGCCCGGCGCCCTTGGTGATGACCACGAAGTTGATGATGGTCAGGATCGCGAACACCACGATGCCGACCGCGTAGTTGCCGCCGATCACGAACTCGCCGAACGAGGCGATGACCTTGCCGGCGGCCTCGTGGCCGTTCTGGCCGTTGAGCAGGATGACGCGGGTGGAGGCCACGTTCAGCGCCAGCCGCAGCATCGTGGTGATCAGCAGCACGATCGGGAAGATGGTGAAGTCCAGCGGCCGCTTCACGTACACCACCGCCAGCAGCACCATCAGCGAGATGGCGATGTTGAAGGTGAAAAGGGCGTCGAGCACCGGCGCGGCCAGCGGCACGACCACCATCGCCAGCAGCGCCAGCACGATCAGCGGTGCGCCGAATCCCTGGCGGATCACGCCCAGCAGGCGGCGCGCGGCCGTCGGCATCGGTTGTGCGCTCATGGGCGGGCCCCCTTGCCGAATTCGTCGATGTCGATGGCCGGCTGCGGCGGCATCGGCCCGCTGCGCCATGCGCGCAGTTGGTAGACGTAGGACAGGACCTGGGCGACGGCCGAATACAGTCTCACGGGGATTTCCTTGCCGAGTTGGCTTTCCCTATACAAGGCGCGTGCCAGCGGCGGCGCTGAGACGATGGCCACGCGGTTGCCGTCGGCCACCTGGCGGATGCGCAGGGCCACTTCGTCCACGCCGCGGGCGACCACGGTCGGGGCGTTCATGCGCCCGGCCTCGTACTTCAGCGCCACCGCGTAGTGGGTCGGGTTGACCACCACCACGTCGGCGGTGGGCACGGCCTCCATCATCCGCCGCTGCGACAGCTGCATCTGCATCTGCCGGATGCGGCCCTTGACCTCGGGGCTGCCCTCGCTTTCCTTCATCTCGCGCTTGACCTCCTCGCGGGTCATCTTCAGCTTCCGCAGCCAGTTCCACTTCTGGTACGGGGCGTCGATGGCGGCCAGCAGTGCCATCGCCGCGGCCGCGGCCAGCAGCAGGCGCAGGGTGAAGCCGAAGCCGTCGAGGATCGCGCGCTCCAGCGGCTGCCGCAGCAGGTCGCGCAGCCCGTCCATGCCGTGCCAGATGGCCATGCCGGTGGCGGTGCCGACGAAGGCGATGCGCAGCAGCGACTTGAGCAGCTCCGGCAGCGACTCGGGGCCGTAGATGCGCTTGAGGCCGCTGAGCGGGTTCATGCGCTTGAGGTCCGGTATCAGCGCCTTGTTGGAAAAGCGCAGCCCGCCCATCAGCAGCGGCGAGACGAAGCTGGCCAGCAGGCAGACCAGCAGCAGCGGCGACACCGCCACCATCAGCTTGAGCAGCAGCAGGCCGGTGTGGCCGAGCAGCGCACCGGGTTCCTCCAGCAGTCCCGGATCGGGCGACAGCGCGGCCCGCATCCAGCTGCGCGCGCCGCTGCCGATCGTCCCCGACAGCGTGGTCACGGCGACCACGCCGGCGCCGAACACGGCCGCGGTGGCCAGTTCGCGCGAGCGCGGGATGTTGCCCTTCTCGCTGGCCTCGCGCAGGCGCTTGGCGGTTGGCTGTTCGGTTTTTTCGGTGCCGTCTTCGTTCTCGGCCATGGCGGGGCAGGGCTGGATGGGTCAGCCATGCGCTGCAAGAACCGTTCCTGTGGAGTCGTTCCTTCTCCCGCCGGGAGAAGGTACCCCGAAGGGGCGGATGAGGGGGGACGAAGCCGCGTGCAGTCGTATGTTGCGCGGCTTCGCCCGTACCCTCACCCCAACCCCTCTCCCGGAGGGAGAGGGGCTTCAGCTGGAGCCGTTCCTTCCCCCACCGGGAGAAGGTGCCCCGCAGGGGCGGATGAGGGGCGGGGCGAAGCCGCGTGCAGTCGTGGGTTGCGCGGCTTCGCCCCGTACCCTCACCCCAACCCCTCTCCCGGAGGGAGAGGG
>JAEWOJ010000090.1 GCA_023399815.1 Pseudomonadota bacterium | reverse complement strand
GCGCCTTGAAGCCGGTGCCGGCGCTGGCGGTCAGGCGCAGTCCGTTGCCGAAGGCGAAGCCGTAGCCGAGGCTGCCGGTGGTGTGGTTGCCGAACTGCTCGTTGTCGTCGTTGCGCACGCTGGCCTGCAGCGAGTGCGCGCCGAAGCGGCCCTGGTATTCGACGAACACGCCGGTGTTGTCGCGGCTGTCGATCGCGTAAGGGGTGGTGCTGGTGACCTCGTCCTTCTGCCAGTCGGCGCCGGCGGTCAGCTGCTGGCCCTCGGCGAACAGGATGTCGCCCTGCACGCTGGCGGTGTCGCGGCGCGTGTCGAAGGTGCCGACGAAGCTGCGCGCGCCGTTGTCGGCGAAGTAGCTGTCGGACTGGTCGTTGTTGAGGCCGACCTGCGCGGCCAGGCGGAACGCCGCGCTCGGCGTCCACAGCAGCTTGCCGCCGAACACCTGCTGGCGGTTATCGGCCTCGTTGCCGCCGTAGATGCTGCCGTCGTATTCGTTGCGGCTGCTGGCGTCGAGCACATGGCCTTCCACGCTCAGGGTCTGCGCCAGCGCATAGCCGCCGCGCACGTTGAGCGAAGTGTTGCGGTAGCCGTCGCGGTCGGGTTCGTCGACGTAGCAGCCCTGGAACAGCGTGGCCGAACCGTTGCAGGCGTTGATGCCGTCGGTCTTCTGCCAGGCGCCCTGCGCCGACACCCAGCCGCGCTCGCCGCGGTTGCTGAAACCGGCGCTGGCCTGGCGCAGGTTGTGGCTGCCGGCGGTTAGCGCCAGGTTCTGCTGCAGTCCCTGGCCGGCGCTGCGGGTGAAGATCTCGATCAAGCCCCAAAACTCTAAAAAACAGAACAGGCTCGAACGCGGACCACGCACGATCTCCACGCGCTCGATCTGGTCGACGGGCAGGTCCTGCAGCGCCGGCATGCCGCTGGTGGCGGTGCCGATGCGCACGCCGTCGACCAGCACCAGCACCTGGTTGGACGCGGTGCCGCGCAGGAACAGCGAGGTGAGCTTGCCGGCGCCGCCCTGGTTGGCGAAGTCCAGGCCGGCGCGGCCGCGCAGCAGGTCCAGCACCGAGTTGGCCTGGCTGCGGTCGATCTGCTCGCGGTCGATCACCTGCACCGGCACCACGCTGTCGGCGATGGAGACCGGCGTGCGGGTGGCGGTGACGACGACGTCGTCCAGTTCGGTGGGCGCCTGTTCGGCGGCGGCGACGCCCGGCAGCGCGAGCGTCAGGGCGAGGGAAAGAGTGTGGTACGGCAGTTTCATGGGAACTCCTGGACCCGCGCGCTCCCGCGCGGACGGACGGTGGAGGCTGCCAGGAGAGGGGGATACGACGGAGCTGCGCGCACGGCGCCACTGCCGCCGCCATGCCCTCCGCATCGCAACCAGTCGGCTTCCGGGCCGGTCTCCGGGCTCGCAGGCGAAGCGCGTCGGCGCTTCCGTCCAGGCGCCTTCCCGTGCGATGGATGCACAGTGGCGGTATGCCTGTCCTTGTTCCTGCTTACCGTTGCGGGGGCAGCGCCGGAATGGCGCGACCAGGGGCATCCTCTGGCGTGCGCGGCACCGGCTTCCCGTTTCAACCGGTCGGGGCATGCCCGGCCGGTCACCCGAAAGTGCGCGCATTCTATGCCATTGAGGGCAGGAACGAGTGGAGAGGAACGAGGAACGGGAGAAAGCAACGGCAACAGCAAAAGCCGTCATTTCCTTGCGCAGGCCGTCTTTCGGCGCGCAGGCCGTCATCTCCGCGCAGGCGGAGATCGCCCCTGTTTTCCGTCTCTTCTCACTCCTCACTCCTCTTCACTCACTTCTTGCTCGTTAAAATGCGCGATTGCAACGCGGTATCGGAACACACGTGACAGAAGCATGGTTCACCCGGCCCTGCCCGGCGCCCTCGCAGGCGCACCGGCAGCACGCCATCGCCCGCCAGCGGCAGCTGACCAAACCCGAGGGCGCGCTGGGGCGCCTGGAAACCCTGGCCATCGAACTGGCCGCCCTGCAGCAGAGCGAGCGGCCGCAGGCCACGCGGGTGCCGGTGCTGGTGTTCGCCGGCGACCACGGCATCGCCGCGCAGGGCGTGTCGGCGTATCCGGCGGAAGTGACCGTGCAGATGCTGCGCAACTTCGCCACCGGTGGCGCCGCCATCACGGTGCTGTCGCGCGAACTGGGATTGCCGCTGCACGTATGGGACGTCGGCAGCCTGGCCGACGCGCCGGTCGCCGGCGTGACCTGCGACAAGCCGCGCCGCGGCACCGACGATTTCAGCCAAGGCCCGGCGATGACGCCGGCCGACCGCGACGCGGCCTTCGCCGCCGGCCGGCGCGCGGCGGAAACCGCCTGCGGCGACGCTGCCGACCTGCTGCTGCTCGGTGAGATGGGCATCGGCAACACCACCGCGGCCAGCGCCTTGGCTGCCGTGCTCGGGCCATTGCCGCTGGCGGAACTGGTCGGTGCCGGCACCGGCCTGGATGCGGCGCGCATCGCCCACAAGCAGGCCGTGATCGCCCGTGCGCTGGCCCTGCATGGCGAGGCGATCGTCGCGGCCGCCGATCCCGGTGGCGAGGCGCTGTGCCGCGTCGGCGGGCTGGAGATCGCCGCGCTGGCCGCGGCCATGATCGCCGCCGCCCAGCATGGCGTGCCGGTGCTGGTGGACGGCTTCATCGTCTCGGCCGCGGCACTGGCCGCGGTGCGCATCAATCCGTCGCTGCGGCCGTGGCTGCTGTTCTCGCACCGCTCGGCCGAACGCGGCCACGCCCTGGTGCTCGACCGCCTGCAGGCCGAACCGCTGCTTCAGCTGGACCTGCGCCTGGGCGAAGGCTCCGGCGCCGCGCTGGCGTTGCCGCTGCTGCGCCTGGCCTGCGCGCTGCACAACGACATGGCGACCTTCGCCGAAGCCGCCGTCGCCGACCGGAGCGCCGCGCCATGATCCTGGACCTGATGCGCCATGCCTCCACCGGCCGCCAGGGGCATCTGGATGGCCGCACCGATCCGCCACTGCTGGACGGCGCCATGGACGCGCTGCTGCGCTGCCACGGCGGCGGCCAGTGGAGCCGGGTGATCGCCTCGCCGCGCCGTCGTGCGCTGGATACCGCCACCGCGCTGGTGGCCGGCAGCGATCTGTTCTGCGAGATCCACCCGGACTGGGCCGAACTGGATTTCGGCGACTGGGACGGCCGTCACTACGATGAGATCCCCGCCGAACAGCTGGCCGGGCTGTACGACGCGCCGCATGCGGTGGTGCCGCCCAACGGCGAGAGCTGGCAGCAGTTCCAGGCGCGCATCGAGGCGCAGCTGCAGCGGCTGCTTGACGAAGACGACGGCGCCGGGCCGGTGCTGGTGGTCAGCCATGCCGGCGTGCTGCGGCTGGCGGTGTCGCGCGTGTGTGGCATGCCGCTGGCGGCGCTGTGGGCGATGCGGGTGGACTACGGCACCCGCGTGCGTCTGCGCGTGGAGCGTGGCGAGGACGGCCGGTTGTGGGGCGAACTGCTGGAGCTGCGCCAGCCATGAGCGTGCGCCGGCTGATCCTGGCCATCCAGTTCCTGACCCGGCTGCCGACGCCGCAGGTGAAGGATTTCCGCGACGACGACCTGAGCCGCGCGGCGGTGTACTACCCGCTGGTCGGCGCGATCATCGGCGTGCTGCTGGCCGTGCCGCTGTACCTGGTCGCCGACCGGCCCTGGCTGGCCGGCGCGCTCACCCTGCTGCTGTGGGTATGGGTGACCGGCGCGCTGCACCTGGACGGGCTGGGCGACGTGGCCGATGCTTTCGGCGCCGCGCACCGCGATCCGCAGCGCTTCCTGGAGGTGCTCAAGGACCCGCACATGGGCGTGTTCGGCGTGGTCGCGCTGGTGATGCAGCTGCTGCTCAAGTTCGTGCTGCTGGCCGAGCTCGCCGCCAGCCCGCTGTGGTTCGGCATCGTGCTGGTGCCGGCATGGGCGCGCTGGGGCACGCTGTGGTGGAGCCGGTTGCTGCCGTCGCTGCACGGCGCGGGCATGGCCGAGCGCTTTTCCTGGCGGCTGAGCCTGCGCGCGATGTGGCTGTGGGCGCTTTTCCTGGCGGCGGTCACCGCGTTCGTCGCCTGGCCGCTGCTGCTGGCGCTGTTGCTGGTGCCGCTGGTTGCGGCCTACTGGCGGCATCGATTGGGCGGCATTTCCGGCGATTGCCTGGGCGCCAGCGTCGAGGTCAGCGAAAGCCTGTTGCTGCTGGCGCTGGTGCTGCTGGGCGGCATCTGAACAGCTGTAGGAGCGACGTCAGTAGCGGCCGGGGGTGACGGG
>JAEWOJ010000074.1 GCA_023399815.1 Pseudomonadota bacterium | reverse complement strand
GTACGGACGGGCCTGGCCTTCGCCGGCCGGGCCACGGCCCGGACCCCGGTTGCCGCCCGGGCCGGCGTTGCGGTGGCCGCTGGGGCCGGTGCTCACGCCTTCGGGCACGTACCAGGTGCGGAATGCGGCGGGGTTGCCTTCCGGCAGGCTGCGGTCGCCCTTGGGCTTGCGCTGCTTGAACGGTTTCTGCGACTGCTTGGCCGCGGCTTCGCCGCTGACGGTCAGGCCGCCCTTGAAGCCGCCGCCCTTGCCGCCGCGGCCACGGCCGCGGTCTTCGCGCAGGGTGTCGAAGCGGCGCAGTTCGCGGCCTTCGTCGGCGGTGTTGTGACCGTTGACGTAGGCGTTGCCGCGGCCGCCTTCGCGCACGCGCACGGTGGTCTTGGCCGCCTTGCGCTGGCCGATCACCGGCTGCAGGGTCAGCGCCGACGGCGTGCCTTCCTCCAGCTTCAGTTCGGCGCGCAGCGCCTCGACCTGGGCGTTCGGCAGTTCCACCGACTGGCCGCGCAGCAGCTCGCGCGGCAGTTCGACCTTGCCGTAGCGGGTGCGCTTGAGGCGGCTGACCTGGCAGCCCTGCGATTCCCACAGGCGGCGCACCTCGCGGTTGCGGCCTTCCTTGACCACCACGCGGAACCAGTCGTGCGAATCGGTGCCGCCGATGCGTTCGATCTCGTCGAACTTGGCCGGGCCGTCCTCCAGCGCGACGCCACGGGCGAGGCGGTCGACGATGTTGTCCGGCACCTTCTCCTGGCCTTCCGGGGCGCGCACGCGCACCACGTACTCGCGCTCGACCTCGAAGGACGGGTGCATCATGGCGTTGGCCAGCTCGCCGTCGGTGGTCAGCAGCAGCAGGCCGGTGGTGTTGATGTCCAGGCGGCCGATGGCGATCCAGCGCGCGCCCTTGAGCACCGGCAGCGACTCGAACACGGTCGGGCGGCCTTCGGGATCCTCGCGGGTGGTCACTTCGCCTTCGGGCTTGTTGTAGACCAGCACGCGCGATGGCTCGGTCAGGGCGCTGGCGACGAAGCTGCGGCCGTCGAGGTCGATCTTGTCGCCGCTCTTGACCGACATGCCGGTCTGCGCGGTCTCGCCGTTGACCTTGACCAGGCCGTCGGCGATGCGCTGCTCCAGCGCGCGGCGCGAGCCGAGGCCGGCCTGGGCCAGGACCTTGTGCAGGCGCTCTTCCAGCCTGGGCTGTTCGACCGTGGCTTCGCGCTTGAGCGAGAGCTTGTTCAACGACGGCTTGCGGGGGGTGTCACTCATTCTGTTTGGCTCCGGCCGGCGTTTTCTTCGTCGGCCTCAGGTTCGGGATCGGCTTCGTCAACAGCCGCGGTCGTCGTCGCGACGGCGTTGTTTCCGGTGTCTTCCACTTCCGCCGCGCGCTCTCCCGGCGCGGCGTCGGGTTCGCCCGTGGGGGCGGTATCGGGTGCGGCATCCCCGTGGTCCGGGGGTGCCTCGGTGTCGGTCGCATCGTCGCCGGCGTCATCGGCCGCCGCGGCGGTTTCCGGTGCCGCCGCGCCGGCGGCGAGCGGCACGGCCAGCTGGCCGTCGTCGCCCAGCGGCAGCTGCGGTTCCAGCTCGCCGATGTCGCGCAGTTCGGACAGCGGCGGCAGTTCGTCCAGCCGCTTGAGGCCGAAATAGTCCAGGAATCCCCGGGTGGTGCCGAACAGCGCCGGCTTGCCGGGCACGTCGCGGTGGCCGACCACGCGGATCCACTCGCGCTCTTCCAGCGCCTGGATGATGTTGCTGCTGACCGCCACGCCGCGCACCTGTTCGATCTCGCCGCGGGTGATCGGCTGGCGGTAGGCGATCAGCGCCAGCGTCTCCAGGGTGGCGCGGGTGTAGCGGGTCTTGCGTTCGGTCCACAGCCGCGAGACCCAGCCGTGCACCTCGCGGGTGATCTGGTAGCGGAAGCCGGAGGCGACCTCGACCAGTTCCACGCCACGACCCTCGCAGCCCTCGCGCAGCAGTTCCAGCGCGCGTTCGACGCTGCCCGGCGGCGCCGGCTGCTCCTCCGGGAACAGCTCCTGCAGCTGCGCCAGGGTCAGCGGCTGGCTGGAGGCCAGCAGCGCGCCTTCGACGATGCGGTTGATCAGCGGTTGATCCATGTGTCGGGAATGTCGCTCAGGCAGGGGCGGTGGTGTCGGCGTCGTCGAATTCGCTGGAGAACTGCAGCGGTGCGTTGGTGTTGCCGGCGGCCAGCGACTTCACGTAGATCGGTGCCAGCGGCGCCTCCTGCACGATGTCCAGCAGCTGTTCCTTGGCCAGCTCCAGCAGGGCCAGGAAGGTGACCAGCACGCCGAGCTTGCCTTCCTCGGCGGTGAACAGCGTCTCGAAGCGGTAGAACCTGCCGTCCTCGAGCTGCTCCAGCACGTCGCCCATGCGCTGGCGCACGCTCAGCGCCTCGCGCTTGATGGCGTGGCCGCTGAACAGCTCGGCGCGCTTGAGCACGTCGTGCAGGGCCAGCAGCATTTCCTTCAGGTCCACCGGCGGCGGCACCTTCACCGTGGTCCGGTCCGGCACGAAAGCGTGCGCCGGGGTGGTATCGCGGTCCTGGCGGGGCAGGGCGTCGATGTCCTCGGCGGCCTGCTTGAAGCGTTCGTACTCCTGCAGCCGGCGCACCAGCTCGGCGCGCGGGTCCGCTTCCTCGCCGTCCACGCTGGGCGGGCGCGGCAGCAACATCCGCGACTTGATCTCGGCCAGCATCGCGGCCATCACCAGGTACTCGGCCGCCAGCTCGAAGCGCAGCTCCTGCATGACGTTGATGTACTCGACGTACTGGCGGGTGATCTCGGCCACCGGGATGTCGAGGATGTCCAGGTTCTGCCGGCGGATCAGGTACAGCAGCAGGTCCAGCGGGCCCTCGAAGGCGTCGAGGATGACTTCCAGCGCATCCGGCGGGATGTACAGGTCCTGCGGGATCTGCAGCACCGGCTGGCCATGCACCACCGCCAGCGGCATTTCCTGCTGCTGCGGAACGGTGGGCGGCGCTGGCGGGTTCGCGGCGTGCGCGAGTTCTGAAGTCATCAGGGCGACATCGGGTGTTGCGAGCCTTGTACGTTCCGGGTTCCCGCCCGGAACAGGGTCCTAGCCTTCTGCTGGGTTGCAAGCCATGCGCGCCTGTCCGGCGTGCGTGCACATCAACAACGCGACATGCCGCGCTGTCATGCGGCAACGTCATCACGAGGAGGTCGTCTACACAGTCCGGGAAGGAATCGCGGATCGGTCGGACGGCGGTGGCCTTGCCTGCCGCCGCACCGCGCCGTTACAGGCCGGCTGCGTGCAATGCCGTAAAGAGTAATCGTCCCGGCCGGGCGGTGTCCAGCCTTGTGACGCTAGACTTGGCGCACATCATTCAGCAGGCGAGGAGAGACGGGCCGTGTGGTATGTGATCGAAGGCTACGATGGCGAGGACGTGCTGGCGGCCCGCCTGGCCGCCCGGGCGGCGCACCTGGCGCGCCTGCAGGCGCTGCTCGACCAGGGCCGGCTGCTGCTGGCCGGGCCCTGTCCGGCCATCGACGCGGAGGACCCTGGCGCGGCCGGCTTCAGCGGCAGCGTGGTGATCGCCAGCTTCGACGACCTGGACGCGGCGCGCCGCTGGGCCGCGGACGATCCCTACGTGGCCGCCGGGGTCTACCGGCGCGTGGACGTGCGCCCTTTCCGCAAGGCGCTGCCATGAGCCGGCCGGAACGGATCCGGACTGCCCTGCAGGCGGCGTTCGCCCCGCAGCGGCTGGAGGTGGAGGACGACAGCCACCGCCACGCCGGCCATGCCGGCGCGCGCGACGGGCGCGGGCACTTCAACGTGACCATCGTCAGCGAGGCCTTCGCCGGCATGGGGCCGCTGGCGCGGCACCGCGCGGTGTACGCGGCGCTGGGGGACATGATGCAGAGCGACATCCACGCGCTGTCGATCCAGGCGCGGACCCCGGCCGAAGCGGACGCCTGATCCGCCCATGCGGCGGGGGCCAGGTCCTGCTGGAGCTCTCCCGGCACTGCCACGGCGGGAGCTTCGCCCCCGTTCCATGCGGGGTCACGAGGGCAGGGTGAGGACACGTTTTGTCCTCCTCCGGACATCCTCTGTAACAAATTGTTTACTAATCGACTTGAAAACGATTACAGTCGCCGCGACCACGGTCTGCGGAGGGCACAGCGGTGGCGAAACCGGCAATCACCATCAAGGATGTTGCCCGTGAGGCGAAGGTCTCCGTCGCCACCGTATCGCGCGCCCTCAACGGCCACGAGAACGTCGCCGAACCGGTGCGCCAGCAGGTGCTCGAGGTGGCCCGCCGGCTCCGTTATACCCCGCATGCCGCCGCGCGCAGCCTTAGCAGCCGCAGCACGCAGACCATCGGCCTGGTGCTGCCGGACCTGCATGGCGAATTCTTCTCCGAGCTGATGCGCGGCATCGACGGCGTGGCGCGTGCGCACCGCCGGCACCTGCTGGTGTCCAGCTACCACGGCGACCAGGAGCAGCAGGGCGTCGCCCTGCGCGCCATGCGTGGGCGCGTGGACGGGCTGCTGGTCATGTCGCCCTATGCGGCCGATCCCGGTTTCCTGATCGACAACCTGCCGCCGGCGCTGCCCACGGTGCTGATCAATACGCCGGTGGCGGACGGGCAATACCCCGCGTTCGGCATCGACGACCACGTCGGCGCGGTGGCCATGACCCGGCACCTGCTGGATGCCGGCTACCGCCGCATCGCCTTCATCGCCGGCCCCGACCGCAACCACGACGCGCGCGAGCGCCTGCGCGGATTCCGCGACGCGATGGCCGATTTCGGCCCGGCGGCCGAGGGCATCGTCCTGCCCGGCGGCTTCGACGAGGCGTCCGGGCATGGCGCCGGACTGGCCCTGCTGCGCGAGGCCCGCCTGCCCGACGCGGTGTTCGCCGCCAACGACATGATGGCGCTCGGCTGCCTGTACGCCTTCGGCCAGGCCGGCGTGCGCGTGCCGCAGCAGATCGCGCTGGCCGGCTTCGACGATATCCCGCTGGCACGTTTCGTTCACCCGTCATTGACCACGATGCGGGTCAGCATCGCCGACCTCGGCGAGCGGGCGACATCGCACCTGCTGCACCTGATCGACAGCGATGGCGCATCGGAAGGGACCTGCGGCACGACGCTGGCGCCGAGCCTGGTCGTACGCGATTCGACGTCCCGACGAGAACCTTCCTGATCCGGCGCTCCCGCGCCGGACCCAGCAACGAACCGAATGGCAGCCGCGCTGCCGCACCCGGAGAGCCGCACCATGAATCATTCCGCCAATCGCAAGACGCGCCCGTCCCGCCAGCTGCTGAGCTGCGCGCTGGCCAGTTGCCTCGTGCTCGGCGCCGCGCCCGCGTTCGCGCAGAGCACCGGCGCCACCATCCGTGGCCAGGTGATGGCCGATTCGTCGCCCGCCGGGCAGGCGCAGGTGACCGCGACCAACCTCGCCACCGGCCTGACCCGCAGCGTGCAGAGCACCGCCAGCGGCAGCTACGCGCTGGCCGGCCTGCCGCCGGGCACCTACCGCATCGACGTCGACGCCGGCGGCAAGCGCAGCAGCCAGAACATCACCGTGCAGGTGGGGCAGACCGCCACCGTGAACCTGGGCGTCGGCGGCGTGGCCGAAACCGCCAGCGGCGCGGCAACGACGCTGGATGCGGTGCAGGTGACGGCGCAGGCTCCGATCGAGACCAAGACCTCGGAAATAGCCACCTACATCACCCCGCAGCAGATCCAGGCGCTGCCGCAGGCGACGCGCAACTTCCTGGCCTTTGCCGACACCGTGCCGGGCATGAGTTTCGAGCAGAACCCCTCCAACGGTGCCACCAAGCTGCGCGGCGGCGTGCAGAGCGCCAACAACGTCAACGTCTACATCGACGGCATCGGGCAGAAGAACTACGTCACCCAGGGCGGCCTGACCGGGCAGGATTCCAGCCGCGGCAACCCGTTCCCGCAGCTGGCCATCGGCGAGTACAAGGTCATAACCTCCAACTACAAGGCCGAGTACGACCAGATCAGCTCGGCCGCCGTGACCGCCGCGACCAGGTCCGGCACCAACGATTTCTCCGGTTCGTTCTTCTGGGACTACACCAACCAGGACTGGCGCGAGCCGCGTGAAAGCGAGAAGAACGGCGTCGGCAAGACCCGTTCGGGCGAGAAGCAGTACGGCGCGGCCTTCGGCGGCCCGATCATCAAGGACAAGGCGCACTTCTTCGTCACCTACGAGGCCAAGGAATACAACGCGCCGCAGGACCTGTCGCCGGGCGAGGGACGCACCGCCGCGGATCTGCCGCAGGCATGGCGCGACCAGCTGGGCGCGGCCAGCACGCCGTTCAAGGAAGACCTGTACTTCGGCAAGCTGGACTGGTCGATCAACGACGAGAACCTGGTCGACCTGACCTACAAGCGCCGCGAGGAAAGTGACATCGGCAACGTCGGCGGGCAGAGCGCGCGCAGCTACGGCACCGATGCCGGCGTCAACGAGGACCGCTACGACCTGCACTGGCAGTTCTCCAACACCAATTGGCTCAACGACGCCCACCTGACCTACGAGAAGGCGTTCTGGAGCATGGCGCCGGCCAATTACGGCAACGGCATGGTGCTGACCGACGGCTCATCCAACGACGGCAGGCAGATCTTCCGCACCGGCGCCGGCAATGGCGGCCTGCAGGACAAGGGCCAGAAGGGCTGGTCGTTCCAGAACGACACCACGTTCTTCGGCTGGGAAGGCCATGCCGTCAAGTTCGGCGTCAAGTACAAGCAGGTGGACCTGGACACCACCGAGCAGCAACCCTACAACCCGCAGTTCTACTACGACATCAACCAGGGCGGGACGGTGCCGTACTTCGTCCGCTTCGGCAGCCCGGCAGCCGGCACCAGCGGCGGCACGGTGGTCTCCAAGAACAAGCAGTTCGGCCTCTACCTCCAGGACGACTGGGACGTCACCGACCGCCTGACCCTGAACCTGGGCCTGCGCTGGGATTACGAGAAGACGCCCTCGTACCTGGACTACGTCACCGGTGCGGACGTGCTGGCGTCGCTCGCCACCCAGGATCCGCAGGCGGGTGCCGCGCCGGGCCAGACCTACGCGCAGACGCTGGCGCTGGGCGGCATCGACATCAACCGCTTCATCAGCGACGGCCACAACCGCAAGGCGTTCAAGGACGCGATCCAGCCGCGTATCGGTTTCTCCTATGACCTCAGCGGCGACGAACGCCACGTGCTGTTCGGTGGCATCGGCCGTTCCTACGACCGCAACCTGTTCGACTACCTGCAGCTGGAACTGACCAAGGCGACGTTCCCGACCCGCGAGTTCAGGATCAACTCGCCCGGCCATGCCTGCGACCCGACGGCCGCCGACTGCCTGGACTGGAACACGCAACTGCTCGACCGCGACTACCTGATGTCGCTGGCGGACTCCTCCCAGGCCGGTCGCGAGGTCTGGATGTTCGACAACGACCTGAAGACGCCGTATTCGGACCAGATCAGCCTCGGCATCCGCAACACGTTCGAGCTGATGGGCCACGACTGGAACACCTCGGCCACGCTGCAGCACATCCGCTACAAGGACGGCCTGCTGATCATGCGCGGCAACCGCCGCGGCGACGGCAGCTACTACAACGACTCTGGCAGTCCATGGAGCGGCGGCGGGCTGCCAGGACTGGGCGGGCTGATCATCGCCACCAATGGCTTTGAATCCAGGAACAATGCGCTGCTGCTCGGCGCCGACAAGCCCTATACGGCCGAAAGCCCGTGGAACCTCAACGTCGCCTATACCTTCACCGACGCCAAGCAGAACATCCACGAGAAGGACCCGGTGTACGGCTGGTACTTCGAGGGCGGCGGCTGGTACGACGGCGCGTGGACGCCGCGCCATCGCCTGGTGGTCAGCGGCTTCACCGACCTGCCATGGGGCATGAGTGTGTCCGGCAAGCTGACCCTGGCCAGCAAGATCAAGCGCTGGGATGTCGACGGCACCAGCGGCTACGAACATCCGCGCAGCTGGGAGCCGGACGGCACCTATGGCTTCAAGCAGTTCGACATGTCGCTGACCAAGACCTGGGACACCGGCACAGACCTGAAGCTGAAGGTCCGCGCCGACGTGATCAACGTGTTCAACTGGACCAACTGGGGCGGTTACGGCATCAACTGGAACACCGGTGCGATCAACAGCTGGGACCAGTATGCGACGCGTACCTTCAAGCTGTCCTTCGGGCTGGATTGGTAAGGCTGCTGTGCCGACGGGAGGGGGAGGGCGATGGCGTCCGCTGGTCCGGGCATCACGGATTCCATTCGCCCCTCATCCTCGCTTCCGGGGCACTGAAAACCCCGCGTCACCCACGTTCCACCCAACGGAAAGCGTCTTGAGCATCCCGCGTACCACCAAGCTGCTGCTGTGCATCGCCGCCGGCCTCGCCCTGGGCCTCCTGGGCGGGTGCGGCAAGGCGCCCGAGCCGACGCCGAAAGTGCCGCCACAGGTGATCCTGATCGAAGCCGACCTGCCGCCGCGGCCGATGAAGCCCGAACTGCCGCCGCTGTTCGACGACATCGAACGGCGCACCTTCCAGTTCTTCTGGGACACCACCAACGAGCAGAACGGGCTGACGCCGGACCGCTATCCCTCGCGGCCGTTCGCCAGCATCGCCTCGGTCGGCTTCGCCCTGACCGCGTATCCGATCGGCATCGAGAACGGCTGGGTCAGCCGCACCCAGGCGGTGGACCGCACCCTGCTGACGCTGCGCTTCCTGCGCGACGTGCCCACCGGCCCGCAGCGCACCGGCAAGGCCGGCTACAAGGGCTTCTACTACCACTTCCTCGACATGCAGGATGGCCGCCGCTACGACAGCTGGGTGGAGCTGTCCAGCGTGGATACCGCGCTGCTGCTGATGGGCGTGCTGTTCGCGCAGTCCTACTACGACGGCGTCGATGCGCGCGAGAAGGAGATCCGGCAGATCGCCGATACGATCTACCGGCGCGTGGACTGGCCGTGGCTGCAGCGCAACAAGCCGCTGGTGTCGATGGGCTGGTTCCCGGAGAGCGGCTTCATCCAGCACGACTGGATGGGCTACAACGAGGCGATGATGCTCTACGTGCTTGCCCTGGGCTCGCCGACGCATCCGGTCCAGCCCGATGCCTGGACGGTGTGGACGCGCACCTACGACAACGACTGGGGCGTGTTCCAGGGGCAGGAATACCTGTCGTTCGGGCCCTTGTTCGGCCACCAGTACAGCCATGTCTGGATCGACTTCCGCGACATCCAGGATGCCTACATGCGCGAGCGCGGCATCGACTACTTCCTCAACAGCCGCCGCGCCACGCTGGCCCAGCGCGAGTACGCCATCGCCAACCCGATGCAGTGGAAGGACTACGGCGAGAACGTCTGGGGCCTGACCGCCGGCGACGGCCCGCAGAACACGACCCAGGAGTACAAGGGCGAGCAGCGCCAGTTCCGCCACTACTCGGCGCGCGGCGCCGGCCTGCGCGAGAACTTCGACGACGGCACCATCGTGCCGTCGGCGGCGATCTCCTCGCTGCCGTTCGCGCCGGAGGTGGTGATTCCCGCCACGCAGGAAATGCACCGGCGCTACGGCGACTACCTGTACTCCAGCTACGGTTTCCTGGATTCATTCAACCCCAGCTTCAATTACGACATACCGCTCAAGACCGGGCGCCAGATCCCGGACCGCGGCTGGGTGGCCAGCGACTACATCGCGATCGACCAGGGGCCGATCCTGGCCGGCATCGCCAACTACCGCGACGAGTTCGTCTGGAACGTGATGAAGAAGAATCCCTACATCCGCAAGGGCCTGGAGCGCGCCGGCTTCTCCGGCGGCTGGCTGCTGCCGGAAGGGGAGGAGTGGCAGCCGCTGCAGAAGGACGACAGGGCCGCCGCCGCGCGCGCGGTGGGGATCGCCGAATCGCGCGCCGCCGCCGCGCAGGAGCAGAAGGCGGCGGACAAGCCCGCGGCGCGGCCGCAGTAGGGCGTGGCGATGACGCTGCGTCTGCCCGCGCTGCTGTGCCTGGTCCTGCTGGCCGGCTGCGCGCGCCCGCAGACGGACACCACGCTGCGCTTCTGGGCGATGGGCCGCGAGGCCGAGGTGGTCGGCGAACTGGTGCGCGAGTTCGAGGCCGAGAACCCGGACATCCGCGTCGAGGTGCAGAACATTCCGTGGACGGCCGCGCACGAGAAGCTGCTGACCGCCTACGCGGCCGACGGGCTGCCGGACATCTGCCAGCTCGGCAACACCTGGATTCCCGAATTCGCCACCCTGCAGTCGCTCACGCCGCTGCAGCCCTACGTGGCCGGCTCGCGCGAGGTCGTGCCGGGCGACTACTTCCCCGGCATCTGGGACACCAACGTGGTCGAGGGGCAGCTGGTCGGCATCCCGTGGTACGTGGACACGCGACTGCTGTTCTACCGCAAGGACCTGCTGCGCCAGGCCGGCTACGACCACCCGCCGCGCGACTGGGCCGAGTGGGCGCGGATGAACGAAGCGCTGAAGCGGGTGATCGGCCCGGACCGCTACCCGGTCCTGATGCCGCTCAACGAGTTCGAGCCGCAGCTGTCGCTGGCCCTGCAGCAGGACGACCCGCTGCTGCGCGACCACGACACCCGCGGCAATTTCGCCAGCCCCGGCTTCCGCCGCGCGCTGGGCTTCTACGCCACCATGTTCGAGCGGGGCTGGGCGCCGAAGATGTCCGAGACCCAGATCTCCAACGTCTGGGACGAGTTCTTCCGCGGCTTCACCGTGTTCTACCTGTCCGGGCCCTGGAACATCCGCGAGTTCCGGCAGCGCCAGCCGGCGTCGCTGGAGGGCGAGTGGGGCACGGCGCCGCTGCCGGGGCCGCACGGGCCGGGCGCCGGCATCGCCGGCGGCACCAGCCTGGTGATCTTCCGCTCCTCGCGGCACAAGCCGGAGGCGTGGAAGCTGATCGAATTCCTGTCGCGGCCGGCCGTGCAGCAGCGTTTCCACGCCATCATCGGCGACCTGCCGCCGCGCCGCAGCGTGTGGAAGAACGCGGCCCTGACCGAGGATCCGCTGGCCGCCGCGTTCGGCGAGCAGCTGGAGCGGGTCAGGCCCACGCCCAAGGTGCTGGAGTGGGAGCGCATCGCCCAGGAGATGCGCATCGTCACCGAACAGGTGGTGCGCGGCGGGCTGGACCAGGACGCCGCGGTCCAGCGGCTGGATGCCCGCGTGGACGGCATCCTCGCCAAGCGGCGCTGGATCGTCGAGCAGCAGGCGGAGGCGGCGCGATGAAGCGCGGCCCGCTCGCCGGCTGGGTGTTCGCCGCGCCCGCGCTGATCGTCATCGGCGTGTTCTTCGGCCTGCCGGTGCTGTCGGCGCTGGCGTTGAGCCTGACCGACTTCGACCTGTACGCGCTGGCCGATCCGCACAACCTGCGCTTCGTCGGCCTGCACAACTACCTGGACCTGCTGCGCACGCCGATGTTCTGGAAGTCGCTGGGCAACACCACGTATTTCGTGGCGCTGGGCGTACCGCTGTCCATCGCCCTGTCGCTGGGCGCGGCGATGCTGCTCAACGCGCCGGTGGCGCGCTTCAAGGCGCTGTTCCGCACCGCCCTGTTCGCGCCGGTGGTGACCACTCTGGTGGCGGTGGCGGTGATCTGGCGCTACCTGTTCCATACCCGCTACGGGCTGGTGAACTGGGCGCTGGGGCATGCCGGCATCACCCCGGTGGACTGGCTGGGCGACCCGCACTGGGCGATGCCGACCATCATCCTGTTCGCGGTGTGGAAGAACTTCGGCTACAACATGGTGATCTTCCTGGCCGGGCTGCAGGCCATCCCGCGCGACCTGTACGAGGCCGCGCGCATCGACGGCGCCTCGCGCTGGAAGCAGTTCCTGCACATCACCCTGCCGATGCTCGGGCCGGTGCTGCTGGTGGTCGGCGTGATCACCGTGTCCGGCTATTTCCAGCTGTTCGCCGAGCCCTACGTGATGACCCGTGGCGATCCGCTGCAGAGCACGGTGAGCGTGCTGTATTTCATGTTCGAGGAAGGCTTCAAGTGGTGGAACCTGGGGCGCGCCTCGGCGGTGGCGTTCCTGCTGTTCCTGATCATCCTCGGCGTGACCACGCTGATGCTGCGCTTCGGCCGGCGCAAGGAGCTGGTATGAGCCGCCAGATCGGGCAATCGCGCGCCTGGAGCGGGTGGATCAACGGCGCCCTGCTGCTGCTGGCGCTCGTCAGCCTGGCGCCGCTGGCGTGGATGGTGTCGGTGTCGTTCATGCCCAGCGGGCAGGCCTCGCAGTTCCCGCCGCCGCTGCTGCCGGCGCAGGCCACCGTGGCCAACTACCGCGAGCTGTTCGCGCGCACCGGCATGGCCGGCAACTTCCTCAACAGCCTGGGCATGTCGGTGGGCATCACCCTGGGCTCGCTGCTGTTCAACACGCTGGCCGGCTACGCCTTCGCCAAGCTGCGCTTCGCCGGCCGCGAGCGGGTGTTCCAGGCGCTGCTGGCGGCGCTGGTGATCCCGGCGCAGGTGGCGATGCTGCCGCTGTTCCTGCTGATGAAGCAGCTGGGGCTGGTCAATACCTGGGGCGGGGTGGTGGTGCCGGCGCTGGCCAGCGTGTTCGGCATCTTCCTGGTGCGGCAGTACGCGCGCTCGATCCCCGACGAACTGCTGGAGGCCGCGCGCATCGACGGCGCCGGCGAGGCGCGCATCTTCTTCCAGATCGTGCTGCCCATGCTCAAGCCGGTGCTGGTGACGCTGGCGATCTTCACCTTCATGGGCGCGTGGAACGACTTCATGTGGCCGCTGATCGTGCTCACCGACCAGGAGCACTACACCCTGCCGGTGGCGCTGGCCTCGCTCTCGCGCGAGCACATCATGGACGTGGAGATGATGATGGCCGGCGCGGTGATCACGGTGGTGCCGGTGCTGCTGCTGTTCCTGCTGCTGCAGCGCTACTACATCCAGGGCCTGCTGCTGGGCAGCGTGAAAGGCTGAACGCCCGGTAGGAGCGACGTGAGTCGCGACCGGACTCTCCCCCGGGACAGCCC
>JAEWOJ010000210.1 GCA_023399815.1 Pseudomonadota bacterium | reverse complement strand
GGTCCTGGTAGACGATCCCGTCGGTGTTGCCCGCCACCGTCTGGCGCGCGGCGGCGCGGGTCGCCGCCTTCAACGCCGCGTCGTGAGTCCGAAATGTCTCCGACAAGGCCCCGCCAACCTTGTAGGCCCAGCCACCGTCGTGCTCGACCACCTCATATTTGACCATGACCATCGCGCACCCTCCTTTCGCTCAAAGGAAAACCGCGCTCCGGCCACGGGGTTCCGGCTAGTCGCCGTTGCCGCTATCGGCCGCGCGCAGCGAATCCAGCGCCGGCATCGAGGTGATGTGATAGCCGGCATCGACATGATGGATGTCGCCGGTGACACCTCCGGAGAGATCCGAGAGGTAATAGAGCGCCGAGCCGCCGATCTCTTCAAGCGAAACCGACTTGCGCAGCGGCGAATTGGCACGCTGCCAGGACAGCATGGCGCGCGCGTCGGAGATGCCGGCGCCGGCCAGCGTCCGCACCGGTCCGGGCGAGAGCGCGTTCACGCGGATGCCGCGCGGGCCGTAATCGCCGGCGAGATAGCGCACGCTCGCCTCCAGCGCCGCCTTGGCGACGCCCATGACGTTGTAGTTCGGCATGATCCGGGTCGAGCCGCCATAGGTCAGCGTGATCATGCTGCCGCCCCTGGGCATGCGCTCGGCCGCGCGCCTGGCGATTTCGGTGAAGGAGAAGCAGGAGATCACCATCGTGCGCGAGAAATTCTCGCGGCTGGTATCGGCATAGAGGCCCTTGAGCTCGTTCTTGTCGGAGAAGCCGATGGCATGGACGATGAAATCGAGCGTGTTGCGCTCGGGATCGCCGCCCCAGGCTTCGTCCAGCGTCGCGAAGGCGGCATCGACGGAGGCGCTGTCCTCGACATCGCAGGGCACCACCAGCTTCGAGCCGATGCTCTCCGCCAGCGGCCGGACGCGCTTGCCGAGCGCATCGCCCTGATAGGTGAAGGCGATCTCGGCGCCATGGGCGTGAAGCGTGCGGGCAATGCCCCAGGCAATCGAATTCTGATTGGCGACGCCCATGATAAGGCCGCGCTTGTTGTGCATCAGCGGGAGCATGGCAAACTCGGAAGGGTCTTCAGGCTTGGCCCGAAGGCGGGAAACGGAGGAAAGTCGGCGGATCTGGTCGGTCGAACTCTGAACGGCGCATCAACATTGCCGGGCCATTGCCGGCGCCAGCATGGTCGTCTTGGCTAATCGGTCTTGGTGATCGCGGCAGCGGCGGCCTTCGAGGTGGAGACCGGCACGATCTCGAAACGCACGAGGTCGTTCCACTGCAGGACCCATTCCTGCAGCAACGCGATATCGTCACATTCCATGATCTGGAAGCAGCGGCCGAGATCGGCCGAGACCCAGCTTTCGACATAGCGCACGCCGGCCGGCGCCATCCGCCCGCTATGCTGGAAGCGGGCGTAGACATCCTTCACGCGGGCCTGATCGAAATGCTCGATCACCATGAAGAGCATGGCGCTCTCAGACCTCCAGGCGCTTCATCACGATGGTGGCGTTGGTGCCACCGAAACCGAAGGAGTTCGAGAGCACGGTGCCGAGGCCGGCATTGTCGATGCGCTTGCGCACGATCGGCATGTCGGCGAAGGCCGGATCGAGCTCGTCGATATGGGCGCTCTCGCAGATGAAGTCGTTGTTGAGCATCAGGAGCGAGTAGATCGCCTCCTGCACGCCGGTGGCGCCGAGCGAATGGCCGGTCAGCGACTTCGTCGCCGAGATCGGCGGGCTCTTGTCGCCGGCGCCGAAGACCTCGCGGATCGCCTCGATCTCCTTGCCGTCGCCGACCGGAGTCGAGGTGCCGTGCGGGTTGATGTAGTCGATCTTGCTCTTCACGCCTTCGAGCGCCATGCGCATGCAGCGCACCGCGCCCTCGCCCGAGGGGGCGACCATGTCGTAGCCGTCCGAGGTCGCGCCATAGCCGACGATCTCGCCATAGATCTTGGCGCCGCGGGCCCTGGCGTGCTCCAGTTCCTCCAGCACGACGACGCCGGCGCCGCCGGCGATGACGAAGCCGTCGCGGGCGACGTCATAGGCGCGCGAGGCGCGGGCCGGCGTGCCGTTGAAGTCGGAGGACATCGCGCCCATGGCGTCGAAGAGGACGGAGAGCGTCCAGTCCAGCTCCTCGCAGCCGCCGGCGAAGACGACGTCCTGCTTGCCCCATTGGATCAGCTCATAGGCGTTGCCGATGCAGTGATTCGAGGTCGCGCAGGCGGAGCTGATCGAATAGTGCACGCCCTTGATCTTGAACCAGGTGGCCAATGTCGCCGAGGCGGTCGAGGACATGCCCTTCGGCACCGCGAAGGGGCCGACCTTCTTGGAGGAGCCGCTTTCGCAGGCCTTGTCATAGGCGTCGATCAGGGCGCGGGTGGAAGGACCGCCCGAGCCCATGATGATGCCGGTGCGCTCGTTGGTGATCTCGGCTTCTTCCAGCCCGGCATCGGCGATGGCCTGCTGCATGGCGACATGGTTCCATGCGCCGCCACGGTGCAGGAAGCGCATGGCTCGACGGTCGACCAGCGGAGTCG